>CAMVJE010000018.1 GCA_947167745.1 uncultured Treponema sp.
TCCGGCGTGACAGGCCAGCGCGATAACCAGCTTCGCTACGCCCCCATTTGATGTTATGAACTATAACAAATTATCAGAAAGTTTGTCAATACTGATAACATGGCAAAAATCAAAAAACTTATTTTATCCTCTTGGAGCTTTTGCAGGATCGATAGGCTGTCCATTTTGGAATACCATAAGTGAAATTTGAGATTTTCCTGTATAAGTATCTATTCCGGCTTTTCCGATTTCAGAACTGTAATTGATATAATCACCTTTAGACACATCAATTGAACCGAGTCCGGTATAGGCATAAATATGCCCCGTCTTGCTTTGAATGAAAACTACATTTCCAAATCCCCGATATGAACCGGAAAACATCACTGTACCTGCGCGGATGGCCTTCACTTCTTCATTTTTCTTGGCAGCCATACTTACCCCGCCAACCTTACCATTAATATAGACAATGTTTTCAGTTTTTACAGGCCATACTAACGAAGAATCAGCTTTTTTACCAGAATAAGAGCGCGGATTTTCCAAATCAGGAACTTTTGATTCAGTTTTCTTAACTTCTTCAGCTTTTTTCCCTGTTTCTGTAACATTTTTTGCCGTAGATACGGCATTTTTAGCCCCCGTTTTTTCTCCGGGAACCTTTATTTTCTGTCCAACTTGAAGGGAAGCTTCGGAAGTAACCCCATTTAATTTCTGCAAATCAGCAACCGTAATCCCGTATTTTTTTGAAATACCAAACCAAGTTTCACCTTTTTGAACAGTGTAAGTTCCGTTTGAAGAAGCTGCTATTTTTGCACCCTGGGCCGGATTTGAAACTGGGGTAGCAGAAAGCGGATTTGTACCGGCTGCAGTGTTTGAAGTTGTCGAAACTGCTTCTGCGCCAGTTTTTCCGTCCGGAATCTTGATTTTCTGACCAACTTTTATCCCGTTATCAGACAAACCATTTGCCGCCTGAACATCCGAAACAGACACTCCGTATTTTTTGCTTATTGAATATAAAGTCTCGCCCTTCTGAACTTCGTGAATAGTATCAGAATACAAGTGAGAAACAGCCGAAAAAATCAAAATTGAAAAAACGACTTTAAAAACCGAACATTTCATATCTTAGAAATTTTCGGCAAAAGTAACTGAAAAAATTAACAGTTTTACGCATTCAGAATTCAACTTTCTAGTCTTCCATGATTGACCAGAAGAGCTGCATTGCATCAATTCCATTGATTTTTGTGCCTGAAAGATAGCTTTTCAGAATATTATCCCGTCCACTTGTAAGCTGCTTACTGGTAATTCCGTATTTAATAGATGAATCAGCCTCGATGAAGGCACTTAAATGGTCTGCCAGACGCACAAGCTTTCCATCAACTGGAGAATATACATCAGAATTGTAATTATCACGCAACTCTTCCCATGTAACAGGCTGAGCTGTTTTTTGTCCGTCAAGTTCAGTGACAAGAATACGATTCTGAAATTCATCATTAGTGAAATATAGAATTTCATCAACATAAGACTCATCCATTAGCGGAACAAGTTCTGCATGAACTATCTCATCTTCAATCTGCTTTACGATACCTGGGAGTTCATTTGTAGCCTGTTTGACCGGGGAAATAATATCTCGAGTAACACTCTCCGGCAAATCATGAAAAAGGGCACTGAAAAAATTATTAAACAGTCTTTTTGGACAAGGATTTTCACCCGTCGACCGCATAAGGAGAAGGGTTACGGCAGCAACAAAAAAACAATGGCCTAGAACACTTGTTTCCGGAACGCGGGGCGTCTGATTCCATCTGGTCTGAAAACGAAGCTGTTCAATTTTCATAATAAACTGAAAAGGCTGCTCACGATTCAGGAGCATCTTCACACCTTTTAAATCTGCAAAGCGCACAAGGTTATCTCTTAATTCTTTATGGATTCCCTCTACCCTTTCCTTTTCGTTGACAGGGGCTATCATTTCAAGTTCCCGTAAGGTAGAAAAACGATGCGCCGCCTCAAGAACCCGCTCGGATAAATTCGCTTCTTTTTCACTAAAATCTGAATCATAATCCAGATAATGCCTGAATCTAGCGAGAAGTTCCTCGTCCCGGATAATTGAACTGTATTTATTGTAAATCCACTCGTTAATTTTATTATATTCAGCCGGATATTTTCGGCGAATCATCATTTGTACGGGTGATTTTATATCACTAAGGGTAATTTTTCGAAGCAGGTCAAATAGAGAAGCGTATATCATCCATTCCCAGTCAATTTTTTTCCCCTGGGATTCTTCGTATTTTCCGATTATGTATGCCGCAACCATTTTTTCGGCAGCTTTATCCATTTCGACCAGAGCAAAAGGACGAACCAAATCATTCCACCGCTGAATGGAAAATCCTTCAAATATTTTGAGAATCAGTTTTTTGTTCAACATTTAGTTAGCTCTTCCTGCTTTTTGATCAGCCTCAACTTTTTGCTTCCAGACTCCAGCCTTTTTCTTGATTTCTTCCGCTTCTTCTGCCTCGCCAAGCGCAATTGCAATCCGGCGGCAGGCAGAGAGATACTGAATTGCAAGACGCATGTCATCAATTCGGTGAGTAGAAAGTTCATAACGGTCACGATAAGCTGTTGCAGACTGGTCATTCAGTTTGCGTATAAGTCGGATATAAAGAACTGAATTATCGTAATCAGGAGCATTCGGATCAAAATAATCCTTTGCAGCTTTTTTTAGATCAAGAAGATTTTTTGCAACTGTCGCAAAACGACCTTGAACCTCAACAAAAGACCACTTCCATTTTGTGTTATCGCCGAAGGCATCTATAAGCAAGGCAATGGCAAGCCCAAGTTTTCGGACAAGATAAAAGCGTTTTTCTAAAGGAGCCTCACTGATTGAAGCCAGTCTGTCTTCCATATCTGACTGGAGTGCATCAACTGTGTTAGAAACTATTTCTTCAAGATAGATAATTGCCTTATAAATCATTTTTCGCGCATCATTAAGGGCATCGTTATCTTTTGTATTTACAAGTTCTACAGTGATATTATTTATATTAATATAGTAGGTTGCACAACCAATCATCTCATCGCAGAGATTTAAACGCTTGTAGGCAGAATTTGTAGGATCCCGCTCAATTGAAACCAAAACCTGCTTTTCTGCCTCAAGTGCTGCATTTATCATTTTTCTGTACGGCTCGCATTTTGATTCACACAGTTCTCTGTTTTCAGTAAGGACTCTTGACATTATCATACCCCTCCAAACTTAGATAACATCGACCTGGCGTGTTCCAATGATTCGGCACTCGCCGTGTCTCCAGAAAGCATACGGGCAATCTCAGAAACCCGCTCTTCGCCGGAAATTTCACGGACATGAGTTTGGGTCATGCCGTCTGAGACCGCTTTTTCAATCTTAATTTGATTATCGGCATAAACGGCGATGCTTGCAAGATGGGTAATACACAAAACCTGCCGATTTTTTGCGAGTTTTTTGAGGTGACTTCCGATTGAAACAGCAACTTCACCTCCAATTCCCGTGTCAATTTCATCAAAAATCATGGTTCCCACAGTGGATTCGCCCGTTACATCAGATTGACAGAGAATCGTTTTAAGGGAAAGCATGACACGACTCAACTCACCGCCAGAGGCAATTTTTGCAAGTGGCTGTAAGGGCTGACCGGGATTTGCGCTGATAAGGAACTCAATATCATCGATTCCGTATGGGCCACATTTTTGGGTAACATCCGTCCCCTGTTTTTCGGCCACCAGAACGGAAAAGCGTGTGCCATTCATACCGAGAGCTGAAAGCACTGTGACAACAGCATCTGACATTTTCTGGGCGGCAGCTTTTCGCGCTTCAGAAATCTTTTTTGCTTCGATATAGACTTTTTTGCCCAGTTCTGTAATTTCTTTTTCAAGGGCATCTTTTTTGTTGGAAGAGCCGTCTAACTCTTCAAGGCGACTCTGGGCTTTTTCGCAATATGAAATAACTTCTGCAATGGGAGCCGAAACAGAGGAAGCGTATTTCTTTTTGAGATTGTAGATAAGGGTCTGCCGCTCCTGAACTTCTGCCAGGCGGGCGGGATCAAAAACAAGCCCCTGCTCGTAGGATTTGTATTCGTCAGCAATGTCGGAAAGCTCATAAAAGGCACTGTCCAGGCGTTCTGAAAGTTTTTGAAGTGACTTATCTGATGAAGCCGCGCTGTCTGCAATGACACGGAGTTTTTTGAGCATTGAGACCACGGCCTCGCCCTCTCCGCCTGAAAGAGCGGAATTAAGCTGCTCTACATCGGAAAAAAGTTTTTCAAAAGAGGAAAGTTTTTTTTCTTCTTCATCAAGTGCAAGATCTTCCCCTGGCTTTAATTTAGCCTCACTTATTTCTTTAACCGCAAAGGTGAGAAAATCGATTTTCTGCGCACGGTCACGATCATCAGAATTAAGTTCGTCAAGGTATTTTCTTTTGGCAACCAATTCTGAATAAAGGGAAGTGAAGTCTGAAACACGCTCTGTAAGTCCTGCATAAGAATCAAGAAATTTACGATGTTCGCTCGCTTTCATGAGAGACTGATGCTCATGCTGGCCATGGATATCAATTAAAAAAGAACTGAATTCAGCTAAATCTGCACGAGTGACAGGAGTGCTTCCAATCCAGGCTCCTGACTTACCATTTTCACGAATCACCCGACGCAAAAGCACACGGTTATCCTCGGCTTCAATACCATGAAGGGAAAGCCATTCAAAAGCATTGGCAGGTTCATCTTCTGGAGAAAGTTCCCTCACTGTCTGCGGAGTTTTTCCTAAGAAAAATGTTCCTGAAACGACTGATTCATGTGCACCTGTGCGGATTTGCTCAACACCAACCTTGCCACCGAGAAGAAAAGAAAGTGCACCGATTAAAAGAGATTTACCGGCACCAGTTTCGCCAGAAAGAACAGTAAAACCCTGGCCAAATTCAAGGGAGGCCTGATCAATAAGGGCAAAATCTTTGATTGAAATATCCTCAAGCATGCTGCGGACCTCCTGACCAGTTTAATTTTGAACGAAGGGCGTTGTAGAATTTTTCTTTGGTGCAACCAATTAATTTGGCTTTATCATCGATTTGATTGATTCTGATGACATCCCCTACATGTAAATCCACAGGAATCTGTCCATCAACACTTATAACCACATCTGAAATACGCGAAGGAAGAATCTCAATTTCAAGTGAACCGTCAGGACTTAAAACCAGAGGGCGGCTTGAAAGAGAAAAAGCATTCATGAGGGTTAAAACCATAGCGTCCAGTCCGGGATCAATAATTGGACCGCCCGCACTGGCAGAATAAGCCGTAGAACCTGTTGCAGTCGAAATGATAATTCCGTCGGCCTTTATTTCTCCAAGAGGGACTTTATCGTAAAGAACATTGAAAGAAATTGTATGAGCAGCTGTTTTTCCACATACAACAATGTCGTTCAAACCTGTGGCCGTTAATCTTCTCTGACCTCCGCGGACAAGATCTGCCCTGAGCATACTCCGCTCATCAATAACAGAATTACCAGCAAGAAAATCATCTAATTCCTTTTTCCATTCACCCCGTTGAACACTGGCAATAAAGCCAAATGAACCGAAATTTACCGGAAAAATTGGAATTCCCATAGGTGCACAACCACGGGCCGCAAACAGAACCGTGCCGTCACCACCCATCGTTATTACAAAATCATAACCATAAAAAGGATATTGCTCTGAAAAACCGTTAAAGACAAAAATATCAGCCTGAATTCCAAGCTTTTTAAGATATGCCTGAATTTCAGCACCAAGTGCCTTTGATTCCTCTTTAAAACTGTTTACAACGATGAGCGACTTTTTTACTTTCATAAAATTTTACGGCAAGGTCCCCAAAACTTTTGCGATTTTTGTTGCTGATTCCGACCCCAAACGAGGATATAAAGGAAAAAGCACCGTACGGAGGAAAAGCGACTTCGCATGAATATAATTTGACTGCTCTTCTTCAGCAAGAATTGCAATCACTGACTTTTCGTAAGCCGGACGAATTTCAATTTCTTTTCGGCTGGCATACTGTTTTACATCCTTAAAACTTCCGGCAAGAATAACAGGGAAAGACCATATTGTGGAGCCGGCTTCAGGACTGCGCAAAAATGTTTTATTTTTTCCGCTCATAAGAGACTTCTGAAAAATTGCAAAAAGGGCTTTGCGAGCCTGTTCGTTTCTAGAGAATTCCTTCATTTGGATAAAAGCTAGAGCACTGTTCATATCTGAAAGAATATCAGTTTCAGGAGCTTCGTCTGTATGCTTTTTAAGGACAATCCATTCACGACGCTTGGGAGCCATAAGAATTGCCCCGCCACCAGCTGTGATTGTATCGTTTGCTTCGAGTCCGAGAATAGTGTACAAGCCCATCATGCCGGCTTTTTGGTCTGCAAGTTCTGCTTTTTGACTAGTCTCATCGTCTGCAGGAGAAAAAGTATATGCCGAGCCTACAGAGTGAGAAATATCTTCGACAACAGGAATGCCGAAAGCTAAAATCTCATCGATTTTTGGAAGAATCCCCATAGTTTCGTGAAGGAGAAGTATTCTGCCGCCTCTTTTTATTCCATCCTCTACCGCCTCAGGCGAAATCAAGCCATCTTCTTCATTTACATCCAAAACAATAGGGGTGTAGCCTGAATTTTTAACTGCAGTGTAATGCCATGACGGTGCAAGGGCTGAAATCATAACAGGAGATTCAGCCTGCAAATCCAATGCCTTTAAAACATAAGAAAAAGCTATTGCCGGGCTTCTGAATGCAACAGCACCGTCACAACCAGTAAATTCTTTTACTGTCTGTATAAGTTTTGCGTTTAACTCACCTGGGCCAAGTTTTTCATCGACCATACAGGTAAGTACCGCATCCATTTCTTTTCTGCGAATTGTAGAACTGAATGTCTGAATCATTATTCTTCGTTGCTACCTTCGCCAGGATCAAGAATTTTCTGAAGTTCCTTTGCGTTAAATAAGCGCCGCATATCCAGCATAATGAGATATTTGTCGTCCTGACGAATAACTCCGTGAATATATTCTGTACCGATACCGCTAATCATCTGAGGAGGATCTTTGATGTCAGCTGTATCGATAGCAACAACCCGCGCTACACGATCGATAATGATTCCAATACGGTTATTTTCGATGTTAAGAATAATGAAACCACCTTCAAATTCTTCGTCACCTTCCGCAACTGGAAGTTTTTGAATTTGGAAACGCTTATGGAGATTGATAACAGGAATTATCTCACTTCGAAGATTGAAAATTCCCTCAACATAGAAGGGCGCATTAGGAATCGGGCGTACTTTCGTAACTTTTACGATTTCCTTGACATCCATGATGTCAACACCGTAAATTTCTCCACCAAGCTGGAATGTAACTAACTGAATCTGAGTATTTTCTGCCATATATCCCCCTGACCTTTACTCCTGACTGTTTACTCTCCAAGAAGCTTTTTAGCTTCCAGGAATTCTGATATACCTACAGCAACTTTTTTTGCCTCACGCATTGCAAGAACTACAGTTGCAGGCTTATGTACTACATCTCCGCCAGCAAATACGCCTCGCTTTGTTGTCATGCCGTATGGTTTTTCTCTTGTAACTACAAATCCACCTTCATCAGCATCGATTCCTTCAGTTGTGCTGATGATTCTTGCAGCCGGACGAGAACCGATTGCGATGAGGATTTTATTTGCCGGAAGAATTACTTCACCATTTGGAGTCTGGCACTTGAGGCCAGTTACCTGACCATTCTCCCCTACATATTCAACAGGAGCATGCTCCCATTTGAATTCAACGCCATCTGAAAGTGCGCCATCATATTCAGCTTTTGCCGCACGCATAAATTCTACTGTTTTACGATAAGCAACAGTGACTTTTTTTGCCTTCATGCGGACTGCTGTACGACAAGCATCCATTGCAACATTGCCGGCACCGATTACGATAACCTCATCACCTTCCTCAATTGGCACCTCTGACTTTTCGACATTTCCATCCTGATAGAGGCGAACCATGCGAAGAAGATAATTTGACTGAATAATTCCCTTGAGTTCTTTACCAGGAATATCAAGATCTTTTGAAAGTGCGGTTCCTGTTCCAATGAAAACAGCATCGAAACCGTTCTTAAAAAGCTCATCAAGAGTGATGTCAACGCCAACCATTGTATTTGTAACAAACTGAACACCTAAATCTGCAATTTTTTTGGTTGTATTGCGAACTACATCTTTTGGAAGGCGGAATTCCGGGATACCATAAAGAAGAACACCGCCTGGCTCACTCTCACCTTCATAAACTACAACTTCATATCCTTTGCGAGCCAAATCACCCGCAACGGTAAGGCCTGCCGGGCCTGAGCCGATAACAGCAACCTTTCCGCCGATTTTTTCGATTTTTTTCTCACGATTGAGATTCATTTCTGTATCAAAGTCTGCAACAAAGCGCTCAATCATTCCGATTTTAATACCCTTACCAGCTTTTGCAAGAACACAATGTCCTTCACACTGGTTTTCATGTGGGCAGACACGACCACAGATTGCTGGAAGATTGCTGCGCTGAGCAATGATGCTGCGGGCTTCGCCAAAATTGCCCAAAGAAACAGCATGATTAAATGCCGGAATATCATTCTCGATTGGACATCCTGTACGGCACATAGGCTTAGGACAGTTTAAGCAACGGCGGGCCTCAGCGATTGCTTCCTGAATCGTATATCCTTTAATCTCTTCTTCCATAGTAAAATAAAACCTCATTAAAAATATTGCTAGTTCTTACAGTATAGCGTTAGATTAAGTAAATTGCAAACTAATTAAATAAAATCTTAAATGCCCCCCCTCTCTGATTAATCAACAATGAATAGCGTTATGGAAAAGACCTTTTTTATTCCTAAACTTTTCAGCTCTCTGGCGCAGGCTTCAACAGTAGAGCCTGTCGTAAGAACATCGTCAGCAAGAACAACGGCCTCGGGGACTGAAGTAAAAAAGCGTTGAAGAGCTTTTTCTTTTTTAAGCCGGTAAGCCGTTTTCATACTGTCGATTCTCTGAATTCTGTCAAGTTTTTTTTGCTGGATACGAGTCATGCGTTCCAAAACAGGAAGGATTTTTACATTCCAGCCTTTTGAAAGATACCAGCACAGCTCGTCAATCTGATCCCAGCCACGCTCACGAATTTTACCGGCACGAGGAGGAACAGGAACCACAGGAAGACTAAGGCCGTGCTCTTTCTCAAGAGACCTGAGTTTCCGGTAGAAAATTTTCGCAAAATACACGGACAGTCCTCTTTTATCTTCAAGTTTCCAGGCAAAAAGCAAGGACTTTTTCCATAACTGATAACCATGAAGGGAATACGCTTCGTCTACACTTCTGAGGCATGGCTCAGTTTTGCAGCAGGAACACATTCCGATTTCACTTATAAGCATACGGCCACAAACTCCGCATGATTTTTCAAAACCGAACGACTCAAGCTCATTAATACAATCTCTGCACATGGGAATTCGCAGGCACCTTTTTGAACAGCGGATACACTTTTCACCTCCTAGAAAAAAGGAAATCAGAGTTTGAACAAATGTCCTGAAAGAAAAGGAGAGGCTGAAACCTTTAGAAAGAAAATTGAAATCATTATTTCTCTTAAGCATCGTCTATTAATTCGCAAAAAAAATCACTTTTCGGCAAGAGAAAAAAATAATTTTTTGTTATTTTTGACTTTTTTTGGGGCGTTGCGGGTAGGGAGCGACCCACAGGGGGCAAAACTTGCGAGGCAAGTTTCTTCGTTTCACTACGCGCGAGTCTCGGGGAAGGCTTTCCCCCTTATCTTCCGCTAAGAGACTTTTTCCAGCGGGCGACTAAATCAAGGGCCTGACGCGGAGTCATGTCATCGGGATCGCAGCTTAAAATTTCGTCAAGCACGAGCTCCTCATCACTGAAAAGACCTGGCATTGAGACAGATTTTTCCAGAGTTTTTCTTTCAAAGCTTTGAGCAGTTGTAAGGTTCTCAAGATTATTTCCGCCAGCCAGTGATTTTGAGTCAGTTTGAAGAGAAGAAAGAATTTCATTTGCCCTTCTGATTACACTTTGCGGAAGACCTGCAAGACCGGCTACATGAATTCCGTATGAGTTTTCGCTTGCTCCAACTTTGATTTTTCGAAGGAAAGTGATTTTATCAGAGTCTTCGCTTACATCCATACAAAGAAGCTTTAAGGCCGGATGCTTTAGTCTGGTAAGTTCATGATAATGGGTTGCAAAAAGAGTTTTGCATTTAAGGGTGTTGAGAAGGTATTCGGAAACCGACCATGCAATAGAAAGGCCGTCCTCAGTGCTTGTTCCCCGGCCGACTTCATCCATAATCACGAAAGATTTCTCAGTTGCCATGCGTAAAATGTAGGCAGTTTCGGTCATTTCAACCAGAAAAGTTGATTCGCCCTTTGCGAGATTGTCACTAGCTCCAACACGACAAAAAATCCGGTCAACCAAACCGATGTGGGCTTCTTTCGCAGGAACGAAAGAACCAATTTGAGCAAGCAGGGCGATAAGGGCATTTTGGCGAAGATAAGTAGATTTACCCGCCATATTCGGCCCGGTGATAAGCGCAAAATAAGGCAGAAAAGAAGCTTCCTCAGTCTGAGAATTTTTGTCTGTTTCGCTGGACAGCTCTATGTCATTAGGAACAAATTCTCCGGAAGGAAGATGAAGCTCAACCACAGGGTGACGGCCAGCCTTTACGATAAAATCTTTTGAATCATCAACAAGCGGTTTTACCCAGCCATGGAGAAGTGCCGACAGTGCGAGGGAAGATGTAACATCAGCATAAGCAACTTCTTTTGCAGTCTGTAAAAGATAATTCGTATACTCAGCTATTTTTGAACGGACTTCAAGGAAAAGTGCTTTTTCTGTTTCGGTGATTTTAAGCTCAGCCTCACCTATCTGTTTTTCGATTTCCTGCAGACGGACAGTTGTAAAACGATCTGCATTCGTAAGAGAGCGGCGCAGGATGAAATGAGCCGGTACTGAGTCAGTCTTACCTCGCGTGATTTCGATATAGTATCCGGTGAGATTATTACTTTTGATTCTTAGATTTTGGATTCCAGTAGCAGTTTTTTCTTCTTCAGCATAATCTTCAAGAATTTTATTCACATTGTCATGAATGCGGCGATATTCATCAAGTTCTGCAGACCAGCCTTCTTTAATAATTCTACCCTCACCAAGAGCCGTAGCCGGATCATCTAGAATTGATTTTGAAATGAGAGATACTATTTCTTCTGCAAGGGATTTATCTGTCTGAGTGAACCCGAAAGAATCCAATTGCTCTCGGACTTTAAGCCAGGATTCAAGGCTACATCTGAGAGCCTGCAAATCTTTTGCATGGGCCCTTTCCATGGCAATTCTGCCCGTCAAACGCTCAATATCAAGTATATCTGCAAAAACTTCATGAACAAATTCAAGAAGATTTCTGTTATTTACAAAAAGTTCGACATGATTCTGGCGGGAGCGGATCTGGCTGATATTTGTAAGGGGGTACAAAAGCCAGTTTCTAAGAAGTCGCTTCCCCATTGCAGTTTGAGTGTGTGACACGCATTCCAAAAGGGTAAACTGACTGCTTCCATCATGGAGGTTTTGTACAATCTCCAAATTTCTGCGGGAAGAATCATCCATCATTACAAATTGACTGTCACGGTAAACTTTTATTTCAGTGACATGTGGCGCATTCGTTGTCGCAGTTTTCTGAAGGTAATCAAGCAAAAATCCGGCCGGTGCAACTTCGACAGATTTTTCATCAAGTGAAAAACCTTGAAGACTTGCAGTCTTAAACTGATTTAGCAGACGCTTATATGAAAGTCCCTGATCAAAATTCCAGTCTGGATAATAAGAAACGGCAATTCCTTCATTTTGTGAAAGAACTTCTTGAATGATTTCATTTTTTTCAAGATTTTGAGGAAGGAGCAACTCCCTTGGATGACAGCGGCCAAGTTCTTTTGAGAAATTTTCTGCCATGTCGTTTTCATACCAGCTGGTTGCAAAAAAATCAGAAGTTGTAACATCGATGTAGGCAAAACCACATCTTCCCTTTTGCATACACAAACAAGCCAGAAAGTTATTTACGCCACCATCCAGATATTCGCTCTCAAGAGCTGTTCCCGGAGTGATAACTTCAATTACCTTACGCTCTGTAAGCCCTTTGCCTGTAACATCGCCAACCTGCTCACAGATTGCAATTCTCTTTCCACATCGTAAGAGCCGGGCTATATATATTTTTGCAGCATGATAGGGAATTCCGCACATGGGAGAAGAAGCCCGGTGAGTAAGGGTAAGATTTAAAAGGCGCGAAACTTCTATGGCATCAGAGTTGAACATTTCATAAAAATCTCCCAAACGGAAAAAGAGCACATCATTTTTATGCTGCTCTTTGATTGAGAGATATTGAATCATTAAGGGAGTAAGTTCGCTTGATTCGCTTCGTGTCTGAACGGAACCCGCAACGACAGAATCTTTGCTTCGTGCCATTACTAGAGGCCCAGCTCAGAAATTACTTTATCCGTGACATCTACAGAGGAACTGTACCATAAAATGGCATTATTTTGCTGCAAAGAAAGAATCATACTGTATCCCTCGTTTTCTGCAACGCGTTCCAACACGGAATAAAGTTTTTTGTAAAAAGAATCAGAATTCTGAAGATTATTTTTCATTGATTCAAGTTCAATGTTCTTTGCATTTGTATATTCTGTGAGCGCATCAGTCCGGCGAATGATATCAGCGTCAAGACGAGAAGAAGATGCATCATTTCCAGAAGATACTGCATCTGCCTTCTGCTGCTTGAGTTTTTGAATTTCTTCGGTGCGTTTTGAAATTTCACGCTGAAACTCAGCTTTTTTAGACTCGTAATTTCTGACCGGAGCCGAGTTTCTGAAATAGGCCTGATAAACTTTTGCCGTATCCACGACACCAAATCTGGTAATCTGCTGAGCAAACAATCCAGATGAAAACAAAAGTACAAAAAGCGCAGTGAGCGAAATCTTCTTTATATTCATAAATGCCTCTTTATTTATTTGTAATATTGAATGAAAGAACAAACTTCCAGTTAGAATCCCATTTGACATTCTTATCCTCATCAAAGCGGAATGTATTTGCAAAGAGAAGACGCAATGGGAACTGAGGAATTGTAAAGCGCAGGCCAGGACCTATACTACAATAGAAATCTGAAAGGTGGAGATCATGGAAGAGATCGTTCGGCTCAGTTTTAATTGCAACTGCATCTGCAAAGAAATCAAGTGCAAGAACACCAGGAATGACAGGCATACGAAGTTCTACGATATTACTCCACATTGCTTTGCCACGGACTTTATTATAAATAGAAGTCCAGCCACGGCCGTTAAACATACCGTCGATATAAAGTTTGCTTGAATCTCCGACGCTTGTGCCTGGTTTTGGGAACTGGAGTGAAAGCCCCGTGTAGCCCATAAGGACAAGTTTAAACATCCAGCTTTCGGTAACTGGGAACTGCAGGAGAGTAAAATATTTTTCAAGCTTTGTATCGGTTCGGAGGAAATATTCCGACTCAATCGGAGTAAGACCATACCAGGTAAGTTTCTGGCTCGCAAACCAGCCCTTAGACGGATCATAGTTTATATCGCGGTCATCAATAGAAGCTGCAGTCCAGATTGAGTTCTGCCAGCCCCAGCGGTTGGCATATTCACTTACAGAGGCGTCAACAGGTGTCCAAATATTTTCGTTGTAAATGTTGTTTTTAAGGCTGCCTGTGATACCACCTGTCCATGAAATAATTGCAAAGTCAGGAGTCCAGCGGCGACCAAGCGAGAAGCCTGATGTCCACTTCCACTGTTCGTACTTCATGTAATAGTTACTTGTGTCTACATTACCGTTTGAGTTGATTTCATTGCGAAGTGCTGAAAGGCTTGAATGAGAAAATTCCGTACTGATTGAAGTGCTGATCGGCAAATCCTTAAACCAGTTTGTTCCGTAGCCAAGACTTACAGACTGTGTATCAGTAGCGATAGTTGAACTGGCACTTACAGAACGCCCCGTACCACGAACATTTGAATCCTGCCATTTAACAAAGAGTGCAAAAGGCAAATCACTTGAATTTGTAACGCCACTGAAAGTCACACCAAATTCGATAGAAGTTGTAGACTGCTCTTCGACTGAAACAATCAGGTCAACAAGATTTTCTTCTGAACCAGGAACGACATCAGGAACAACTGCACTAAAATACTGGAGATTATAAAGGTTTCGAAGACCTGTCGTAACTTTTGCCTTTGAAAAGATATCACCTGACTCAATCGGGATTTCCCTTCGAATTACATTTTCTTTTGTTTTAGTATTTCCTTTAATGATAATATTTTCAACATGAGAGCGGACATTCTCGATAATCATGAACTGATAAGCGATAGTCTTTTTTTCTGCATCTTTTTGAGGAACTGGCTGAAATCTGTTTGCCGTATAGCCGTTTTCGTAGTAGAGGTCTGCTACTGACATGAGTCCTTCGTTAAACTTTGTCTGATTAAAGACAGAACCCTTTCTCAGTTTTACTCGACCCTGCAACTCACTGTCAGAGAAGATTTTATTTCCTACAAATGAAACACCTTCGTAAATATACTGAGAACCTTCCGTAACAACGAAAGTAATAGTCAGTTCATCACGATTCTTTTTTTCGTTTACTTCCATTGTTTTTGTAACATCAACAATGGAAGCATCGATATAACCTTCATTTGCATAATAAGCAAGGATTGCCTGTTTATCAGCCTCAAGCATTGATTCCTGGAAAGCACCTTTGTTTATGATACCAACTTCCTTAAGCTTGAGTTTTTTCTTTAAGGTTTTTGATGAAATAACTTTATTGCCTGAAAAATTAATATGAGCGATAACGGTTGAGCGTCCCTCATCGATATTAAAAGTAATTTCAACACCTTTGTCGGTTTCTTTTGTAGAAGAAGAAACTTTAACATTTGTAAAGCCTTTTTCAAGATAATGATCACGGATTGCGCGCTCATCAACAGAAAGTTTACCTGCCATAAAGACATCTTTTTCTTTGGAAGAAATAGCATCTTTTATTTCTGTCGTTCGAATCTGGCGGTTTCCTTTTATGAAGATTCTCGTAACGGAAGGCTTTTCTTTTACAGTGAATGTAATTGTTACAGTTTTTCTTTTTATATCGCCTGGAAGTGCTTCAGGACTTATGTCATCAAATAATTCCAAAGCATAAATACGGTCCATCATGTCGGAAAAAAGCTCATCGGTAAACTGCTTTCCGTAGTAGCCTGACACAACACCGTCTACATCTTTACTTGAAACGCTTTTAAGCCCCTTAAATGTGACTGATTTTATTATCGCACCATAATACCAGTTATCACCATAAGACTCACTTGCTTCAGATTTGGTTTCGGTCTCCTGTGCATAAAACGGGATGGCACAGATTACAAAAAATGACATAAACAGAGCGACAAGACGCTGACGGATTGACATAAAATCCCCTTTTTAAAAAGCTAACTTCCAGGACAAGGTCATTGATGTAGATTGAACCCATGTATTCAACAGCCCCTGCTGGAGCGAATCAATGTCTGGAGCAACACCGAGACGGATATTAACGAAAGGAGATGTCATTTCAAAACCTACTTCAGGACGGAAAATTATTCCGCTTATTGAAGTGCCGTTTTTAATCTTGTTTTCGTCATACGACCAGTGAAGCATGGAGTCTACATAAATAGAACTGCCGAAGTATTTACCCATATAAACAGTTGAATTGTCAATAAAGTTACCGACAGTAAGCTGCTTATTATTTGATTTTTCGCCCATGCTCATTTTCAATGAATTTTGCAAAACATTGGTTCGAATGGAAAATATATCAAAATTCAGCAATTCACGCAATGTATTCTCTATCCGTCTCATTACGGTTGCCTGCACGAAATAATCACCGCCGGCAACAAGAATATCAGGAACACCGCTAGAATCCGCAGAAACAACCTGACCAAGCAGCTGCATAATTTCTTTTTCTGACTTTGCAGGATTAGCTGAGAAAGTCGGATTAAAACTGCTTACAGGCTGATTATTTGCCGAAAGTATAATACTTACCATATTACCGTTGGCATCTCTTTCCCTTGTCTCAGCCCTTACCGTGACTTTAGGGTCAATGGAATCCTGATTTTCATTGAAAACAATTCGACCTTCGCGCATGTAGAAATTGCGGTTGAGCCATACTATTTCACCACCTCTGAGGGTAATATCGCTCTTAAATTCCAAATCACCACTGTAGGAATCAAAATAAATGGAAAGAGGCGTACCAGGAGCGACAACACCACGGAGGAAGGGGTTAAAGAGCAGCTGAACTTTCTGCCCGACTATGATATCAAAGTCAACAGTTACATTAACCTTACCTTTTTCTTTAGACGGAACAGAAGAAAGAATGTTATCTATCGAGAACTGATTCTGAAGGGAAGTCGCAACAATTTCAACATCCGTACTATCGGCATTTACAAATCCAGAAATATTTACATCATAAGGAAGAGTATATGCAAGATTGAGATTTCCGCTGGCAAGTCCCTTTGCATGAATAAACGGGAAGGAAAGATCAAGGGGAACTTTCTTATTATCATCAATGTCAATTTTAAGTTCCAGAGAATTTGGAATCCAGCGGTTAAAATACATTCTATATTCTACGGTAGCAAGACCCTTTCCCAGAGTAACCAAAGTTGGAGGAACTACAGCTTCCCCCTGCCCCACAGTCATTATTACTTTTTCTGCATGAAGATAATTTTTTGAGATATAAGGAATGAGGAAGTTAGGATGAGCAACACTAAAGGCGCCAGTATATTCAGGGTCAGTTGTTGGACCTGTAATTCTGAAGGCTCCAGTGAGAAGTCCTGAATTAAATGAAACAAAAGGAATTTCAACTTCTGAGCAGATAAAACGCATGTCTGCAACAATTCCGCTGAAATTAAAATTCATATTATTATTGATTATGCTTCCGTCCAGCTTAAATTGAATCGGGCTATCTTTTCCGGCAAGAGCTGCAACCTTACCGTCTGTAGTATATGTAGCCCTGAAACCGTCCTTTGCGTCAGTAACAAGGTCAAATCTTCCCGGAGAATGCATAGCCATGATATTCAGGGGGAAATCACTCTGAATGAAATCACCGCTGACTTTACTTGATGTGAGTTTTACGGAATAGAAATCAGGTATGGCAAATTTTTTCTCAGGAGCACTGCCCTCAACTTTTATTTCAACCGGAGCATGAATTGTTTTGCCCATGAGGTTGGCATCAAAAACAAAACTTGCATCTCCATTAAAACTGTCAGGCTCAAATGAAAGATTGATGTCGGAAAGTTTTAAGACAGACCAGTCACAGTCAAGGTCATTAATGTGAAGGCCTGTATCATCCATAACTAAAGCACCCTCTGCGACAAGAGGATAGCCCCCCAAAAGGACAGATGAGCGGCGCAGAATGACAGAAACAAAAGGATTGCTGACAGTACCACTGACCATTAAATCCGCAGAAATTGTATTTTCAGGATTCTGCAGAGACATAAGCCGGGCAGAAGGGAAAGCATCAAGAGAAGCTTCAAGCGATATATAAAAATCGTTTTGCAGAGCCGAAGCTGAAAACGGAAGGGCTGAAGGATTCGATAAATCCGCGGTAAGGGAGAATCGTTCCGAAGAAATCGGGCTTTCTGCAACAAGGCTGGCATGAATCGAGTCGAAAATATTCTCATTCATATTCCAGACTATTGAACCAGTTCCATCGAGCGAAGAAACACTGTCAGAATAAGCCATCGAATTAAGAACAAAACCATATTTTGTAAGCGAACCTGAAACAGCAAGATGAGGATTAAAAGCAAGATATGAAGACGGCTCCTCAAGCTCCAGGCTGACTATATCCACCTCAAAACCGCTTTCCTGTGACCAGTGAAGAACAGAGTTAGTCGAAGCGGCAAAAACAAATTTTCCGACACTAAAGGGAAGCTGGTTAAACTGAAGTGTTGCTCCAATCTGCTCTTCGATTGAAATAACTGCATCAAAGTTATAATCTCCCGACACGGCAATCCATTCGGGGCTGAAATTTCCGAAGAAACGGTAGGGAACGGAATTAACTGTCAAATCTGTATTAAACGAAAATTCCTTAAAGGAGTCAGCAAAGTCCAGAGAAATTTCTGCGTGGGCGGTCTGACTTCCGAAAATGAGATCAAAACCTGAAAGCTGCAATGTCTCTTTAGATCCATCAAGAGCAAAACTGACAATTTGGCGATCTTTTTCGGTGTTAGCAAAAAGACAGACAGGCGCATTCATCGAGAAATCTTTGAAATCACTGGAAATATATGCTTCCGTGTTAAAAATGTAAGGTTTAAGACTTGAAGAAAGGGAAGCTAGAGTTTCCTGCTTTTCCTGTGTCATAAAGAAGGCCGCAGTATCAACAAAACTGTCAGCAAAAATATTTGATACTTCAACACTGGCCTGAATAAATTTTTCTTTTCCTGAAAGATAACTGCCGTTTATCTGAAGTCTGCCAGTTTCCTCGTAGTCGGCATGAGCAAAGTCCAGGAGTTCAAATTGAAAGTCCAGGGAATTGTTTCCGGGCAGAGCAGTAAACTGAAGACCTGTGAAAACCTTCTCGTTCATAAAAAGCTGGGGCGCGACACAAGTAAATCCATTTCGATAGGGGTCAACAAAGACTTCTGTAGAAATAATTCCTCCGTTTTTTAACACCAGATAACTGAGAGTGAACATACCTGAAGGCTGAAGTCTTTTTATATCAAATGAGCCGTTAAAATCTGCATCAACAAAAGGTCCTTTTGCCCCCAGATGCTTTACATTCACATTTTTTTCATTTCCGTTACAGACGAGGGAGAGATCAACAACTTCTCCCAAGAGACTTTTATCCAGCGAAATTTTCAAATCTGATTTATAATCAAGACTTTCCCCGGTAATTTTTCCTAAAACCGTACCTGTTATCGTGCTTCCGTCAATTTTTTTAATAAAATCCGGCTTTTTTCTCATGTAAACAAGGCTGACCGGATTAAAATGATCAAAATCTCCGGAAACTGAAAATGAACTTCCTTTCAAATCATAACTTGCGAAAAGTGAAAAAGGAAGGACTGTTCGCATGGTTCGTATTTCAAAGGTTTCATTTGTGAAGTTCAAGAGCATGTCAAGATGAGAAATAGAATAGTCAACGCCAGATGCTCGGGAAAGACTTACAAGAGCCGAACTTCCTTCAAAGTCCGGAAACAAATTTCCAGATACTTCAATATTGCTTGCAAAAGAAGTCCAGTTCTTACCGCCGCCAGCCAAAGCAGTTTTACAGGTCAACCTTCCGTTCGTGTCAAATTCAATTCCGTCAGAACGGGTAAAATCTTCCATTCGGAGATTTTTTAAAGTCAGCAGAATGTCATTTTTTCTGTCAGAATAATGAATGGCAAGGTTTTTTATTGTTACATCAATCGGAATATCAAGTTCCCTGTCCGCCAGTGTAAATTTATCTCTTTCTTCCTCTTTTTTTTGTGCGGACTCGCTACGTTTTTTTATGAAGTCTGTAATGCGGTCGCCCAACTGGCTGTTCAGGACTGCGTTGTATTCAAGAGTAACTCCGTTTATCGTGAGTTCTTTCAGGGCAACTACAGGATTCGATGAGAAAAATCCCTTTACATCATAAGATAAAGTAGCCCGGCGGATTCCGACTATCTTCTGTTTTGTGGACACTTCATGAATCGCGATATTTTTAAAATTCACACCGATAAGAATCGAAGGTGAAAGAGAAGTGTATGAAAAGGCCAGTCCTGTCTCATCCTGAAGTTTCTGGGAAAGTTCATTCTCAAACTGCGTCAAAGTTTCATTTATGCGGACATACACCGGTCTAACGAGGGCCAGTGCCGCAATAAGGCTGAGAATAAAAATAACGCTTCCAAGGCTTACGCCAAAAACTTTGGACTTCATAAAAATTTGACAGTTTTACTCTTCTAATATCGGCATATATTAAAGTAGCAATTAGAAATTGGCAATCAGAAATCATATAAGAAAACAATCAAAAAAACTTCCAGTAACTATATTTATAATCTGCTTAATCTGTGCTAATCTGTCCTTGATTTTGGCAGGAAATATTATGATTTTAAAAAATTTTATTGTCTTCGAGGGAATAGACGGAGCCGGAACCAGCACCCAAATCAACATGCTGAAAAAACGGCCGGACGCAGACAGATTCTTTTTCACGACCGAGCCGACTGACAGCGAGACCGGTAAATTCCTTCGCAAAATGCTCAAAGGAGATGTGGAGCTGGACCCACGCACAAGCGCATTTCTCTTTGCCGCAGACAGAAACGAGCACCTTTACGGAAAAGGCGGCACGAACTGCGGCGTGGTTGAAAAGGCCCAAAGCGGCAAAATTGTCGTCAGTGACCGCTATTTATTCTCAAGCCTGACCTACCAGAGCGTAACCTGCGGAGACGAGCTACCCCGCCGCTTAAACGAGAGCTTTCCTCTGCCCGAGATTCTCTTTTTCTTCGACATTGACCCCGAAATTTCCTTGAAGCGGGTTCTTGGCCGGGGTGAGACAGAAATTTACGAAAAGCTTGACTTTCAGAAGGCTACGGCCGAGCGTTACAGAGCCGTAATCAGCGAATACGAAAAAATGAAGACCGGCATGAAAATCATAAGACTGGACGCAAGCCGCCCCATCGGGGAAATCAGCTGTATAATTAATGAGGAGCTGGCAAAAAGAAAATAAGAAAACACTCACAGAGGCCACAGAGGCCACAGAGAGATTTATGATATATCAAGTTTTACACCTCAAACTCGTCCTTTGAAAACAGCAAGTTTTAGGTGTGAAGTTTCCCATAGGAAAAATTCTCCGTGCCCTCCAAATCTCCGTGAGGAATTTTAAGCTTTCAACTTTCAACTTTCAGTTTTCAACTTTCCTTTTTCAGTTTTCAGTTTTTCCTGCCGATATTCTAAGAGATGAAAAAGATTTTTGCCGCAATTTTCGCGCTCTTCATAATGATTTTCTCTGTAATACCGGCCTTTTCCTACATGGTCAAATACAAGGAAGACTACTTCAAGCTCTTTCATGTACACTACCAGCAGTACCCGGACGACTGCATGGAGAACATTTACTGGCTTGAGCAGGCGGTTAAAGCCGATTTTTGCAATCCACTTTATGCGCCAGTCAAAATCAATGATGAGAAGGACTGGGAAAAATACCGCTATCTCTTTATGATGCATATAAATCTAAAGCTGATTGAGCAGCACATGAGGCTGGGGCGGGTTTATGACAAACATGTAGCCCACTTTTACGACGCCCCCTGGAAAGACGCTTACATAGAAAACTTAAAAAAGTCAAAATCCTGCTACGAGGCAGGCCTCTACTACTGGCGGGAGGCAAAACTCTGGGCCGAAAAAGCAAATGTGGGCAAATTCAGATTTCTGATTCTCCAGGACATACAGAACTGGGAGGACGAGCGGGAGCGAATCGGAAACGGCAAGCTGAACTACGAGAAAATCCTGAACCGCGAGCTTACAAGAGTGAACAAAGTGATTGAAGAATTTACAGCCATGCAAAAAGATTATTAGCCCCTCACAGAGACACAGAGGGCACAGAGAGATTTATGATATACAGGCTTTCACACCTCAATCCAATCGTTTGAAAAGCATATTGTTTTAGGAGTGGAGCTTCCCAAACAAAAGGTTCTCTGTGTGCTCTTAAGCCCTACGAGCCTAGCTCTACGGGAGATTCGCTAAAATTGCCGTGCAATTTTTTAACGCTCACTATCTGTGAGAAATTTAAAAAAGGAGATTTTTATGACATTCGAAGAAAAAGACATCATCTATCCGCCTGTGCATCCGGGGACTGACCGCACTTTCATCCGCTTTTATGACGGTGAACTTGACTTGAACTCGATTTTTTACTCAGCCGAAAAGGAAACGCTTCCCCAGCGCATTTTCGTCACTGACACAAGCGTGGCCGCCCTGCCTTCAATGCACTCCTTCCTTGACTTTTTCCGGGGCGAGGATTTTTCGCATGCCAGGATTGAGGCGGGCTTCGTGGGAAAGCGGGGAAAGGATGTGCTTTTGATTTTGGGAGCAGGCGAGCCTTACAAGACAATCGAGAGCGTCCTTGCAATCGTAAAGGCAGCCCTGGACAACAACGGCCAGCGCTCGGCAGTCTTCGTGGGAATCGGCGGAGGCGTAATCACGGACATGACGGCTTTTGCCGCCTCTATCTTTAAGCGGGGCGCCCACTGCGAGCTTGTTCCCACGACACTCCTTTCAATGGTGGATGCCGCAATCGGCGGAAAAACCGGCTGTGACTTTGAGTCATACAAAAATATGATTGGCTCCTTCTTCCCGGCCCAGAAAATCCACATCTGCCCGGCTTTCATCGAGACTCTTCCCCAGCACGAATACAGGAGCGGAATGGCAGAGGTCGTAAAGACAGCCCTCCTCTACTCCCCTGAGCTTTTTGAAAAACTTGAAAAATACCCGGAAATTCTGAATGACCGTAAAAATCCCCTTGTGTCCGAGTCAATCAGAATCTGCGTGAACGCCAAGGCAAAGGTCGTTGAGCAGGATTTGACCGAAAAAAATATCCGTATGCAGCTGAATCTGGGTCACACTTTCGGTCATGCCCTTGAATCAATGGCAGGACTTGGAGTGGTCACTCACGGAGACGGAGTTGCATGGGGAATGGCTCGGGCCGCAGACCTCTCACAAAGACTCGGACTCTGTACAAAAGAGTACGCAAACCGTGTAAAAAGCTGTCTGGCCTCTTTCGGCTGGGAAACGGAGAGCGTTCACCCTGAGATGAAGAAAAAATACGGGGACGAAAATAAAATCGCTGAGATTTTGCTCAATGCCATGAAGAAAGACAAGAAGAATTCTTCTGACAAGGTGCGCTTTATCTTGCAGTCAAATGTTGGCGAGACCGTGATTACCGAAGTCCCGGAAGCAGAAATTCTTTCAGTCTTGAAATAAATCACTCATTTTAAATGGGCACATTTTTAATTTTTTCCTCAGTTTGACTCTGTACCAATTTAAAATATTCTCAACCATAATGAGAATATGACTTCATTTCAGGCAAATTTTATTCAAAACATGAAGTTTTACAGAAAGCAGGCAAAAATCTCTCAGGCTGAACTGGCTGAATTATGCAATGTATCGAACGGAACGATAGGTAATATTGAATGTGGCATAACAAAACCATCATTTGATCTTATTTATCTTTTAGCAAAGGCATTGCAAATCACCCCGGCAGACTTATTCAGTGAAAGCGATAAAAATGCAGATCTCATCCTTTCTGACTCTCAGTTAGCCATAGTAAGTGAAACCGTAAATACAGCCGTAAACAGTGCCGTGACTGATGCCGTTTCGAAAGCCCTGAAAGACTTAAAATTCAAGATAAAACATTAACTTCTGCTCCAAAGAGCACAATAAGCCTGAGTTCGGGCAGCGAATCTCGCAACTTTTAGAAGTGCGCGAATCTCCGCCTTGGAATACCAATAGGCTTCAATTTCTTCAAGTTCCGAATCGCTGGGCTGAATTTCACCAGTCGCAGTTCCAAGTATGCAGATATTTTTTTCGTTTGCAAACCCCACCGCAGAGTAGCTTTCAAGCCAAATTTCATCTATATGCTCAAGGTGAAGACCTGTTTCTTCCTGAAGTTCACGGCTTGCAGCAGATGCGGCATCTTCTCCCTTATCAATAAGGCCTGCCGGGAAATTATATACCCATTCTCCTGGTGCCATACGGAATTCCCGGCTCAGAAGAATGTGCTCATTCTCCTTGTCATGCATAATCATGACGACGGCATCAACCTTTCCATCATGAAGTTGCTCAAATGAATTCAAATTCCGGTTTCGACTGATCATCTCATAATTTTTGATTTTTCCGCTGGCCGTCTCATATTCGATATCGTAACGAGTTATAAATTTTCCTTCGAGGATTTTTTTGATGCTTTTAAATTTCATGTTAAACTCCGTTGATTACTTCGTAATAAATACAATCCTGCTTACAGACACCTTTGAAAGCACCACTGCAAATAGGCATTTTCGTCAATTTTTGAGCCTCATCATCATTGCGGGAAATTCGTTTACGGATGTAGCCAATATTCGCAAAATTTCCCTCTTTCCCCTTTTCAAGAGCCGCACATGTATTAATCCATACTACATTACAATCATCATGAGCACACAAATCGAATGACTGTCGGAAATCATAGGAGCCTGTAGAAAAAGACGGAACAATAATTAGTGTAAGTTTAAAGCAGCGCATCAACTGTTCCATATATTTTGTAGTAAGGAAATCCTTGCAAATCAGAATTGCAATTCTGCCAATTCCCTCAAAATGGAATATATTCACAACAAGGCTTGAAAGTATTCCCTCAAGATAGCCACTTCCGTTATATTCAACACGGAAGGGGTTTTGTTTGCTCTGTCTGCACACTAAATTTCCAAATTTATCAAGAATCGTTACCGTATTTCTGTTGTTAACCCAGAAAGAAGGAAGAATTATAAGTGACGGAATATTTTTTGCCTGATTTTCATCAAGTGCCTTTAGTCTCTCACTTATAAAATCAACCATAGTGGGATTTCCGAGCATTTCTGGAAAAACAATGATATCTGAATTGTTTGAGGCCGCTGTTAAAATCTTCTGCCAGATGACTTCATTTTCGTCTGTAAAATCGCTCTTTTCGTAAATAATTTTGAAATATTGAACTTTGTCCTCAGAATAGGCCTGAATATCAAATCCCCGCTGCAGGCGAAGCGGAGTGGCTGCAATTTTAAGCGAGCGTTTTTTATTGAAATCTGTAAAAAGATTGCTCTTTATGAAAAAATGCTTGTCAATCAACTCGCCGAGTATGGAATTTTCCATGAGGAGCATGTTAAACAGAAAATTATCCATTCGGTTGTAACTGTGCGAAAGACGGTGTTTCCGCTCCCATATACATGAACAGCGGGGTAAAAGTCCGATGCCGGTGGATTCACGGTTTGTATTGAGCACAACGGAAAAATCATCTTCCTGAAACTCACGAATTTTTTTGCGCAGGTTAGACTCAAGGCTTTCATCAAGAATCTGGACAAGGCGCACAATCGAAAAGACATCATTCTTTGATTTTAAATCCACAATTAAAGAATTCAGTTTATCAAAAATCTCTTCTGTAAATTCTGTATCGTCAAGCTGGGCAATTTCTTCGCTTGAAGCATTGAGTTCGGGGATAGCTAATGAAACAAGCTCATTGATTCTCTTTATTTCATCTACGGAAATGCAGCTGTACTTTACGAAAAAATCTTCGCTACAATTTTTGATTATAAATGAGCATAATTCAGCAACAACATTGTAAATATTCTGCATTTATCAGTTCTCCCATAAAACAGAGAATCAAAATTACGAAAGTTCAAGCCAGCTTTCAATCTTCTGGCGGACTTCTTCGTTCGAGATTTTGCCAGCCACGCTCAGGATTTTGGCCTTTTTCATCATGACCTTGGCCTCTTCCTCGCTGATTCCCCGGCTCTGCATGTAGAAAAGCTCGTCGGCACCAAGGCGGCCCAAAGTTGAGCCGTGAGTGCCTGCTACATTTTCTTCGTCACAGAGAATCATGGGAATTGACTTGTTGATTGCGGTAGGACTCATGAGCAAAGTTTCTTCCTGCTCGT
>CAMVJE010000019.1 GCA_947167745.1 uncultured Treponema sp.
AAATTCGTCTCCTTCAAAAAACGGCTCCCAGTCGTGAAAACGGCTTATCGAAACCTAGGGAACGACGGCGTAGCCGGCAAAATGCTCCAGTGGAGCATTTTGAGTGAGTCTCCGAGCAGCTATGCTGCGAAGGCCCGCTAGCCTGCTACACGCTGTTTGTGCTTGTAACTATATACGTTTGCCGCTTACGCGGCAGCACAAACAGAGTGTTTCCGTAAGCCGTTTCGCTCCTTCGCGCCGTTTTTTGCATTAGCTGTGATTATTAAAATCAATCACCTTTCTACATTATCAATCAATCGGACTTCTTCAAGGAAGACGGCGGCATACAATCTGTTGTCTTTGGCTGTTACGTAGTCTACTTTGAAGCCGGCTTCTTCCAGTTCCTTTGTGATTTCAGATTCGCTTTTGCCGCTTGCCAGGATTTCGTGGAAGCGCGGGGCAAGGGCGAGCCCTTCTTTGCTCAGCTTGCGGTTTCGGCTTGAAATTGCAAGGCCGTTGGCTTCACGCACGATCGGGCATGGAACAAGCTCAACATCCATGAAGAATGCTTTTACCATGCCGTCCAAAAGCTTGTACTGCTGATAGTCTTTTTCGCCAAAATATGCCTTTGTCGGCTGCACAATGTTCAAAAGCTTCATTACGACTGTGAGTACGCCGTCAAAGTGTCCAGGTCTTTTTGCCCCGCAGAGTTCCTTTGAGAAGTCTTTTTCCGTTACCATGTATTTGTAGTCGTCCGGGTACATTACTGGGTAAGTCGGTGCAAAAAGATAGTCCACCCCGGCTTTTTCAAGCAGGGCACAGTCATCGTCAAAGTTTGCAGGATAAGTCTCCAGGTCTTTTTTGTCGTTGAACTGAGTCGGGTTAAGATAAACGCTCACAACGCTCACTTCGTTCTCAGAAATGGCGCGTTTAATCAAAGAAAGGTGTCCGTTATGAAGGCCGCCCATTGTCGGCACGAAGCCAACTGTTTTTGAAGCGAGAGATTTTCTCAATTCTTTAAATTCTTCTGGTGTTTTTATAATTTTCATAATTTTCTTCCTTATAATAAATTAGACGCGGATGCACGCAGATTAACGCGGATAGTATTTTAATATAATCTGCGTAATCTGTGTTTTGTTTTTATTTAATTTCATCTCCCGCGGGAAATGAGCCTGCGTGAACGTCTGTGCTGTACTGGTTGAGCGCGCCCTTGATAAGCTCAAGGCCATTCAGATACTGGCGTACAAAACGCATCTTAAAGCCTGTCATGCCAAGCATGTCCTGAAGAACGAGAACCTGGCCGTCACATTCAACTCCGGCTCCGATTCCAATCGTGGGAATAGAAACGGCTTTTGTGATTTTTGAGGCAAGCTCCGCCGGAATACATTCCAGGACGATTGCAAAACAGCCAAGCTTTTCCGCAAGCTTTGCCTCTTCGATTATTTTTTCTGCGGCCGCCTCGGTTTTTCCCTGCATTTTGTGGCCGCCGAAAGCGTTGTAAAACTGTGGTGTAAGCCCAAGGTGAGCCATTACGGGGATTCCGCTCTGAACGATGTGGGCGATGATTTCTTCCTGTCCGAAAATGCCCTCAATTTTTACGGCATTTGCCCCTGCGACCAGAAGCCTGCCCGCGCAGTCGGTAGCGTGCTCAAGGCCTTTTCGCGTCGTCAAAAAGGGCATGTCTGCCACGATGTATTTGTCGGGACTGCCGTTGCGGACGCTGCGGGTGTGCTCTTCCATCCATTCCATTTTTGCGGGAACGGTGGTCTTTTCGCCGTGCATTACCATGGACGCGCTGTCGCCGATAAGGATGCAGTCAATGTCTGAGTCGTTGATGATTTTTGCGAATGTGGAATCATAACAAGTCACCATTGAGATTTTGCGGTTTTCGCTTTTGAATTTGTGAAAATCTAGAGTAGTCATAGTACCTGCCTTCTGGTCAAGTCTAAAATTTTGAAAGGAGATTCCGAAACATCTTCGGAATGACATTTTTGTGGTCAATGTTCTCAACGAGAATCACTGCCAATGCTCCTACTATACTGAAAGGGCGGAAATTATACAAGAAAGCGGGCCTTACGCCTTTCTCTCGTGCTGATTGCCTTTTTGCTTCATTGCAAATTTTTCTCTAAATGCCTATAATATTTTCGTATTTTTTAAATCTTATTTTATAGAGGAAACTTATGGTTATTCTTACTTTGAACTGCGGTTCTTCTTCCGCAAAGTATCAGGTTTATGACTGGGACAACAAAGACGTTTTGGCAACTGGTGTTGTTGAGCGCGTAACTCAGGACGGTTCTGTAATCACACACAAACCAAAAGGAAAGGACAAATTCGTTCTCGAAAGCCCCTGTCCGACCCACAAAGAAGCTATCGAACTTATTCTTAACGCAATCACAGATAAAGAGCACGGCGTTATCTCTGACATGAGCGTAATCGGTGCTGTAGGCCATCGTGTTCTCCATGGCGGAGACAAATTCACCAAGTCTGTCAAAGTCACCCCAGAGGTTTTGGAGACATTCCGCTCAGTTCAGGACTTGGGTCCTCTCCACAACCCTGCAAACATCATGGGTATCGAAGCCGCTCAGAAGGTTCTTCCAAATGTTCCTCATGTTGCAGTCCTCGACACAGCATGGCACCAGACAATGGCTCCTGCACAGTTCCGCTATGCAATTCCAAAAGAATGGTACGAAAAATTCGCAGCACGCCGCTACGGTTTCCACGGAACATCTTTCCTTTACACTGCAAAACGCGCTTCTGTTCTTTTGCACAAGGCTCCAAAAGACACAAATGTCATCATCGCACATGTCGGTAACGGCGCTTCAATGTGTGCTGTTAAAAACGGCCAGTGTTTCGATACATCAATGGGTATCACTCCTCTTGAAGGTCTCGTAATGGGAACCCGCTCAGGCGACATGGATCCGGCTCTTCCATTCTACATCATGCGCAAAACAGGCATGACACCAGCCGAGATGGACACAGCCATGAACAAAAAGTCTGGTCTTCTTGGTCTCACAGGAAAGTCTGCTGACCGCCGCGATGTTGCGGAACTTGCCGAAAAGGGCGACAAAGACTGCCAGCTTGCAGTTGACATGGAATGCTACCGCCTCAAAAAATACTTCGGTGCTTACATGGCAGCAATCGGCCCTGTAGACGCTATCGTTTACACAGCAGGCGTTGGCGAGCATTCAGCCCTCATCCGTGGAAAGGCTCTTGAAGGCCTCGAGTGGATGGGCGTTAAAATCGACCCGAAAAAGAACGCTCTTGCAAACACAGGAAACGCTGAGACTTGCATCTCTGCAGACGACTCAAAAGTAAAGGTTTTCGTAATCCCGACAGACGAAGAGCTTGTTATGACTGAGGACGCTTTCGCAATCATGAACGGCACTTACGATGTTCACACAAACTTCACATACTCTTTCCAGGACCCTGCATACCGCAACAAGGCACGCGAAGAGGGGCTCAAAAAAGAGCTTGAGAAGCACCCGGAACTTGAATCAATCATCGTTCGTCCGTAAAAGTTAGATGATTTAAAACCACAGATTACACAGATGCCACAGAATAATTTTGTGATATTTTGTGCGGTCTGTGGTTATTTTTTTTAATCAGTTTTTTTGAGCCAGTTTAAAGGACTCAGACCTGTATTTTTCTTGAAAACATTTGAAAAGTAATTCTGGTTTTTAAAGCCCAAGGTGGCTGCAATTTCGGCCAGAGAGAATTTTCTGATTGCGAGCATATTCTTTGCCTGCTCAATTTTTAGTTTTTCGTGCAGATTCTGTACGCTCAGTCCCGTCAATTCCTTGCATTTTCTGCTTAAATAACTTCGGCTTACCATAAGGCAATCTGCCATTTTGCCTATATCGGTCATTTCGTTTATATGAGCGGTGAGGTAATTACTGATTTTTTTTACAGAGATTCTTCCAGCCTTCACATTTTCGCTTTCTGAGTCCTGCGAATTTTTCAGAAGTTTGTGAATCTGATTTTCTTCAATTTCGTATGAATTGTATTTTATTTTGCCTTCTTTTTTATAGAGACTGTAAAGTGCGTTGCTTAAAAGCATTCGTAAAACATCGTAAGTAGCCAGATTTGGTGTTTTCATTTCAAAAAAAGCATAACCGAAATACTGGTCGGCATGGTGGAGAATTTCAAGCATCCATGAATACCTTTTTTCTTTTGTGAGAAAATCTTTGGGGAAAAGATTTGGCTCGCTGACACTTGTATGCATGAGTTCTTTTAATTTTCCGCTGGCTTCTGGAAATGAAAACTCGATTTTTGGAATTGGGAATGAATGACTCATATTCTCGCTTAAGGCAACGATAACACCAGGAATGTTTAGTTCACTCATCTGATAGCGTAACGCTTCGAAAATTTCATCCATGTTTGATACGGAAAGAAAATTCAAGGCCTGACCGGAAATATTATTGATTCTGTAAGGATTTTCCCGATCTGAAATTGATTCGTATTTTTGAAAGACAGAAACAAGGGTTCTCATCTGATGAAAGATATTTTCGATATGAAAAATGATTTCTGCGCTTTCGTTTTTTAGAATTGGAATAAAAAGAGCCCTAATTGCACTAATGGCATTCTGAAAAATATCAGAATCAAATTCGTTACTCTTCCGATAATTTTGCATGATATTCTGGAACCAGATAAGCATTTTGCTTTCTTCTTTTCGGTCGTAAACATCTGAAAAAAATGAATCCAGCATTTTGTGCAGACTTTCTTCATTTTCGTTGGGAAAAATTGTTTTTGCATTTACGGAGAGCCTTTGCCTCAAATTATCTTCGGACTCGCCGTAATCACTGTTCTGGCTGAAAGAATGAAAACTGGTACGGGACAGAGAAACGCTTTTTTCGAGACAGCCGCAACTCTGACGGATAATTAAATCTGTTGGAAAATACTGGGTTTCGATTTTCATTTCAGGCATGAGGATTTTATCGATTAAAAGTTCAACTGCGGCATAACCACGCTTAAAGTAGACGAGGTCAATTGTGGTCAGAGGTGAGCGCGATGTAATGCTTTCGTACCAGTTGTTAAAGCCAACAACGGCAATATCTCCGGGGACGCTTATGCCTCTACGGGCAAGTTCTTCAATTCCTTCTGCAGCAATTATGTCCGAGGCGGTGATAATGGCTTCGATTTCTTTTTTTTCATGGAGTGTGAATGTTTCGGCCAGCTTAGCAAAGGCTTCATCGATATATTTTGTCTCCATTTTTTTATTCATCATTATCTGTGCACCGGGGATTAGCGGTAGATTATTGACTTTAAGCTCATGTTCAAAATTCAGGAGACGGCGTCGCTGTGGTTCAGACACATCTGTTCCTATGAAAGCAAATTTCGTGTAATGGTGTTCCTTTATCAGGTGTTTCATTAACAGACGCATGGAGGAGTTGCTGTCTATTTTAAGCATTGAGGCGCCGGGGATGTCCATGTGTCCTATATCAACCATAGGAAGCGGCTGAATGGATGAAAAAAGTTCGATTATGGCTTTTTGCTCCATAAATTCTGAAAGTGAAGCCGCCCATGTGACTACTCCGTCCAGAAGAGGAGCTTTCATAAATTTGAAATTTTTCTTGTAATGTGAGATGAAATGAATGTCATCAAAAAGTGAATACTTTACGGCTCCGCCCATGTTGATGAAATTTATGTCATAGTCAGAGCAGGCCTTCATCATACCTTTTATGTATTCAAGACCGATAAAATGACGGAGATCTGCAATGCCTGTAAAACCGATAGTAACCCGGTTTCCTGCGTTTTTTCGTTCTGCCAGATATTGTTTTCTAAGGGATAACTTAAGAGCCATAAGAAAATTATAACATATTTTATAAATATTTTTTTAAAAAATATAAAAAAATCTACAAAAAATATAAAAATAGCGCATTAAACACTTGGTGTGAATTTTAGTAAAATAAAAAAGTGTTTAATAGTATAAAAATATATAAAATAATGTATAAAAAACAGAATAATCAAAAAATAATCCTCTTTTGAACATAAGCAGATATGTATATTCTTCATGTAAAGATTAGCGGTAAGGAAAAATTGTTCCCCCCTTTTTTTCAATTTTTCTCTGCCGCCATATCTTTTATATAAAAATGGAGGAAAAAATGAAAAAATTGAAAAATTTTACGGTTTTAACTGCAGCTTTCGGAATTCTGTTAACGAGTTTGTTGTTTTCCTGCTCAAACGGAAGTGATGGCGGAAATTCAAATAATCCAGGGTCCGAATTAAATAATTCCGGAAGTATGACGGGAAAGCCTCAAGAGGACAATACTCCCTACACGGATGTAACTGGAAGCGTAACAACAACTCTCAAGGCTGAGAGTGACGAGAACGCTGACATTCAGATTGTCATGTGCGGCGACTCAATCATGCGCACCTACGAAGCTGCAGATGGAGACGAGACAGGCTGGGGGCAGGTTCTTCAGTTTTATTTCGATAAAGGCGTCTATGTAAACAACACACTTTCCAACGGAGGTCGAAGTTCAAAGTCTTTCTACTACGAAAAGGGCCGCTGGGAAAATGTAAAGGCAATTCTTAAGGAAAGAAAGGCTGCTGGAAAGAAAACCTACGTCTTCATCAACTTCGGCCACAACGACCAGAAATATATTGGTAACGGCGATACATATATGAATTACGCTACCTACGCAAAGGAAAATCCTTCTGGCTGGGCTGAAAAAACTTACACAAAAGAAAGCAATGTCATTGATTCTTATGACCCGACCACAAATCCTGACAACGGAACATACAAGGATTTCCTTAAAAAATACATTGATGAGACAAAGGCTCTCGGCGGAACACCAGTAATCTTCAGCCCATTTGTGCGCTGCTACAGTTCCAACGGTGTAATCAGCGATAAGGGGGCTCATATTCTTAGCGAGGCCTACACCCACACTAAAGAGAATGAAGTCACTGCCCGCGGAGACTATCCTGCCGCTGCAAAGGAAACGGCAACAGAAAATTCTGTACCCTATGTCGATTTGACGGCCCTCTCAAAAGCCTATGTAGAAAGCGCACTTGCCCAAAATAAGGAAAAATTCGTTTACTGGCCCAACGATACTACCCATGCTTGTACACTCGGCGCTCTTAAAATTGCTGGAATGGCTGTAAACGGTCTAAAAGATCAGATTCCAGAACTTGCAGCTCACATGATTACCCCAGCTGCAAGAATCATGGTTCGTAACAATACAATCGATTTCGGTCGCATGTACCCTGGCAATGAGTGTATAAAATCTTTCAAAGTCAGTGCATTCAATGCTAAAGACGGAAAGATTACTGTTACGGCACCAAAGGGTTACACTGTAAGCGATTCTGAAAACGGTACCTTCGCAAAAAGTCTTGAAATCGAAACCAATTCAAACTATATCGGAACGGAAATCTATGTAAAATTCTCTCCGTTGGCAGTGACAGACTACAACTACAATTTGCAGGTGACACACTCTTCCATCACTCCAGACTTTGGAAACAGCCCGGTTGGCTCTTTGAGCGGAAATATTCTTCTTATTGCCCTTACAGGAGCTGGAAAACAGAAGGCTTCTGGCGGACAGGACTACACTGTTACATGGCCTATGATCGATTCTGCAAAGGCTGTTGTTTATACGGCAAATGTAGATCCTGAGGGTGTTGTTTCTCCAGCTGTTGCCACACTAGGTAGCGGACTTACAGCGTCAACGGCAAAGGCTGATGCAGTGAACAAAGTTTACCGTTCTCGCTTCTGCTCCAGCGGGACAAAATGGCTGGCAAGCCGGGAGGCGAATACCTACATTCAGTTTGCGCTTCCTGCCTCTTCTTCAAATGTAGTGGTCAACAAAATTACGCTTAATCTTGCTTCAAGCGGAACCGGTAACATGAGATGGGATGTTCTTTATTCAACTAATGAAGACTTCTCTTCTCCAGTCACAATCATTCAGGGCGGAATGGGAACAGCAATTGATCAGGATGGAGCTACTCAGGCAAAAGCAAACGATGTCCTTACTGAGGTAAAATCGGATTCAGATATGGGTATGAGTATTGCCGGAAAAACGCTCTATGTGCGCGTCTATCCATACATGAATAAGGAAGACTCAAATCCGACAGGCCGACAGCTTATGGTCGGTGATGTTAAAATTGAAGGAATTGTTCAATAGTCTTAATTTAGACAGTTGATTTATTAAAAAGAAAAAAGCAAGACCGATTATGAAGTAAACTTCAAAGGGCTTGCTTTTTTTAGTTATCAGACTCTAGCATGATGACAAGATATAGCTTTCCGTGTCAACTGCATGTAATGTAATGCCGGTGTCTTGCGGGTTTTCGTTCATGCCAAGAATACAGGTAGTTGAATAGTCTTTGTTGAATTCAAAGCCGTTATAAAGATATTTTACCTGAGCAGATGGCAGGTAGCTTCGGCAAGTCCTTTCATTTGATGCTGCATCATGTGCTGGAATTCGTGAACAATTGTTGTGTACATGCTTCCTGAGACAGGATTATCAAGGCTTACCGCCGAGCGGGATTGTATGTTTGAGCGGTTAAGTGCTATATTGCTGCCTTCATCGACATAGTGAGTGTTCGCCAGATTAATGATTGTTGCAGTTGGATTCGTTTTTGCCAGATAGGCTTCTGAATTTGCCGGGAAACCAATAAGTGTAAGAGTGCTGATATCATTATTGATTTCGTAAACATTCTGGCTTTTCTTGTAGGTAATTGACTGAGGGTTGCGCGAAATCGTTGGAGGCCCGCCTGAATTGCTACTTGAGCACGAAAAAAGCAAGGAAATTAAAAAAAAGAGACCAGTCTTGCACTGTATTTTCATAAAATTTCCTATAGCTTTTATCGCTGGCAGCTACCGTCGTGAATTTCTTTTGCTGTGTCTGCTGATGTGAGTATTTCAACAAGTTTCATTGCAAACTGCTCTGCCGTTCCAGGGCCTCTTCCTGTAAGGAGATTATTGTCCAGAACGAAAGGAACATCTTTTACATGTCGTGAATTTTCTGTAAGTTCTTTGGCCTTAAGAGAGCTTCCGCAATATTCAGCGAGGTTTTCTTCCATACCGGGATAACAAGTCCACTTTCTGTTTTCTAGGATTCCTGTCTGTGCAAGAACTACGGCTGGTGAAGCACATAAAGCCGTTACGAGCTTACCTTTTCGGTCCATTTTGGTGATAAGCTGGAAAAGGTACTGGTTGGCAGCGAGATTTTTTGCACCGGGCATTCCTCCGGGGAGGTAGATTGCGTCCGGTTCTTTTCCTTCCATGAGATCAATGAAGTCTCTGAGCGTATTGTCTGCAATAACGGTAATTCCATGACTGCCTACGACGACGATTTCATTTTTAGTTGAATTCTCTGGCGGAACTGCCACAAGACTGACAGAAACATTTGCTCGTCTGAGATAATCAACGACTGTAAAGGCTTCAATTTCTTCAAAACCAGGTGCGATAAAAACTGCTACTTTTGCCATATAAACCTCTTGCCATAATTATACATCATTTTAAGTTCTTTTTGAAGATTTTGTGGATTACATTCATTGAAAACATAGGTGGTATAATGTATTATATAAGCGTCATGAAAAGTGTTCTGATTGTTGATGCACCGCCAATGCTTCGCGAGTTTTTAACTGAAAAGTTTTCAGCTGAAAATGTTGCTGTCGAGACTGCGGACGGTCAGCGTGATGCTTTGCCTAAATTTCTGTCGATTCTCCCGGATCTTGTTATCATCAATATTGAGCACTCTGTTTCCGATATCATCGATTTTCTAGAAAAAAAACGGTCTGACCCTAACGGCAAAAAAATTCCTATAATCATGTCAGGCCCCATGATTGAGCACTACGAAGTTTCTGATTTAGTTCAATACGGTGTTATTAAATATTTTACCAAGCCCATTAAATTCGATCTTTTCTTCGAGGCTGTTGGAAGAGTCCTGCATTCTGCTTTTTCAATTGATACAACTCCATGCGTTCTTGACATGCATCTTAATCATCAGATTATCTTCATTGAAATTGCGATGGGGCTTAACCGCGAAAAAATCACTCTTCTTAAATATAAAATAACCGAGCTTATCGAAAACAATAATCTCGCCTTGCCAAAAGTTATTCTCATGATGTCCAGTCTGAGCCTGACCTATGTTGATGGTCTAAATCTTGAGCTTCTTCTTGAGAATATTACTGCTGACAGGCGCATTATAAGGCGAAATATCAAGATTCTTTCTTTTGATCCTTTCGTATCAGATTTTATTGAAGGCCATCCTAATTATGAAGGGATTCAGGTTGTTCAAAGTCTTTCTTCAGTCTTAAATTCCCTCGTTGAAGGCGACGCAACAACTAATGTACAGGATGTAATTTCCGACAAAATCCTTTCAATATCATCAGAGGGAAGCGACACCTCTCTTGCAATCAGATTCTATGCAGACACAGGTACTGTAAGCGAAAATGAGGAACTTACAACAGGCCGCGTAAAAATAGCCATAATTGATACAGACCCTGCCGTTATAAAATTCCTTAAAACAACAGCCGAGGCTTTAGGCGAAGTCACTGTTTTTACAAATGGAGCTGATTTTATCAAAACTGTCCAGCCGGGCATGTTCAATCTTGCTTTTTCAGGAATGTACATGCCGGAACTTACAGGACTTGATATATTAAAGACTCTTATTGAACGTCGGATAAATCTTCCTGTTATTATTTATTCAAGCCTTGTTCAGAAAGAATTTATCATGCAGGCGCTAAAACTTGGGGCTGCAAGTTATCTGACCAAACCTCAGGCACCTGAGGTCATTGTTCAAAAAGCAATTGAAGTTATAAATGCAAAGCGCTAGTTCAGAACTTAATGATACTACCCGTTTTCTTGCAAATACTCTTCATGAAATTCGAACACCGATTCAAACTATAATCGGTGCAACAGAGTTAATTCAGGGAACGGATTTGGATAAAGAGCAGAGAGAATATATCCGCCAGATTTTGTTCAGCGCGGAAGGCCTCCTTGAACTTGCCAATAATATTCTGGATTTTGCAAAAATCAGCCAGAGTGACTTAAAACTTGAGAATATTCCTTTTGACATCACATATGTTACGGAGCATGTTGTCGATTCTGAGAGCGTAAAAGCCTTTAACAAGGGCGTAGAACTGGTTCTGGATATTTCTCCATCCGTACCTGCAATGGTTACAGGGGATTCCATGCGAATCAGGCAGATAATGCTCAATTTAATCAGCAATGCGGTAAAATTCACTCAGGAAGGGCATATTCATGTCCAGCTCGACTATAATAAAAAAGACGGAATTACATTTTCTGTAACAGACACGGGAATTGGTATCAGCGCCGACAAACAGGAAAAGCTTTTCACTGATTATTTTCAGGCTGACATTTCAACTTTCCGTCTCTTTGGCGGTACGGGGCTGGGACTGTCTATCAGTAAAAACCTCGTAAGCATAATGAAAGGAAAAATCGGAGTTCGTTCAAATAAGGGCGGTGGCTCAGAGTTCTGGTTTTCACTGCCTCTTTCCGTGGCAATTACTTCTACCCCAAAAATTCAGTTCAGCATAAATCCTAAAGAACAGAGAATTTTAATCGTGGACGATAACGAGCTGGCTGCTTCCAGTCTCCGAAAAAAATTGGCAAATCTTGGCTTCACCGATGTAGAACTTTGTATTGATTCAAAAAATGCCCTGAATTTGCTTGAAAAAGCAGAAGAAGAGGGTCGGCCATTTAAAATCGCTTTTATCGATATGGTCATGGATACAGGAATCGATGGCTGGCATTTAGCTTTTGACATTAAGCAGAGTAAAAAAATCACTTCATCTTTGTATCTTCTGGTACCGGAAGGTCAGATGCATGAAGATGCAAAAATGAAATGTCTTGATTTGTACAAAGGATATCTTTATAAGCCGATTAAAAAGAATATGCTGGCCTCCCTGCTGTCAGAAGAGTTTTACAATATTGAGCAACTTGAACTGGCGGATAAAGACGAAGAAATCGAACTTGAAGAACTTGTTCCCCTCGCTCCCGAAGAAGAAGTAAAAGTTTCAAAAAATGTTGGTGAAGGTCTCAAAATCCTTGTTGCAGAAGATCACCCAATGAACCGTAAGCTTCTGGAGACATTCCTTAAAAAACTTGGTGCCGAAGTCTATCTTGCCGAGAACGGTGAAAAGGCCCTGGAAATTATCAAAAATACGCCTGAAATCTGTATGATTTTCATGGATATTTACATGCCTGAAAAGAATGGAATTGAAGCTACTAAAGAGCTCCGTGCAATGCATTACAATGAGATTATAATTGCCTGCACGGCCAATAACGATACTAATGATTTCAACGAATACAAGCGTAGTGGCATTAATGATATTCTCGTAAAACCATTTAAACACGACACCTTGCGCGCTATGCTCGAAAAATGGAAGACCGTTTTGCAGACACTGTCTGTGGAGCAGATAAATCTTATCAGCGGCGGTTCCTTCCTTGATGAAGAAAATAATGATTCAGAAGTGAAATCCTACATTAGAGGAGATAAAAATGACTGAAACTCCCTTCGTAAAATCAAATCTTCACACTCATTCAACATATTGCGATGGGAAAAGCACTCTTGAAGAAAATGTGATTTCCGCAATCCAAAAGGGAATTTCTGTCCTTGGCTTTACAAGCCACAGTATGTATCCTTTTTGGACTGAAACCTACATGCAACCGGAAGATTTTTCTTCCTATTGTCAGGAAATCGACTCCCTTCAAAAAAAATATGCCGGTAGAATCACTATACGGCTTGCCTTTGAGGCTGATTTTATCCCAGGTATCACTCTTCCACGAATGGAAAACTATTCAGACTTTAAGCCTGACTATCTTATAGCTTCAATTCATTTTATTTTTCAGCGGGAAGGTCTGATTGCTGTTGATCATAAACCTGAGATTTTGAAAAATGGTGCCGAAAAATTTTACAAGGGAAACATGAAGGAACTTATTTCTGACTATTTTGCGCTTCAAAAGGAGATGCTGGAGAGAGGGGACTTTGCTTTGCTCGGCCATCCTGATCTGGTCAGAAAGTTCAATGAAAAAAATCCCTTCTTTAGTGAGAATGAGGCCTGGTACAAAAATGAACTGAAAGAAATTACCAGGGCTCTGGCAAAAAAAGAAATAGCCACAGAAATCAATACAGGTGCAATTTCACGGGGCTATCTTACAAAACCTTATCCGAGTCTGTATTTTCTTGAGCTTTTGCATGAAGCCGGAGTGCCGGTAGCAATTACAGCCGATGCTCACAGTTCTGAAAATCTTGACTGTGCCTTTTCACAAGCTCTTCAGCTTGCAAAAAAAGCCGGTTATAACGAAATCATTTACGATATCGATAGAACCGGCTATAAATTCTGCAGAATTTAAAAATTAGCGATTTCGGCGTTCATCCTCGCTCTTACATGCAATGCACATAAATGCGTAAGGAATAGCTTCAAGGCGTTCGAGAGGAATTTCTTTGTGGCATTTTAAACAGATGCCGTATTTTCCCTGCTTGATTCGCTCCAAGGCATTGTTAATCATTGTGAGGCGGTTTGAATCTTCCCTGCCCAATGATTCCAAAAGCTGGCCGTCAATTACATCAGAAGCAATGTCTACCTCATCACCAGGTTCGCCACCTTCGACAATCTTTTTATATTCAGAATGCTGATCAGCCAAAGATTTTAAGATTTGTTCGCGCTGTGCAATCAGCGCAGTCTGCATTTTGTCAATGAATGCTTGTTCCATGTCCCTTTCTCCCATGTTGCAATTTTTTCGTTATTAGATAATAATAAGGGAGAAATCTTGAAAAGACAAGTAAAATTTTTGGAGGAATCGTGGCTAAAGAAGAAGCGATTGAAGTTGAAGGCATTGTAAAGGAAGCTCTGCCCAACACCCAGTTCCGCGTTGAACTTAAAAATGGCGGACATGTTGTTATGGCGCATTTGTCAGGCAAAATGCGAAAGCACTATATCAAAATCGTACCTGGCGACAGTGTAAAAGTAGCCTTGTCACCCTACGACCTGAACCGCGGTCGTATCATTTTCCGTGAACGATAATTGCAGGCACTGATTTCACGAATTGGCACCAGTTTAATTATAAGTGCTTTTAATTCGTGAAAATTAGTGTGATTTGCATTTTTATCCTAATAATTTGCGTAATCCCCTTGTGATTCCCGTAAATCCATGAACAATTGCGGCTATGCACAAAACAGGCCCGAATGGAATCAGTAAAAGCGAGAATCTAAGGGTGAAAATTCCAATTAACATTATTGCAAGTTTTTGAAGAATATAGACTAAGGCATCTGTTTTTGTCTGTGGTTCATTTGCCCTTTTGTAATAATATGTATTCTGATTCTGAGACTGCGAGCGGGCGTAGTTAAACCACTGATTAAATGCATCGTTGAAATCTTCCTGAGTTTCGGCCCGCCATGTGCCGTTTCTGTTCCATTGCCCTTGCCAGTTACCCTGTTGCCCCCAGCCGTAGTTCCCCTGTGAATTTGAAGAAGAATAGCCGTAATCGTCTGTGCTTCCGTAAGAATCATATTGGCGACGTTTTGTTTCATCAGAAAGAACATCGTAAGCGGCGGTAATTTTTTTGAATTTTTCTTCGGCGGCTTTGTCACCGGGATTTTTGTCTGGGTGATATTTGACCGCAAGTTTTCTGTAAGCGGATTTTATTTCACTTTGAGTTGATGTTTTTGTTACGCCAAGAATTTCGTATAAATCTTCCAATGCTCTTCCTCTTATAATCTTTACCTTTAAAATACTGATATTTCCCCAAAGATACAAGCAAAATCTGTAATTTCACTTATAAATAACTGTTATGAAGAGTGTGAAGTATTTAAATTTTAAAAGATGCTTTTCCTTTTTTGATTTTGCGGATAAACCAGATTGCCACGATGCCGGCTGTGATTCCGACCATTCCGTTTGAAATGAGCATTGCTATACCTACGGCGGGAATTCCTATGTTCGTAAAATGGAGCAGGATAAAAAGGGGCGGAATGCGGTAAACGAAGAGACGGACAAGATTTAAAATCATGGAGATTCGTGTTTTTCCGAAGCCGTACAAAAGTCCCATAACCGAAGCGTTGATTGAGACAAGAACTGAGTCCCAGCATTCATAAGTGTAGATTGCGTTAATTTGAGCAGCGAATGCGGCGTCTCCTTTTGCAAACATGAAGATAATGCTGTCTTTGAAAGTGAGCATTATCACAAAAAAGAAACTTGCGATTCCCAGATTGATAAAAAGTGTGCGGTAAAAAATCCCCAGGGCGCGCTTTAAATTTTGATTTCCCAGATTCTGACTTATAAGACTGGACTCCGCTTCTTGAAATCCTGCCGGCGGATTTGTTGAAAAGCCTCCCAGTCTGTTTGAAACTCCAAGGGCTCCTACCACCGTACTTCCCATGCTGGCACACATTGAATTGACGATAACCTTACCGAAAGCGAAGATAAATTTTTCCAGAAAAATTGGAATGCTGAGGTTTGCCAGAGGTTGGATAAAAGTCTGCTTAAAGAGACATTTTTTTATGCTGATTCTTAGGGGATTTTTTTTGCTTGTAAGGTTAAAGACAGCAATTGCCGTGAGCGAGGATTGGGCGAGAATCGTTGCCACGGGGAGAAGGAGCATTGCCGTGTTGATGGAGACTATGCCTGATTTCATTAAACTGATGGCGCAGAAATTTAGCACAGTTTTAATCACCATGACCAGCATATTGCAGTACATGATGACTTTTGTATTTCCCCTGGATTTTTCGGTGGCCAGGTAAATCACATTGATAAACTGAAAGACTATGGCTCCGATTGCCAGCATAAAATAAATCGTTCCCTGACCGATTAAGTCTTGGGGCATACGAAGCAGTTTTAAGAAAGGATAGGCAAAAGGAATGGCCAGCAAAAGGATGAATGACGCGACGGCGATTCCTGTAAAAAAGAGGGTGCTGATTTGAGAGCGGACTTTTTCCATGTCGCCTGAGCCGTAGCTTCTGGAGATGATGATTGATCCGCCTACAGAAAGACCTGAGCCGACGGCATAGAGCATGGTCTCAATCTGGGAGATGAATGAAACCGTTGAGACAACTCCCGCACTCATGTTGGCCGCAATCAGGGTATCGATGAGCTGAAAAACCTGATGCAAACTGTTGTAGAAAACAAGGGGCATGGCAATATAAAAAATCGTCTTCACCATGCCACCGTTGAGAATCATATCGCGGCGACGGCTTTCCTTTTCGCTGAGAGAGATGCTTTCCTTTTGAGAGTCTGCTTGCGGCAAGGGCTTTGTCTGCGCAAGAGAATCTTTCATGTCTTTCATGATTTTATGATAAATCCTGCCGATACAAAAATCTGTACAATTTTTGCGAATTTTACTTTCTTTTGTGCATATTTTGAGTTATACTTTTCCAGATGTTTTTGATGAAAGAACCAGCCGACTACCGGCAAATCAAAACAGGCTGCGGGTTTTCTCTTATAAAAAAGTCCCATGCCATTACAAATCCTGTGAGGCATTTTCATCCCTGGTGGGAAATCCTCTATATCGAGAGCGGAGAGCGCACTTTCTTTTATGCGAACCGCACCCTTCACATTATGGCGGGAACTTTTTTGTGCATTGCGCCGGGAATCCTGCACCGGGCGGTAAATCCTGAGGGTGAAGTCTGCTCTCTCTACAATGTTTATTTTGCTGATGACGGCATTCCTTTAAGCGAGGATAATCCCCATTTTTCTTCCCTTATCCCAATTTTACAGAAGATTGACCCTTGTATCGCTCTTTTGCCGGAAGTTCAGTCGCGGGTGACGAGCCTTTTTTCAAAAATGGGACTTGAGATTCTTTCGGCTGAGGAAGGCTGGCAGGAAATGGTCTGGGCATATCTGTCCGAAATTTTAGTGACAGTGAGCCGGCAAAAGGCCCAGGCAGGAGTCGCCGTGCAGCCCAGCGCCGAAATGAATGCTCATATTGCCGCCGTAATTGATTTTTTGAACATGCACTACACTGAAAGCGTCAGCCTTGCTTCTGTGGCAGAGAGATTCGGCTTGAGCGCCAGTCATTTGAGCCGTTCTTTTAAAGAAGAAACCCATTTCGGTTTTGTGGAATATGTGAACAGCCTGCGGATTACGAAAGCCTGCCGAATGCTGGCCGATAAAAAACTCTCTGTGCTGGAAGTCGCCATGCAGTGCGGATTCGGCTCCCTTACCCAGTTTGGCCGCTGCTTCCGCTCCCTTACGGGAACAAATCCTTTGGATTACCGGAAATCTACTTTATAATCACCCAGGTCGCTCCGCTTCCTCCCATGGCACGGTCTGGATGCCCAGAGCTACCGAGATTCTTGTTCTGCTCGATAAAGGTTTTTACCATTGGCCCCAAGACAGGGTCGCTTCCGTGGGAGTGATTGCCCTTTCCGTGAATAATCAGTATTTTCTTTAAGCCCCGGCGGATACAATCGTTTACAAAAGAAGTTAGCCGACTCCAGGCTTCATCACGCGTCAACCCATGAAGGTCTATTCTCGCTTCGGGCCGCATGGTGCGAAGATATTCCCGGCTTTCCATCTTTGCCCGCTCAGCGTATTCGTCCGCCGCCTTGTCCTTGTCGGTGACTCCGTATCGCCTGAGCCAGAGTTCCATAGGGTTGATTGTTTTTTTAGCATCTTCTTCCATCTGGGCTTCGTAAAGTCTTCCCTCTGCGGCAAGCTTTGCCCGTTTCCGAGCCGCTTTTTCTTCGGGGGTGGGAGCATTGGCCATCTTATGTGAAACCTGCGGCACTTTAGATTTTTCTTTTGCCGCCTTTTTTTCGTTTTTCTGAATATCTCCCCACTGATTTAAAATATCACCAAAATCCATTGCTTTCTCCATGTTACTTTATTTCTATTAGATTTTCATTCATTGTCCAGCCTGAGAAGTCTTCGTTTTCGATGAAGGCCCATTCTCCTGCACTTTCCGTGATTCTTACTTTTTTGCCTCCTTCAAAAGTGTTTGCGCTCATCTTTTCTTCAGGAACAGAAGAGACAATTCCGCCTGAAAAAATAGCGTATTTTCTTGAAAAAAGTTTGTCAAAAAAAGAGAGTCTGCTTTGAGAAGCCATAAGTTCACATTCTTTACGCGTAGGTGCAGTTTTTTTTGCCGGCATAGTTTCCTCATCGTTTTTCTTAAAGGCACTTTCAAAAATGTTCTTCATATCTTTGTTCGCCAAAGTTTCTGTGCGTGATTTACCTTTTACGATGATGCGTGTAGAGTCTGGAAGTGAAAGAATTTTTTTTGAGCCGTTGTAGGAAAGGGCTGTCACTGTGATTTCAGGGAGTGAATATTCTCCCTCTTTTAGAATTTGCCATTCAAAGCGGGCCAAATCCTGTTTTTCAGTGGTAAATTCCGTGATTTTTTGATTTCCTCTTGCGAATTCAAATCGCATGTTTTCTGTAAAAATTGAGTCTTTGGGAATATTCCACTTAAAATCGAGAATTTGCGTTCCGTAGCGAAGGGCAAGTGTAAATATGATTTTTTCTCCTTGGCATACAGACAGGCTTTTTCTGCCGTCTTTGCCTGAGGAGATTTTTTTGTTTTCAAAAGTGATTTCAAGACCTGGGGAAATCAGATTCGGATTTTCGTAGACAGAAACCGGCTCAAATTCAATGTAATGATTTTTTCCGCTGATTCTTATAAGAAGTGGGGGTAAGTGAATTTCTCTAGCTTCAGAAAATGTAAACCAAAGTGAAATAAGTGTTCCCCGCTGACCATTCTGCGAGATAAATTCTTCTTTTTTTGAAGAAATGAAGCGGGTTCCCAGGGGCAATTCAGGAAGCTCCATCATCACCTGGGAGGGCGAAATCCCATCAATCTCCAGGGCATAGCAGTTTTCCATTTGAGTGAAAAAAATCTCCGACCGTGGCCTGACTTTCAATTCCCGAATTTCTTTGGCAGAAGGAAGGGCATAAAGTGAAAGCGAGAAAAAGAAAAAAAGAATGAGAAATGGGGATTTTAAGGGGCGAAGCCCCTTAGGAGAGGGGGTAGCGGAAAACGCGTTAGCGCTTGAAGCGAGGGGGAGACTTTCCCCTTTGTATTCTGCATTCATCATTTTGCATTCAGCATTTTTAATAATCCAAAACATCATCGTTTTTCTCCCCACTGTCGCTCATGTTTCGCCATTTTTTGCCTTCGTTTTCCCGAATCAAATTGAAAATTTCGTTTTTCATGTCTGGGTTGGTCTGTTTTTCTTCGTTCACGCCCAGCATTTCGGCTTGGGCTTCTTGCGCCTGCTTTTGCGTGATTTCCCGCTGGCAGAGTTCAAGGTTTATTTTTGCCTTTACATTTTTTGAATCAGCGAGAATTGCCCGCTTAAAGTTTTGGGCTGCCGTTTCGTAGTCATTTTTTCGGGCTGAAATGAGAGCTAGATTGTAATAAGCTGCTGTTTTCAAATCAGCGGGAAGCTTTTCATCATCAAGATTCAGTTGGGAAAGTCGTTTTAAGGAAGCGTCCAATTCCCCCATGGAAAAATAAGTCGCGCTCAAATCGAAAATTGCATAGTTTTTTGCCAGTGAATCCTCGCTTGCCTTGTGGGCCACCGTGAGAAAATCCGCCGTCGCCTGAGTGTATTTTCCTTCGTACCATTCCCATGCGCCCTCAAGAATCTGTTTTTTTTCGGATTTGCAGGAAGCGAGAATGAAGAGAGCTGTAAAAATCATTGATTTTTCAAGTAGGGAGAGGAATTTTTTGTTTTTTAGGGAAGAAAGTTTAAATTCCGCAGCTACAAAAGAAAGAATCAGAAATATTATAGTCCAGAAAATAAAAAAAGCGTGCCTGTTGACTTTTTTGACTTCGTAAGAGAGTGAATTTTCTTCGTCTTCTCCAGTCTTTCCCTTGATTTGGGATAAAAGCTTCCAGGCTGAAGCCTTTGCCCTTGAATCGATGTAGCGGGCCTGTGATTTACCCGCGGGAAATGAAAAAGAAGAAGCCCGACTGTTTACAGATTCTGTGATTTCCTGCATTTTTTTCGCCCTAAGGGCTGTTTTGACCTTGGTTTTTCCATCGCCTGCAGTGATTTCACTCTCTGATTCGGAGCCGAAGCCAATAATAGTCACAGGAATCATAGATTTGACCGCCTGCTCAAGTGATTTTTCAAGTCTTGAGTCAGTTTCATCTCCGTCCGTGAAGACCCATATATACTGGGATTTTGCAGAATTTTGAGGAATCGAGTTCAAGGCCGCCTCAATTCCCTTGCCCAGAGAAGAGCCGCCAGAAGACATGAGATGTGGAGAAAGATTTTCCAGCAAATTGAGCATGGAAAGGACATCTTCTGTTTCAGGAATTGCCGTAAAACCGTCGCCCTTTGCAAGAACTGCTGAAAATGAAGAGCCGGACAGATTTTCCAGCAGGCTTGAAGCGTAGATTTTTACAGCGTCGAGGCGGGATAGCCTGGAAGGAGCGTCTTTCGCCAGCATAGAGTATGAAATATCAAAGACGAAAGATACATTGCTCCCGCTTTTATGAACTGGAATTTTTTTTGAGCCAAAAGAAATTTCAGAAAGTGCAAAAATTGCAGAAATCAATGCAAGAACGCGAAAAAATGTTCTCAGAAAAAGGGAAATTTTTAGTGATTTCAGATTTTTTTGATTCTGGGATGAAGAGAGAAGTTTTGTAAGTTTTTTGAATTTTAAGAAGAGATAGAGCAGTACTGGCAGAATCAAAAAAACAGCAGGGAGAAAGCGTGGATTTCCGATTGAAAGAGTAGAAAGTTCTGACATTAAATCACCTCCGAAAGAAAAATCCGCCGAATCAGCCATGAAAGCAGGAATAAAAGGCCCGAGACAAGGAGAAAATTTGTGTAGCAGTTTCTATCGTTAGAGCGATAGTGAAAAGTCTGTACAGAATCTTCTCTTTGAGCAATTGCCGAAAGTGAATCTGAGAGAGAGTGCATGGTTTCAATTCCAAAATATGTTCCGTTTGCAATTGAAGCTATTGTTTCAAGGGGAAGGGAGTCAAAATCAGATTCATAAAAACCCGAATGAATCTTGCCACTTTTTTTGTCTAAATATTCAATTGGTACCGAGCCTTTTGTGCCGATTCCGAATGTGTAAAGGGAAATTCCGTTTTCTTTTGCAAGGCTTGCCGCCGTTTCCGGGTGGACTGAGCCTGCATTGTTTTCGCCGTCCGTAATTAAAACAATGCATTTTTTAGGAGCAGGACTTGAAGAAAGATGATAAATTGCCGTGCTTAATCCGATTCCCAGAGCCGTGCCTTCGCCGAATTCACCGACAGAAAGCGAATCAAGACCTTTTAAAAAGAGAGTTATGTCGCTGGTCGGTGGAACAGTGCATGCTGCTTCACTTGCCATTGCTACGAGACCGTAATTTGCCCCCTTCTCTGAGGATACCATCGTTTTGATTCCCATTTTCGCCGCTTCGAGCCTAGTGAGCTGTCCTCCAGCAAGTGAAATATCCCTGGCTGCCATTGAGGGGCTTGTATCCAGAACGAAGAGAATGTCTGTTCCCCGTGATGTGTAGATTTTTTCCTGATGACGGATAATTGGATTAGAAAGAGAAGTGACGAGTGAAATAAAACCTGCCAGAGCAAAAAAATGAGCAGAGAAGGAGAGTAGTTTTGAAATCGAGTCAGAATAAATGAAGGACTTTCCACCCCAGTCCGAAATCGTGAGTGGAAAAGAAATCTTTGAGAAAATACCGAGTTTCCTAAGTACGGCAAAAAGCGGGAGTGAGAGAAGAAAGAAAAACGCCTGCGGATACTCAAACTGAATCATGCTTCTTCCTCCTCAAAATCACTGTCATCATCAAATTCTTCTATTAAACGGATAGCCATTTTGCACAAAGAATCCCGCTCGCTCTTTTCGCCCTGCTCACTTGCAGAAAGAAGGCGGGCATTTTCCGAAAAGCGCACAAAATCCAGTCGTGAGAAAATTGAAATCACTTCTTCCACCGCATTTCCCTGATGCTTTCCAAGCTGCCCCCCGCTTAATTCCAAAAAAATCGGATAAAGGGCTTTTGTCGTAACCGAAGAAAAATCCCTGCCGAATCTTCTTTTCAAGAAATCCCGAAGAATATGCTGAAGCTTTTCAGAAAAATCTTTATCAGAAGGAATTTTTGCAGATTCTCTCTGAAGAGACATTATTTTTTTTATGGATCTTCTTGAATTCCTTTTTAGAGAATAGAGATATGAAAAATTTTCGATGAAGTGTACGACTTTCGGTAGATGAAGCAGAATGTAAAGCAGAAGTGCAAAAAGTATGATGGCAAAAATCCCGAAAATGACTAGAAGCGCCGTCGTTCCTGGAAGAACAAGTGGATTTGCCTGAGGCATAAAAGAGTGATTTTCTGTCTTTTGAACGAGGGATTTAACTTCAAAGGGGGAAAGATTAATTACAAAGGCCGGTGCATTTTTTACAGTCTGCCCGTTTTGAGAAAAAGCGACAAGAGAAGAGATACTGAATGGCGGAATCTGGCAAAAACCTGTTTTCCATGGAATCAGCCTGAGATTTAGAGTGTATTCGCTGTTGTGTTTTTCAATACTTGCCTGCGTGATCGTAAAATCCTCTTCCTCAGCCAAAAAAAGACTGTAATCAGTTCGAAGATCAAGACGGGCAAGAGGTGAAGAATCATTTTCGGCGATAAAAATTGCATCAGAATGGAAAATATAGCTGATTTCAACTGTGTCACCGATGTAAATGAGCTTGGGAATGACTATCTGAAGATTCTCCGCAGAAAGCGAAGCTGTATTCATAAAGGAGAAAAGGAAAAATGAAAGGGAAAAAATAAAAAATCTCTTCATTTTGCCCCCCTTTAAGATCTTGCCTTTTGCTTGAAAAATCGTTGCAAAATACTTACAGCATCTTCCTGAGTGGAAAGAGTCAGCGGAAAACCGCCGTGCTTACTGCAAAAATCCTTCCATAGCTCTGTTCGTCTCCGGTTTGCTTCCCGCCATTCCGTTTTGAATCTTCTTGATAGAGTAGGAAAAAGACTCTTTTTTTTGCTTTCGGCATCATAGAAAGGAATCGTTCCCATTTCCGGAAGTTCATTGTCGCTGGGGTCTATGATTCTAAGTGCGACAACATCATGCTTCTGGGCGAGCCTGGCAAAAGGCTTTTCCCAGCGGCTTGAGCGGAAATCTGAGAGGATAAAGACAAGTGAGCGTTTTTTGAGAAGTTTTGCCGCTCCGTTAATTGCATTGGAAAGAGCAGAACCGTCAGTTTTTTCGGATTCTGGAATTGAGTCGATTTTATCCAGTTTTGAGAGAATCATCATCGAGTTTTCACGCCCGGCTTTTGGCGGACAGGAGAATTGAATCTTTCCGTCAAAAAAGACCGCTCCAATAGCTCCAGCATTGTGTTCGCAGGCAAGGAGAATCAGGGCAGAGCTTTCTTGAGCTTGAGAGAGCCTTGAAATATTGCTTCCAAGTTCCATGGAGCGTGAACAATCAAGTATCAGAAAAACGGACAGTTCACGGTCTTCTTCGTACTGTTTGATGAATGCACGGCCCATTCGTGCCGTTACATTCCAGTCGATTGAGCGTACATTGTCGCCGTTTAAATATTCCCGCACATCGCTGAATTCAATTCCCTGACCTCGATACAAGGATTTGAAACTGCCGTTCCGCATATTTTCGGCAAGACTTATTGCGCTGAGACGAAGTTGAGATGCTTTTTTTGCGAGTCGGGTGGCATTCATGAAATCAGTCTTTTATGGCAATGGCATTAAGTCAAGAATTTTCTGAATCAAATCGTCGCTTGTAACACTATCTGCGGCCGCCTCATAGGAAAGAACGATTCTGTGGCGGAGAACGGCTGGAGCTGCTTCCTTGATGTCATCGGGGAGAACAAAATCCCGGCCTGAAAAAAGAGCGTGTGATTTGGCACATTGTAAAAGCGCAATTCCAGCCCGCGGTGAGGCGCCAAATGAAATATAGCGGGAAATGTCGTCTCTTTTGGGAAGCGAGCGGACGGCGATTTTTGAGATCTGCTTTTCCTGAACTGGGCGTGTTGCGCTCACAATCGAAACAATGTATTCTGCCAGTTTGTCGTCACAATTAATCTGGCGGAGAAGATTTTGCATTTCACTCAGTTTTGAAGCTGATAGAATCTTTTTTACAGGAATTTCATTTGCTTTTCCGGCCGTCTTTACGATGGCGACTTCTTCGGCCGGTGTCGGGTAGGGAACGAGAACTTTTAAAAGGAAACGGTCAAGCTCGGCTTCTGGAAGATTGTAGGTTCCTTCCTGCTCAATCGGATTCTGAGTTGCAAGAACAATGAAAGGTGAGGGCAGGGCATGAGTCTCTTCGCCAATCGTGACCTGCCGCTCTGCCATAGCCTCAAGCAGGGCAGACTGAACTTTTGCCGGGGATCGGTTGATTTCATCGGCAAGCACCACATTCGTAAATACCGGGCCTTTCCTCACGGAGAATTTTCCAGACATCTGCTCGTAAATCAGGGTTCCGCTTACATCGGCTGGCAGCAAATCCGGCGTGAACTGAATGCGCTTGAAGTCGAGGCCTGAAATTTCGGCGAAAGTCTTGACTGCAAGGGTCTTTGCAAGGCCCGGAACGCCTTCCAGCAAAATGTGGCCGCCGCAGACAAGGGCTGTGAGGATTCCGTCAATGACCTGCTCCTGGCCGA
>CAMVJE010000020.1 GCA_947167745.1 uncultured Treponema sp.
AGAATTTCTTCTTGTGCCCGGTCTAAGTCAGAAGATTTTTCCGACTTAGCGGCGTTACTGGAGTGATAGTCCTCGTCTTTCTTTTTTCTAAATTTAAATAATCCCATATATTTTCCTTTTATTTTTAACCACAGATTAACACAGACAGACACAGATTATAAGTTTTAAGAAGTGAAGCGCTTCCCCTTCATCTGTGAAATTCGTGACACCAGTGGTTTATATTAAATTTACTTCTTCAAATTCTTTTAGAATTTTCTCCTGCAGAACAAGCATTTCGTCCGTCGGCAACAGGCCAGGCTCGATATGTTCTTCGCCGTGATCATAACCATTTAAATGCAGGATACCGTGAATCAAAAGCCTTTTAAGTTCCTCATTCTGACTTACTTTAAAATATTCGGCATTTTTGGGAAGAGTTTCAAGGGAAAGAGCAATATCTCCCGCCTCTAACCACTCGCCTTCTTCGTCAGTATAAGTTTCTCCATTTTCAAAAGAAAGAATATCTGTCGGAGAGTCTATATTGCGGTAATTTTTGTTAAGCTCCTGAATATAATCATCATTGCAGAAAAGTATTGATATCTCTTCGCCATCAAATTTTAGTTTAGAGAGAACATCTTTTACATAAACTTCAATTTTTGATTCACTGAACCAGTCTGGAATGGAAAAACCTTCCTGCACTGAAAGCAAAATTCTATTAGCCATTAAGATTTATCCTTTTCGCTGGTGAATGATTTATCGCTCTCTGTGTCACCACTTGCATCAGGGTCGCGCTGATTCTGATATTTTATGCGTCCATGATAGTAGGCTGCAAGAATACGGACGAATATATCACGGATTTTTGTAAGTTCTCCGAATGTAAGAGCGGAATTATCAAGCTGACCGCTTTCAATTTTTGCGTTTATAAGCTCCTGAATGAATTTTTCAAGACGCTGAGCCGTTGGCTTTTCCAGAGACTTACAAGCCGCCTCACAGACATCAGCAAGCATAACAACCGCACTTTCTTTTGAAGCAGGCGGGTTACCGGGATATGAATAATCTTCCGGGCTTACATTCTCGTCCTTTTCTTTTGCCTTCATATAGAAGTAAGAAATAACAGAATTACCATGATGTTCTGCAATAATATCGATAATCTGCTGGGGCAAACGAAGCTGATGAGCCTTCTCTACACCAAGTTTGATATGACTTTTAATGACCGAAACTGAAAGCGAAGGGTTCAAGTCAGTATGTTTGTTGGCCGTATCAATGTTATTTTCGGTAAAATATTCCGGGTGTTCCATTTTACCGATGTCGTGATAATATGCGCCAACTCGTGCAAGAAGAGCATTAGCTCCGATTTCCTTACAGGCATTTTCTGCCAGCTGAGCAACCATCATACAGTGCTGGTGAGTTCCGCTGGCCGTAAGCAAAAGCTTTCGTAAAACAGGAGTATTCTGATCGCTTAAATCCATAAGTCTGAAAACGGATGCCGTATTCATGATTGACTCAAGCGGAGTAAGAAAGCCGAGAACAAGAATTCCAGAAATAAAGCCGTTAAAGGCAATCCCCGGGAAAATAAAGACTGCATCATTAAAATCAGCATTAAACATGACTTTCATGAAAACAATGAAAACGAGGCCGAGAACAGCCTGCATAATCGAAGCAAATACCATATCAATTCGCCGCTCAATCTTCATAACGATTCGTGAAGAAGAAACGCAAACAGAAAGAGTAAAGAGAGCCGGAACAATTTGGAATGAAGAGGCCCCTAAAACCCCAAGTGAAAGAAGGAAAGAGAAAAAAAGGGCCGAAGTTTGACCAAAAAGAATCGAAATAAGAAAAGCACAAAAGACAGACGGAATCATTACAGGTAAGGCAAATGGATTCTGGAAAATTGCATTCTTCATGCCGAATGATGTTGCCATAAAGACTAGCACAAAAAGAATACACTCCAAAACGACTTCTTTTACCTCGACTTTCCGCCTGAGCAAAACAGGATTAAACAGAACAATCCACAAGACGGAAATTAAAATCAGGTAGAGGATTTTATCACAGAAAGCACGATAATCTACATAAACCGGAGAATCAGCCATTTTCTGCAATTTAAAATACTCTTCTTCGGTAATTGGAAAGCCCTTTTTGATAACTCTTTCGCCTTTTTCGATTGCAATCGGGTAACGCACATCTTCAGGGAGAGACTTTCGCGCATAAATATTCTTGTCGGCAACCTGTCCAACTTCATATTCATCCAAAGCAAATGATGCTACAGTCTCGGTTGTGTTTGCGTCATACCAAACAATTGCCGTCGCAGCAATGAAGGTGAGGAAGAAAGCGAGAATAAAACGCCAGTTCTTTGAAATGAAATTTCCAATAGAAGAGAAAACTACAGATAAACCGTTTTCATCAACATTTTTTTCTTTTTTACTCATTTTCGTATGCCTGTACAATTTTTCTGACCAGTGAAGAACGTACAACATCGCTTCCTGTTAGCCGCACCATGCTGATTTCAGGTATTTCTGAAAGAATCTTCATGGAATGAACAAGCCCTGATGTAAAACGCTTCGGCAGGTCAATTTGTGTAACATCTCCAGTTATAAAAACTTTCGCATTCTCTCCCATGCGAGTTAGGAACATTTTCATCTGTTCTGTTGTTGTATTCTGTGCTTCATCAAGAATGACCGCACAGTTATTTAAAGTACGCCCACGCATGTAAGCAAGTGGAGCGACTTCTATAATACCATTTTCTGTAAGCTTATGCACTATTTCACGAGGCAAACAGGCATTCATTGAGTCATATAAAGGCCGCAAATAGGGATTAATTTTATCTTCTAAGTCGCCGGGTAAAAAACCAAGGCTCTCCCCTGCCTCAACAATCGGCCGTGTAAGCACTATGGAGTTTACTTTTTTTGAAAGGACAAGAGACAAGGCCTCGGCAACAGCCAGAAAAGTTTTGCCACTTCCAGCCGGTCCTTCAGCAAAAACCAAATCATTTTTACGGAAAGCTTTGACCAATTCTGCCTGATTTTTTGTTTTGGGATAGATTTTTCTTGTGCTGCCAGGAATTGAGATGGCATAACGACCGGCATCAAAGTCAATGTCAACGCCCCCGTGAACAAATCCTGTGTTAAGGATAGAATGAATCAAATCTGAGGAAGAATCCCCCGAATCAGAAATTTCGTCTATAATACGATCAATGATAAACTTGAATTCCTGCTGAACACGAGGATTTTCTTCATCAATGGAAATTTCATTCCCTTTTGTAAAAACCGGAACGCCAATGTGTTTTTCGATGAGTTTTAAATTACTGTCATTTGTGCCGCATACTTTGGAAAGTAAATCCCTATCAGAAAGCACAATTGTATATTCAGAATTCACTTGTTTTATTGTAATATCAAAATCAGATTCGTGCAACAAAACTATTCGAGGCTCCCCAAAGAAACTTCCGGCTTATCCCTTGCCTGAAGAACCTTTTCGGACCACAAAAGCAGCTCTTCAGAAAGTTTGATTTCTTCATCAGTAGGATTTCCACGCAAAAGAATCTTAGAATAAGCCACATAATCAGATGCAATTCCTGGAGTATTTTCACCATCCCTGTCATATTTCAGGGCAGTTTGAATGGCAGAAATCGCCTCCTTTTTTTTACCAGCGAGAGAATAACTCCGAGAAATACAGTACCAATCAAGCCCAATTTCCATCAGATATCTCTCTTTTGTGTGAATTTTTGCTGCCTCAGAATAGTTTTTTTGAGCCTCCGCATAATCTTCACCTGCCATGCAGACATCTCCCCTGGTCCGGTAAAGATATGCCAAATAATAAGGCTCTTTTGAAACCGAGGACTGGATGGAAGACAGAGTGGTGAGATACGAATCTTTGTCTGAAGAAGTAATTTTTCCTTCGTGAGATTTTTTTTCGTTTTCAAGAAGGATGCGCACTTCATACACCATGCACAATTCAGACAGTTCTTTTGGCAAGGGAGAACGATTAGCAAATTTGCGGGCTGAAATTAAAAGTTCTTCTTTTGTATTGTTTAGAAAACTATTTTCATCAGCCGAATAATCAGGAACTGATATTTTAAATACAATCCCTGAAAGAACAATTTTACATAAAAGCTCAGTATTATCAACGGAAAGAGCAGTATCATATGCTGCGCTCAAAAGATTATAGGAGCGGTCATATCGGCCGGAAATTATGCAATTGTTGGCTTCGTCAAGTTTTGAATAAGCAACATTTGTATTTTCTGTAATCAGCATTGGACGTTTTGGAGATGATGAACAGGAAGAAAATACAATCAGAATAGAAAAAAGTAGCAGCATTTTTTTCATTTTAGAAATCAACGCTCCTTAACTGTGATGTAGACGATTTACCAGATGTTCTGTCAGGAACACCACCACGAATCAGTGGATTATTCTTTACACCAGTCAAAACATCTTGGACATCCACAAGAACAGAATTCAACTGGATAAGCACGGCATCAATCTCTGGAACAGCATCATTTATAAGCCCGTCAGCATTCCCTGCAATCGATGATAAATTCTGAGAGACATCTGCAATATTTTTCATAACTTCCGTGAGATTCTGCGTTAAATCGGCTCCCAGCAAAGCAGGTACGGCTCCCTTTTCGTCTGCAAGTATAGCGCTCAAAGTTGAAAGATTTTTTGAAATCTCATTTACATTACCAACAATCTTGGTGATTGGAGTTTCACCCCGCCCCGTAAGAGCACCATTCACCGTAAAAAGCAGTACATTCACATTATCAAGGATTGAAGAGACCTTTTTCATGAGCACGCCGATTGAATCTTCCTGCTTTTCGATTCGAATTTTTTTACTGCTTATATATTCCCTTGCCGTAAGGGAATCAAGGCGATATATCTCACTGTTCGGAGGAAGAAGTTCAGGACCTTTGCCAGGATGAAAAACAAAAGATGAGCCGAGCCCTATGGGACTTGTGATAAGTTCAACCAGAGAATTCTCTTTTACATAATCCTTGTAATCACCAAGGATATAATATTCTACACGAACATCAGAGCCGTCAAGAATTACATCACGGACTTTACCTATTGAAAAACCTTTATACATGACATCCATACCGGAAGAAAATCCTGAGCCGGAAGTAAAATATGTATAATAAATGTTCTTTTTGACAAACCAGTTCTGTTTCGCCCCCATAAAGAAAATAAACAAAACAAGTGCAAAAATAGCTAAGAGTGAGAAAAAACCGACAATCTGATCTGAATAACGGATTTTAAATTTCATTTTTTTTATTTTACTCGCTTAGCAAACCTTCATCAATAACATAAATCTTTCCGGCCATTGCAGTAATAAAACTTGAACTGTGGCTGACATAAATGACGGTCTTTCCGGCACTGACAAAATTTTCCAGAAGAGACATGATTACTTCAACTCCCTTTCTATCAAGAGATTCGGTACATTCATCAAGGCAGAGTATATCAGGTTTATTGATAAGAGCACGGGCAAATGCAATTCTCTTCTGTTCACCCATTGAAAGATCTGCGGGGCGCAATTGGAGGGAACGCTCGTACTTAACAAGTTCACAAATTTCTTTTATACGCAGAAGACGCTGACTGTCAGAGAGTTTTGGATTTAAAGTCTGAAGGGGCAGTTCCAGATTCTGCTGAATACTCTGATTTGCCCACAAAGCTGAATCCTGAAATACAAAGGCACATTTTTTTCTGAAATCACGATTTTGAATACTGTTCATGCCCTGAATATCTCTTTCCCGATAAAAGACTTTACCAGAAGATGGAACTAGTATTCCTGCAATAAGTTTTAAGAGGGTTGATTTACCACTGCCAGACTTTCCTGTAAGTCCGATGACAGAGCCTTTTTTTATTGAAAGACTTATTCCCCTGATTATTTTCTGATTTCTTGAATTAAAAGTTACATTTTCAACACGAAAGAGTTCCATAACAACGCGTCCAATTACAATACTGAAATAATAATGACAAATACATCTGCAAAAATGATTCCGACGATTGATTTGGAAACAGCCTGAATACCAGCGATAGGAACTTCCGTGGAAGCCCTTTCTACATTAAAACCATAATAAGTTGCCGTTATCGAAATAATCATTCCGAACAGCAGGCTTTTTATAAGCGAAATCACTATAGTAAACAACTCAACTGTTTTCAGAAGATTCGTGATATAGCCATAAGTAGATACAGAAGAGACAAATTGAGAAATAAGAGCAGGTCCAAACAGGCCGCAAAAAGAAAAATACAAATTTAAGAAGAAAACCGAGAGAGTAACCCCTAGAAAACGCGGAACAACCAGATAATCAATAGGATCAATTCCGCAGGAAACGAAACTTTCAATCTGATGACTTGTAACCATTCCTCCCAATTCAGTAGCTATTGCCGTGGCTGAACGGGCAGTTACTACAAATGCTACAAGAATCGGCCCCATCTCGCGGACAATTATAAGTGGCAAAAGACTATAAATCATATTTCCCTGCCCGATAGACAGAAGAAAAGAATATCCCAAAATATAAATAGCTGTCCCTAGAGATACAGACAAAACGACGATAATCGGGAGAGCCTCAATGAAAGTAAAAAGCAGCTGCATTATAATTACCTTTCGGGCAGCCTTAACACGCTTCAAGAATGCAGTCGAAGAAATGAAAATCCGTCCTATATAGCCAAAAAGATAAGGAAGCGTCAGAAAATCATTTATTACAATATTGCCTAACTTTTTTAACATTTTATTCAGCACCATTTTTTTACATTAAGTATAGTCTAAGACATTTATTTTTTAAATAAAAAAAATCTGCCATGAAGATATTTTCACAAAGAAAAGATTTGCATTCTAGTTTTTTTAGGTTTATGATTGTTGAATAGAGATTAAAAAATAATACACATTCATTTTCAGGAGCGCATTATATGGCAAATTCAAAAGAACCTAGAGTTTTGGCAATCATCTTGGGCGGCGGTAAGGGAACTCGTCTTTACCCGCTTACAAAAGAACGCTCAAAGCCAGCCGTTCCATTCGGTGGTAAATACCGAATCGTAGATATTCCAATTTCAAACTGTATCAATTCAGGATATAGAAAAATTTACCTTCTCACACAGTTCAATTCTGCATCCTTGCATCATCATATTACCAGTTCATACAATTTTGATAACTTTTCAAAAGGCTTCGTAGAAATTCTTGCCGCAGAACAGACTCTTGAACACTCAGGCTGGTTTGAAGGCACTGCAGATGCAGTCCGCAAGAATTTCCACCATCTGCGCTCACAGAATCCTACTCACTACATCATCCTTTCAGGCGACCAGCTCTATCGTATGGATTTAAAGGCCTTTATGGACAGTCATATTGCAAGTGGCGCTGACATCACTATCGCAACGACAGCCGTCAACGAGCAGGATGCAACTGGCTTCGGAATCATGAAAATCGATGCAAAACATGCAATTACAGAATTCATCGAAAAACCTTCCGCAGATGTTCTCAAAAGCGGCAATTGGAAAATCCCGGCAAATGCAAGGGGTGACCTTCCTCCCGAAAAAGAATATCTGGCATCAATGGGTATTTATATTTTCAATGCAAAAACAATGGAAGAAACCCTCGACAATGACTTCACTGACTTCGGAAAGGAAATAATTCCACGAGCAATCAAAGATAAAAAAGTCAATTCATATATCTTCAACGGCTATTGGGAAGATATCGGTACAATCCGCAGTTTCTACAACGCAACGCTGGATCTCACAAAAGATGTTCCTCCATTTAATTTCTACGATGCAGACGCACCAATTTACACACACATGCGAAACCTTCCGCCACCAAAAGTTAATGGTGCTCCACACATTGAAAACAGCTTGCTTTCGGAAGGCTGTGTCCTTAATTGCAAAACTATCAAAAACTCTGTAATCGGAGTCCGAACAATTGTACGAGAAGGAACAGAGCTTGAAGGTGTCATCACAATGGGTGCAGACTTTTACGAAAACGAAGAAACCAAGGTTGATAACGCAAAAGCCGGAAGGCCAAATATTGGAATCGGCAAAAACTGCAAGATTGCAAAGGCAATTATTGATAAAGATGCCGCAATCGGTGACAACTGTCGCATTAATGTTGACGGAAAGTCTTATCCTGACGGCGAAAACAAACTTGATAACGGTGTAGCATTCTACAGTTCAGATGGAATCATCGTAATCCGCAAAGGCGCTGTAATTCCGTCTGGAACAGTTATCTAATGACAATGTTCGACAAGCTGGGCGATTTGCTCAGCGAAGCCCTTGAAAAAGGGGAGCTTCCAAAGTCTGGGGAATTCTCTCAAGCCGAAAACATTGAGGGAATTTTCTCAGACTTTAATTTTATACAAAGAAAGCAAAATCAGCCTTCTCCCCCACCCCAAAATTCTGTCAAAAAAACGATACCAAAAGAAGTCAAGTCGGCATTTGCTTTTATCGGATTAAGTGAAGAAGCAGACTACGAATCGGCAAAAAAAATCTATCGTGAAAAGCTAATGTATTACCATCCCGACCGGCGAAATGATAATCCTGTACTCCAAAAAGTCGCAAAAGAAAAAACAGCTATGCTGCTCAAAAATTGGAAAATTCTTGAAAGCTGGTACGGCAAATAAAGTGATTAAAAGCCTGAATCAATCTCAAGGGCAAGTTGAACTTCAGTAATAGAACAATTAAGCTTATTTGCTATCTCAGAAACAGAATATCCGGCCTGTCTGAGTTCATATACACTTTTATCAAAAGAGTTTTGATCCGGAATAGGATTATCTGCATAAGTCACATTTCCGCCAATAACGGGCACGGAAGCATAAGAAGAACCGTCTGACTCAACAGTGAAAGTAGTGCCTGTATCCGAGACAATTTTTCGCCGGTCTTCAGCTTCTGCCTGCTCAAACAAATCACCTTGCTGAAGTTTTTCAGGCTTAGCAAGCCTGCTCCCTTCTGCTGTAAGCTCATATCTGTTAGCAGACTGCAAGCCTAGGGAAATATCCTGATTCCGTGTGTATTGATTCTGATTTTTTAAGGGATTTGGATAAGTAGCAGGAGAAGACTTTCTCTCCTGTATAACTTCATCGATTTTGTTTTTATAGGAAAGAATATTTTTTTGATTTTCAAGTTCTCGCCTAGCATTCTCTACATGGCGATCTGCTTCTGCAACTGCGGCTTTTAACTGTTTAATCCGGTCATCGATTATATCAATATTACGGGCTGCATTTCTGTTCATATCAGAAATCATATTGTCCATCTCTTCTTTTACAGAAGATATGATGTCGTCAGTAGAAAAAATTTTCTTAAATTTTAGTAACAAAGTAAGCAGAACACTGATGTTTAAAACACAGAAAAAAGCCGCTATAAAAACAAGTATCATCAGATATTACCTTTCAATATTGATGTGTATACCCAGATAAGACTCCCTAATCTCGGAGTTCTGAGACTGTTTCTCTTCTTGTGAAGAACCTTCCTTTTTTTTACCGGAAGAACTGTATTGTCCGCTCCCCTGATGACCTTCGTCATTAATTCCGCTTGATTTAGCCTCGTTATCAGCTGTTTTATGTACTTGAGATGCTTTTTCTGCATTCTGCTGAATAACTTTTGCTTCCTGCAACTGCTGAGCAAGAACAACCCCCTGCTGCTGATGAGAGACAGTGCGGGCAACATTATTCATATTTGCGTACATCGTCTGAAGGTCAAGAGGAGAAACACCCATTAGCTATAGCCCTCCGGTCCTTTTATATCTTCAAGATTTGGCTGCTCATACTTTCCACGACGAACAAAGCCATTCTCATAGAAGAATGTAACACTTTTAGTATCTGCACGAACCTCATCTTTTTCATCACGGACATAAATCTTAACGCCGGAATAAACAGTGCCTGCTACATAAACCTTACCGATATTTTTAAGTTCACGCAGGCGCGCCTGAATTTTCTCAATTTCAGCGTTGTATTGTATATTCTCTTCGATAATCTCGTTCTTCTGCTCATTAAGAGAAATCAGGCTCTCTTCCTTCTCTTTTGGCAGGGATTTTCGAACTTTCTTCATATTTTCGAGAGTAGAAATATTAAGCTCAAGATCATCCAGGGCTTTAATATTGTTATTCTGCATCTCAAGAAGTTCCTCAAGGCGTTTTTTTGCGCGGGGATCATAACCGACAGAAATTACAGTCTCTGTACCGCCACCTTCAGAACCAATATTCTTAGCCAAAACACATTCGGTAGCAAAAACATTACCACCGGTAATCTGAGCACGCTTTCCGTTGAGAATAATTTTCTTTTGGGCAGAAACTTCACTGTTCATAATTGAATCAGTTACGATGACATTTTCTTCAACCTGCACAGTTGTATTTTGAATAAATTTTGCCCAAAGTGAGCCACCACAAACGATTTTGCCTTCGTCTCGCCCAATAACACCCGAAGAAACAATGATGTCACCATCTGATTCAAGAGTGCATTTTCCGACAGTGCCTGAAACTTCGATGTTACCAGAAGCCTTAACATTAAATCCGTCCTCAACCGCTCCTTTAACGATAACTGTTCCGAGGAAGGTAATATTTCCTGTTTTAATATTAACGCCCTCAACTTCCATAATCGGTTCAACACAGACTTTATCGTTAATGAGAAGAACCTGACCATTCGCATCAGCGAGAATAGTACGACCGTCTGTATCTACGCGAACATTTTTTCCTAACGGAAGCTGAATGTCTTTGCCATTTTTTGCTTCAAGATATCGTCCGTAAAGAGTTTTTCCTGCTTTACCCTGCTGAGCAAGAACTTTCTGTGCCAAAGGCTGACCTTCAACAACATTCTGAATAAGATTAAGCTCTTTAAAGTCCACCTGCCCATTGGCAGCCTGCTTTGCCCTAAGCTTAGACCGGTCAGTCTCAAAGTTATAGGTAATATAAGCATCATTACCATCAACCGGAAGAACTGCTTCAGCAACAACGACAGGTTCATTATAGATCGGACTGTCTATAAGTGTCTGGATTTTTTCATCGGAAATGCCTGCAACAACCCCCTGTTGTGTGAGGGCTTTTTTAATCTGCTCAGAAGTAATATCAGCTCCTCCAAGTGACGGAGGATTTATTGTAGCAGTTGCCTTCATCTCATCGGAGGAAATATCAATAACGAAAATTGCGTCTGCTGAAGGTTCATGATTATACTCACCTATCGCAGCATACTCATCATTCGTACCTTTGCTCACGAGGGATGTAACGAGATCTTTATCAAAATTCTTAGTATCAGGTCTGTTGATTTCTTCAAGAACATCTTCTGGATTCACGCTTCGGCCTTCTCCAACAGGAAGAACGACTTTAAGCATAATTTCATTTCCAAAGTGATGAATATAGAAGGCTCCGTCTTTAGAGTTGATGCGCTCAGTATCTTCGCTTGCACCTTCTTCGATGGTCTCACCGTTTTTACCGACAGCAACTTTCTTAATTGTGTCAGGATTCTGATAAATTTTAAGGCACCAGGGCTTCTTTGCAATTCCAAGAAAACCATCAAAACCACGCTCAACGATTTCATATTCAAGATTTGCAACACGAGTGTCAAATTGAACCGCTGCATCTGCCAGAGCCTCATCAAGGGTATCTGCACGGACTTCAATAAAATTAATTTCTTTATCCTTGGCGAGAAAACCTGACATATCTTTACGAATAGTTTCAAGCGTGACCATAGGGGTTAGAAAATTCCTTTCCTGAAATTGGTAAGTTTGGCCCGCAGATGGAGGTTTGCTGTTGAGTGAAGTTGAGATATGCGGGATTCAGAAACATCAAGTACCTGCCCGATTTCCTTAAATGTCAAATCTTCATGATAGTAAAGAACAATGACCATTTTTTCTTTTTCGGGAAGCTCATTGATAGCCTGAATAATTACACGGCGGATTTCTTCACGCTCAACCTGAATGTCAGGATTAAGGCTCTGTGGAGACTCAATTGAATCCCCAATTGAAAGATGATCTGAATCATCACCAGAATACCAAACATCATTAAGAGAAAGAACAGATGTTCCGCTAACTTTCATTACAGTATGCTGGTATTCCTCAAGGGAAAGGTTCATCTCTTTAGCAATTTCTTCATCAGTAGCCGGGCGCGAAAGTTTTGATTCAAGGCCTGCAATAACATCTTCGATTTCACGAGATTTCTGGCGTACCGATCGTGGAACCCAGTCAAGCTGACGCATTTCATCAAAAATAGCACCACGAATTCGGGTGACGGCATAAGTCTTGAATTTTACTTTTTTATCCAAATCATATTTACTGATTGCATCAAGAAGACCAAACTGACCAAAACCGACAAGATCATCAAATTCCATGCTGGCAGGAAGACCAACGGATACTTTACCTGCGACATATTTTACTAAAGGCATATATTTACGGATGATTTTATCCCGCAATGCAGAGGACTTTGTTCTCTTGAACTCCTCCCAAAGTGCGTCTTCTTCTTCATCGTTGATAAACTGAGTTTTTACATTATCCATATATCACACCTTTTAACTATTATCTTTGGCTAATAATGTCTGAATCGCTTTTGCCATGACACTGGTATCACCACTGATAGGCTGCTCTTTCATCGGCGCTCCTCCAGAAGCGAAATCACTGTCCTGAATTACATCATCATCGTTACCGCCAGAAAAAGAAACTGGCTCATCTACTTCAGAACTCATCGAATTTATATCCGGCAAATCATCGAGTTTATCGGAAGCAGAAGTGTTTGATGAAGAATCATCTGAAACAGCAGCAAGATTTGACGGCTCAGTAGCGACAGCACTCGCCTCACTCTTTTCTTCAACCGCGGACTCTACCTGCCCAGAACTTTTCTGAGCAACAATATTTAAGTCCATAGGCTTAAAAGAAGAATCGGAATCAGTAACTGCAACTGCATCGGTGGCATCGCTGCTTTCTGAAGCAGCCTGCTCTGATACAGAAGCCGGAACCGAAGATTCAGAAGATTTAGATGGATTATCAATTGGAGAATGATTATTCAAAACCGTAAATTTTGGTGACATATCGTCATCAGTTAATCTGGCATCATCAACAACAATATTTACGACTCCACCAGCAGGTTTAGAAGCAGCCTGTTCAGTCTCCCCGGAAAAACCACCCGTATCACTGGAAAGGAATTTTTGATAAAGGAAAGTAATACCGACACAAAGCGCAGCAAAGACAAGTGCAAATACGAAAGCACGAATCATAATATGCGAAAAGCGGACATCAGAAAACAATCCAATAAAAAAAGACAGAAAAAACCCGATACAAGCCGAGACGCATATATTCTTCGGGTTTATCATATTTTCCTCCCATATATAAGTTTAAATCAGAAAATTCATTCGGTCAAGTTATTTATTTAATTCGTCTGAAAATTCTCAAAAAAACTCAATCAACTCTTGCGCAGAAACTTCTTAAGGAAGCTCGTAACTCCCTCTGAAGTACCGTTATCATTTTTTTCTATTCGACCGACGATATGCTTAATACACTGAGCAGGTTTTGAAGTCGGATTAACTACGATAAAAGGTTTTTGCCGGATAACTGAAGCCTGAACTACAGGATCATCATAAACAAAACCGATATAATCAACCTTGTAATTAAGGAACTGAGCCGCGATGTTGATAATTCGCTCTGAAATCCGCTTACCTTCATCGGCAGAGTGCACACGGTTTACAAGCAGCTTGATGTCGGTCTCGCGGTCAACAAGTTCTGTTGTAATGATTTTGATAATACCGTAAGCATCAGTAATTGCCGTCGGTTCAGGAGTTGTTACTACATAAACCTCGTCTGCAGCGGCTATAAACTGCAATACATTGTTTGCGATACCAGCACCGGTGTCGATGATGATGATGTCGGCATTTCCCAACATGGCAAACTGTTTTGCAAAATAATCAAGTTCGTCCACTGTGAGGTTAGCGATTTTTGAAAAACCATTTGCACCCGCAATGAATTTAATTCCGAATTCTGTATCTGTAATAATCTCCTGCATGGTCTTCTGTTTATTGATGACCTGCATGAGGTTGTACTGAGGTACGATATTCATAAGGACATTGACATTAGCCATTCCCAAGTCACCATCAATAAGAATGACCTTTTTTCCTTGCTGGGCATAGGCAATAGCCATATTAACGGAAAGATTTGACTTTCCGACACCGCCCTTACCGCTTGTAATTGCGATAATTCTTGTCTTGCGGTTATTAGACATCATTTCTTTGAGTTCCTGTGCCTGATCTTCCATATTACTTTTCCTCCGGGAATGTCTCATCTATATGCTTGCGGTCAATAGTGAAATCATGTAAATTTATTAAGAATCTAACGACAGACGCGCGCTCAATATTTTTTGTTACAGTTTGTCCGTCAGTGATATACGAAACAGCCTTTCCTTTTTCAGAAAGAACACTGATTACATTTCCGATAGCAGAAGTCTCGTCCCATTTCGTTATGATTACAGAAGAGAAATTAAAGACTTCATAATTCTGAATAATTGAAATTAAATCCCTGGCTTTTGAAGAAGCCGTGGCGGCAAGGTAAACATCTGGGTGAATTCCCTGCACTTCCAGCATTTTTCTCATTTTTCCGAGATTTTCAAAATCTTTTGGGCTGTAACCTGGTGTATCAATAAAGAGAACCTCAAGATTATCCCTGTAAGTATCAAAAATCTTTTTAACATCTTCAGCTTTTTCTGCTTTATCAACTTCAATCTTCATTACATCGCCGTAACGCTTAATTTGCTCCATAGCGCCGACACGAGTATGATCTGTCGTAAGCATTCTGATTCTTGGATTAGGTGCATCTTTTGCCTGTGCTTCTTTTATAAGTCTGACAGCAAATTTAGCAATCGTTGTAGTTTTTCCAACGCCTGTCGGACCAACAACAATAACTACATGGGGATAAGGGTGAGTTGATTTTTTGGCAATAGTAATAGACTCGCCAATCCAGTCGACGACTTTCTTTTGAACAAAGTCAAAATCATCAAGTTCTTCGACAGATAATTCAGAACGAAGTCTTGTGGTAATTTTATTTATATAGGAGAAGGTGAATTCATTTTCCTGAAGCAGTTCTTCGATTTTTTGAATTGAGAGAGGCTTATCACCCGAATTTGTAGCAGCAGCCATATTTTTCATGGTTGCTTCCATAGTCTTTTTTATTTCTTCGAGTTTTTTATCCAGACTCGCAATCTGAATTGTGGTTGTTACAGTGTTTCCAGTCGTGCGATTAAGGATTTCATCCCTACTTCGCTGAAATGACTCTTGAGGTGAGCTTACTTTTTTGGCACCTATAGTATAGCGTACCTCCATAAACTGTTTTTGGCCAAAGCCTAAAAAACCGCCTTTAAACTGGGGGCGCTGACCAATAATCGTAAAATTATGACCATACTCCCTGAACAACTTCTGCTTGCAATCCTCAAAATCCTTACCCGTTATCGTCTGAACTTCATCATCAACGCGAGAATAGCCAGTAATTCCGGTGTAAGCAGCAGAGGGTTTCTTTTCTGCAGATAAACCATAACCGTCGTTATACATTTATTTCTCCAAGAATCTCCAAATTGACATTATTTCCAGCCGCAACAACTTCATTCAATGAAAGTACGACAGTACCAGGCATCTCTCTGTTTATTGAATTGTACACCAGCTGCCTGATTTCAGCCGTACCGCAAAGCAAAATAGGGAGATAATTCCGCTCGCGAACCGAAGCAATGGCAGAACTTACAGCACTAATCCATTTGCGTCCGTCAGCAGCACTGAAAGCCACAAAAGGCTGACCGCCGTCATTTGGGATTACGCAATTGCTAGTGATTTTTTCTGAGGCAGCCTGCGATACCTGAATGACACTGAGTTTTTTATTCGGGTCATGGGGATCTACATACTGCAAACAAATCTGAAGGCCAAGTGCTTCGCGTACCTTCTCAACGAGAAGCCAGTTATTATGAGGCATGTTGCCGTAATTTGCCAGAGTTTCAAGAATAGCGACTATATTGCGGATAGAGACCTGCTCCCTAAGCAGGCCCTGAAGAACACGCTCGATTTCACCATAGGTATATTTATAAGTATTAAGAACTTCATCAACAACAACAGAATTTGTTTCTTTAATTTTGTCGATAATAGCCTTAGTTTCAAGACGACCAAGAATATCAGCTGCATGAGAACGAATAATTTCAGTAATATGGGTCGCTATGATAGTCGGCGGATCCACTACGGCATAGCCGGCATTTTCGGCCTCAGAACGCTGCTCTTCACTTACCCAGATTGCAGGAACCCCAAAAGCTGGATCAGTCGTAGGTTCACCCTTAATTTCTTCTGTGACAGAGCCTGTATTCATGCACATATAGTATCCCATCTTTATACGCGAACGACCGGCTTCAATTCCCTTAATCTTAAAACTGTATTCATCAGGTGCAAGCGTCATATTATCAATAATACGAATTTTCGGAACAACAAGCCCCAAATCCAGTCCTGCTTCCCGCCGAATCCGGTAAATTCGGTCAAGAAGCTCAGCCCCCTTCTCTTTATCAACAAGAGGAATCAAGGCAAATCCAAGCTCAAGAGCAAGCGCATCAAGAGGAACGACAGGGCTTACATCTCCATTTTCACCACCGGCTTTTTTATTTTTTGCATTCTGCTCTTCTTCCAGTTTTTTTGCAAAAGAAGCTTTCTCGTTTCTGATAAGTCTGTATCCGTAAAAAGCAAAAAGTGCGCCAACAGGAAGCAGAAGATACCATGGAAAATTGGGAATAAAGCTCATAAGAGCCAAAGTAACTCCAGTGATGATATAAACATAACCACTGTTCGTGAGTTGTTTTTTAAGTTGTTTACCAAGAACTTCCTCACTCGAATTACCGGTAACGATAAGACCTGTTGCAAAAGAAAGCAAGAGAGAAGGAAGCTGCCCCAAAAGACCGTCACCAATGGTAAGGCGGGAATAAGTTCCTGCGGCAGTGCCGAATTCCATGTGACCGATTGCGACACCGACGATAATACCTGCAATCAAATCAATAGCCGTTATAAAGATACCGGCCTTAACATTTCCGCTGACAAACTTTGAGGCACCATCCATGCTTGAGTAAAAATCAATATCACGCTGAATTGCGGCTTTTTTATTGCGGGCTTCTTCGTCAGTAATATAGCCGGAATTAAGTTCAGAATCGACAGCGAAGAATTTCTGATTCATGGCATCCAAGCTGAATCGGGCTGCGACCTCAGAAACACGAGTTGCACCTTTTGTAATAACAATAACTTGAATAATGATGAGGATGATAAAAATTACCATACCGATTACAAGACCGGTAGTAGAAGGCCTTGCAATACTGTCACCAGTAACAATTGATGAAAAAGCCTTGAGCATTTGACCTGGAAAGCCACGGTAACCAGTAGCAAAAGCCCTTTGGAGAATAAGACGAGTTGAACAGACATTTAGAGCCAGTCCATAAAGGGTTGCAAAAAGCAGAACGCGGGGAAAAGATGTAAAATCTGAAGATTTGGGTGTATAAAGAACGACAAGAAGAACAATGACAGAAATGGAAATGTTAGCAATCATCATTAAATCAAGAAGGACACCAGGAACAGGCATCAAAAGTCCCATGATTATCGCAATAGCAAAGGCTGCGACAAGATGATTTTCAATGTTCCCCAAAACATTTTTTAAATTAAAACGGCTCGCCATTTAAATCCCCACCCAAATAGCTCACTACTTTTTGTTATTGAATTTTTCAAGATGAGCATAAACGACCGAAATAGCCGTATAATACTCACTTGGAATTATATCACCAATTTCCGTTTCTGCATAGAGTCCGCGGGCTAAAGGACGATTTTCCACAATCGGAACATCATTTTCCTTTGCAATCTCCCTAATCCTGAAAGCCAGATTATCCGCTCCTTTTGCCATAACCTGCGGTGCATCAGAAACCGCAGCATCATACATAAGGGCTACCGCAAAATGAGTAGGGTTTGTAATTACAACATCAGATTTCGCAACCTGCTGAGGCATATTCCGCTGTAAAAGTTCGCGCTGAGCCGCCTGCAAATGCGCCTTAACCTCAGGATCTCCTTCCATCTCCTTGTATTCCTGCTTAACTTCCTGCTTAGTCATCTTCATACTTTCGATAAACTGTTTTCGCTGAACATAGTAATCAGGGATTGAAATTGCCAGAAAAATTACAGCACTCACTGCAAGAATTTTTGCCGCACAAGATGCAATCAGTCCGACAGATTTCATAAGATTTGAAGTAGTTATAAGGGACAGGACGACAGTTTTAGCATTTCCGGAGGGATCAGTTTCAGTAACAATCTCAAAGCAATCCATCCGAATTATTATATATGCAACAAAAAAAACAATTCCGACTTTTATAAAAGATTTTGCAACATTAAAGCCACCCTCAAAAGAAAAGAGAGTTTTTTTGAGATACTGACCTATTCGCGGAGTAATTTTAGAAAACTGAGGCTCAATAGGCTTTGTCGAAAAAATAAACCCGCGATTTTGAATCAAATTAGCAAGTACACCCGCAACAACACCACAGAGGGCAAGAGGTAAAACCATTTTAGCAAGGGAAATTAAAAACTGATAAAAAAATCTCGTCTGAAAAACATCACTTTCATTTATATGTGTGAAATAAAAAATAAGAGTTTCCTCACACCAGCCCCAGAAATAAGGAGCGGCAATAATCAGGATAATCACAGTCACCAGCATTACAAGGGCTGAACACAATTCCTGGCTTTTTGCAACACGACCTTCTTCCCGAGCCTTACGAAGTTTATACTCTGAAGGTTCTTCTGTTCGTCCCTCATCCTCGGCAGCAAACCACTGAAGGTCAATTTCTTCAAAACTCATAAACCACCTCCAATTATTTTAAATAGACCTGCAAGGGCTGAAAAACCTGAATTGAAGGATTGCAAAAAGAAATCACTGATTTGAGGAAACAGCGACCAGATTACAAAGAAAGAAACAAGAATCATAATCGGGAAACCTTCACTCATAAGGTTCATCTGTGGTGCTGCCTTTGAAAGAATTCCCATAGTCACAGAAATAAGAAGAAGCGTCCCCATTATCGGAAGTGAAATTATAAAGGCATCAAGAAAGAGTTTTGAAAGACCTCCAAGAAGGAATTGAATCATATCATTTCGACTTAAAACCAGAGAAAGAGCATTCAAAGATTCAAAACTTGATACAAGTGCCTTAGAAAAAAGATACAAAGCCCAATCACTCTGTAAAAAAATCAGCATGGCAACCAGATTAAAAAACTGCCCCATAAGAGGATTTTCTACCTGAGAAAGAGCATCATAAACTTCCGAAGCAGAAAAACCCATCTGAAAAGCGAAAAACTGACCTGCAGAACTAAAAGCAGAAAAAATTATCGTTACATAAAAACCGGTTATGATTCCAATGATACCCTCACCTACGAGAAGCATTACATATGAAAGGGAAAGTGCCCCGTCAGACTGAATATAAGGTGCATAAGCAGAAAAATCCACATGGGGGAAAATCAGATAAGCCATATAACCAGTAAGGGCAATTTTCGCAATTCTTGAAACATTCCGAATGGAAAAAAGTGGCAAGGTCATAATAAGAGCGAAACATCTTACTGCAATGAGGAGAAAAACCGGGGCATTAGCAAGAATCCGCTCAAGCATGGCTTACAGAATTATCGTGCCAGACCTGGAATCTGGGAAAAAAGATTGACGGTATAAGTTCCCATCATCGAGAACATCCAGCCACCTAAAAGCGCAAGAATGGCAAGGATGACCAGCATTTTAGGAAGAAATGTAAGTGTTTGTTCCTGTATTGAAGTTGTCGCCTGAAAAATAGCAACGATCAAACCAACGATAAGAGCAGCACCAAGAACGGGAGCACAGAGAAGAAAAACCTCCCATACAGCTCCCCTCATAAGATTGACAATCTGACCGATAGACATATAGATCCTCCCTTAATTGCTGTTACTGTATAACTGATACAAAAAGCTGCTGAGTTAAGAGCCCCCAGCCATCAACCATTACAAAAAGCATAAGCTTAAATGGCATTGAAATTTGAACCGGAGGCAGCATCATCATACCCATACTCATAAGGATACTGGCTACAACCATATCGATTACGATAAAGGGAATATACAGAAAAATACCGATTTTAAATGCAACCGTCAGTTCGTGAAGAATATAAGCCGGAACAATTACATAAGTCGGGATATCATCCGGACCATTTGGAGAAGGAAGTTTAGCCATAGCAAGGAATGTTGATATATATTTTGACTGAAGGCTTCCGTCGCTAGCTCTAGTTACAGTCTGATTAAGCATAAAAATTCGCAGAGGTTTTTCAGCTTCCTGATATGCCTGTTCAATCGTAATCTGTCCGTCGGAAAGAGGTTTAAGTGAATTATTATAAATATTCTGCAAAGTAGGAAACATAATGAAAATCGTCATAAACAGAGCGATTCCATTCAGAACCGAAGTTGGCGGAACCTGTTGCAGAGACAGAGCGCGCTTGATAAAATCAAGCACGATTGAAAAACGCAGAAAACATGTAGTCAGAATAAGCAGACTTGGTGCAAGTGTAAGGACTGTAAGGAGAAGAAGAAGCTGAACCGAAAAAGCAACCTGCTCACCTGACCGAGGGCGACTGATATTAACATCAATATTTGGAAAATCAAGCCCTCTAACAGTTCCAGTCATTTCCGTCCGCCCGTTTGCTGAGCCAGATGGAAAATTTTGATTTTGCCGTGACTGCGATGTAACTGGAAACAGGCAGAAAATTGACAGAATCGCTCCGAGAACAATCCGCGGAAGCCATTTATGAAATGATATTGAAATCATGCGTCTCATTTTACTCTTCCCCATTCAAGCGTTCACGCTGTCTATGCAATGATTCAGCAGCATCTCTAGCGCTTGAACCAAAAATATTTTGCTGGCGTGATTTTTTTGATTCACCCGGCATAAAGATTGAAAGAATATCCTCAAAAGACTTTGGCCGATTAGTGTTGTCATTTTTGTCAGCATACAAATTCATAGAATTTACAAGTTCCGCGTCATCAATTTGACCAATTAAATTAACAGAATTGTCTGAAACACCCAGAATATAAGCATGATCAAGAATAGTAACCACATCCACAGAACGAGTTGTACTAAGTGAAAGATGTGAAACATGGCGCAAAAAAGGATCGTCCGAACTTACAATTTTATTTCCCCGTTTTAAAAGACGGACAGCAATATAAGCCAGAAAAAGAACAATTCCGAGTGCAAAAACCATTTTCAGAAAGAGAAAAAATGTTGAAGGCTGGGAGGCAGTTTGCCCTGACTCCTGACTACTCCAGTTCCATGCCGGAAGAGGCTCTGTTTCTGCTGAAGAGACGGAAGACTCACCGGGTTGCTGAACATTGGATTCAGATGCAGTCTGAGCAAAAATAGAAACCGATGAAAAGAAGAACAGCATGACACTGATTAAAGCAATCACGCTTCGAGAATTTTTTGTCATAATCCCACCCACTTTTTGACAATTATAATTATTTTATGAAATTATAGCAAAAAAAAAAGCATCTGTCGAATAGATTTTGACAGATGCCACTTATTTTTAATATTTTTTATTAAAAGTTAGTGTAAATCGCTAACTCTTTCCATTGGAGAAAGGATTTCTGTAACACGAACACCAAAGTTTTCGTCGATTACAACAACCTCACCTTTTGCAATAGGCTTATGATTTACAAGAATATCTACAGGCTCACCGGCAAGTTTATCAAGCTCAATGATGGTTCCTTCGCCCATTCCCAAAATATCCTTAATCTGTTTTTTGGTTCGGCCGAGCTCTACAGTCATCTCCATGTTTACATCCATGATAAGACCAATATTGCCCTGCTCTTGAGATGTCGGACCGCCTGCAAGGTTAGGATACTGAACAGACTGTACATTTGGAACACTCATTCCCATCGGCATTCCCATACCGCCCATCTGCATTCCACCCATAGGCATACCCATACCGCCCATTTGCATTCCTCCCATCATAGGCTGCTGCTGGAAACCACCCATCTGCCCCTGAGGCATAGCGCCCATCTGAGGCTGACCTCCGGCAAGGTTTGCCATTGAAGCCATATCTGCCGCATTAAGAGTTCCACCGGCAGAAGCCATATCTGGTGAGCCTCCACCGAGAGCTTTCGCGATTCCATCTGCAACCTCACTCGAAACAGCCTCCCATAAAGTATAAGTCTGTCCCTCAAGTGAGAATGGATAACTGAACAAAGCAAAAGTTCCCTGTGGAATTCGCACCATTGCTTTAGGAACATGAACAGCCTCAGGCGGATTTGAAGCAAGTCCTGCAATAGAACTCAAGTCTGTAATTTCTGAACCGGTATGAGTTGAAATAAATTCGCCGATTACAGAAAGAGCCATATCATCAAGTTCAGCATTATCTTCCTTGTTGACAAGGCTTGTAATCTTCTGTGCGAACTCTGGAGCCAGCAAGAGAAGGTGATCACCTTTAAGTCCAGCGTTAAAATCAGCCATGACTGCAACAACCATCTCTGGTATTTTTGCAAGAAGTTGATCACGGTCAATAGACTCAACGACGGGCTCTCCAACCTCAAATGAAGCACCTGTCATTCCGTTTAAATTTGCAAGAGCTTTATCTTTTATGCCACCAGCAAATTTTGAAAGGGTTGCTGTGTCGATAGTTACATTGGAAGACGGACCTGATGAGAGACCTCCAACATCAACACCGGACAACAATGCGTCAATTTCGCTCTGTGATATTGTTCCATCACTCATAAGATTCATCTCCTTCTACTGATAATTCTTCGAATTCATCAGATTCACTCTGATCTATTTTGCCAATAACCTGAACAGCCATCTTTTTGCCGACGACACCAGGCTGACAGTAAAATTTCTTTTCGTTTCCGACGCTCAAGGTAAGAGGATCTCCTACCCGAACAGATGAAAGACGAACGACATCGCCCGCCCGTAAAGAAAGCACTTCACGAATCGGAAGGTTTACAGTGCCAATTTCAGCAACCACATCCATATTGACATCCGAAAGTTTTTCTTTAAGGGTGCCAAGATACTGAGTTGTTGAACTTCGTCTTACAGAACTGAACCAGAACTGAGACGAAAGCTTTGAAACAATCGGCTCAATGGTGAGGTAAGGAATACAGAAGTTCATCATTCCCTCTTCCTCACCGATTTTTGTTTCCAAAGTTACAAGAACGACCATTTCTGACGGAGGAACGATTGAAGCGAACTGAGGGTTTGTCTCAATCTGACCAAGTCGTGGTCGCAAATCGATTACCTGAGTCCATGCCTCACGCATATTCGCAAGGATTCGGACGATAATTCCTTCCATTACAGACTGTTCGATATCAGTAAGGTCACGGCTGACTTTTGCACCCTGACCAGTACCACCGAACAGACGGTCGATTACGCTGAATGTAATTGCCGGGTCAATCTCAAGGACAGCGTTTCCCTTGAGAGGATCCATATTAATAACGGCAAGCGTGGTAGGTGTCGGAATTGAGCGGACAAACTCTTCGTAAGTAAGCTGGTCAACCGAAGCGACATGGACATGAACCAGAGAACGCAACTGGGCTGAGAGACTCGTTGTTGTAAGACGCGCGAAAGTTTCGTGCATAATCTGCACGGTACGGATTTGTTCTTTTGAGAACTTATCCGGACGTTTGAAGTCGTAAATCTTAATTTTTCGCGTGTCACTGACCGGCTTAAAGTCATCAGCTCCTGAATCTCCAGAAGAGATGGCCTGAAGCAACTGGTCAATTTCATCCTGTGACAGAACCTCGTTCATGTCTTTCCTTC
>CAMVJE010000021.1 GCA_947167745.1 uncultured Treponema sp.
CTGGCTTCATCTATTCAATGCTCAACATTCCGAGAGAACTTTTCACGCCTCTCTTTGCAATTTCCAGAATCGCAGGCTGGAGCGCCCACCGCATTGAGGAAATCGTCGCAGGCGGAAAGATTTACCGCCCAGCATACAAGAACATTTTTGCAGAGCGCGAGTATATTCCGATTGAGAAGAGGTAAGGAAAGGTAAAACTGAAAGTAGAAAGTGGACGGAAGACCGGCTGAAGTTCATAAAGAGTATTTGAAATTTATGAAAGACCGCTAAGAAATACACTTCTCCTTGACATCAATATATACTCAATATATATTATATGTATGAATCATACATATAATATGAAGCCAATAACCCTGTATGTCACAGAACCAATGTATGAGACATATCAGGTTCAAGCCCAAAAGCAGGGGCGCAAAACAGCAGAACTCATTCGCAATGCCATGCAGGAATACGCAGACAGTCACTTTAGGGCAAAAAAAATGCTCAAAGATATTTCATTTCTACGAACGGTTCGACTTCAAGCAAATGCAAATGATTTTCTTAATGATTCCTCATGGAAAGAAGAATTCCTTAGCGGCAGGATAAAACTATGATTGGTATCGACACCTGCTTTCTCATTGATTTGTATTGGGCAGATTCTCCTCGCAACAAAAATGCTCATTCACTGTTCGAGCAAATTTCAAAAGACGAATCAACTGAATTAGGCATTTATTACAACTGCTTTAATGAGTTTTTGCATGTCATTACCGATTCCAGACGATTTGAAAATCCCTTCACCATGCAGGAGGCAATTTCCGTAATTGATTTCTGGTGCGACATTAAGCAGGTGAATGTTCTATATCCAACCGACACTTCTTTTAAAAGAACGCTCGCATGGCTGAATATGTACAATTTGGGCCGTAACAGGATAAACGACACGCAAATGGCAGCCTGTTACCTTTCTAACGGCATTTACTCAATAATCACTGCGAATCCAAAAGATTTCGAAGTATTCAAAATGTTTGACTTAAAGGATTACCGCTAATGGACAGAATCGATAAAATCTTATCTCATCACGGTTTCGGATCTCGCAAGCGGTGGTCGGGCTTAGACCCGCTGTAAAAAAAACTCAGCAAAGCTAAGGATGCAAAAATTTCTTATTAACAATAAGCACGCCAGTGGCTTGTCCGCCTAACAACTGCTTAAACGGTGGTGCGGCTTGACCGCGACATCCGCTTTGAAGCAGTTGTTATGCTTTATCCATTCTTTCTGTCGTCTACATCTTTATAGACTTCCATATTTTCTCGTTTACCGATGCCCCAGACTTCTATAATTTCTACTTTTTCTGGAGTCAAAAGTCGATAAACAATACGGACAGCCTTTCCGCAGGCATATAATTTATAAAAACCTGTTAAATCCATATTTGCCTTGTTTCCCAAAGGGAATCCAAGAAATGGATTTTTATCAAGTTTTGTGAATTTTTTGTCTACTTCAACTCTTATGCTTCCATCTAAATTATTGTATTCTTCGGCTGCTTCTGGGATTAATTGAATTTTATCAAATTCATCTTTTTTATCTTCCCATTTTTTTGCCATTACTTTTTCCTTAAAGATGACCAGCTGACATTTTTTGAAGCATCATAATGACTCATTCGTTCCTGTACCATTGAATAAATTTCTTTCTGTTCTTCAAGTTCTTCCAATTCAGCAAGTTTTTCGTAACGGTCAAAAGACATCATTACAACTTCCATTGCGTTATTTTTCATAATAAATACAGGCTGCTTATCTTCCGAAATTTTTCTGACAGTTTGAGTAAGAGTTTTTTGCAACTGAGTAATTGGCATTATCTGCGCTGTATCTACCATCATATCATCACCTCTGTACTTATATAATAATATGTATTTTTCTATATAGTCAAGTTATTATAACAATGGAAGTTTAAACACATATAAAAGAATCAGAAAAATAATAAATAAAATTGATAAAATACAATCTAAAATTAAAAGAAAATTGAAATCCTTTTTTGTTTTTTTACCATTACGAAAATCTTGGAAAAAGTCTATCAAGGGAAGTAGTAATGTTGTTCCAATTATAAAAAAAGCATCTTCTTTATTTCTTATACGTATATTCATTCTCTTTATAACTTTTTTTTATTTTTTCCATGCCAGTGGCGTGTCCACATAACAATTGATTGTAACGCACGGTGGCTTGACCACCGTGTCGGCTACGAACCTCTTGTTAGGCGATATCATTTTTTAACGAATTATTCTTTACTTTAGTTCAAAGTTCCACTCCATTCATTTAACATGGAAGTTAATGCAGTTGTAAAATTCTCTGTAGTTATATATGTTGATGGTGTTTCTGTAGGATAAGAAAAACCATCGATAGTATTTTTCATTTGGTTAAGAATGGAAGAAGAAACCTTGCATTTTAAGGTTCCTAGATTGCTTTCAGGAATCATATAAACATCCTGATTATCATATGACTTAGCTTTATAGATGGTATATTTTGTTGTAGAGGAGTCTGTTTCTTTTAGTTCTGCTGAATTTCCTTCACTATCAACAATTACCCAGCTATCAATGCCTTCTATCCAGTTTACATTATAGCACCATGTTTCTTCCGTATTACCTGAGTTTGAATATTTTTGCATTATGACGCTGCCAGTTTCCTTTTCGCAGATAAATGTTGTTTGTGCCCTTCCATCACCTTCTTTTTGGTTTTCATTATAAAAAGTTACAGAATATCCGTTATTGCTTACATAAAAAGATCCTTTTTTATCCTTACTTTTACTTGTACCATCAAAATTTTCATTACTATACTTGTATCCTTTTATTTCGTTTGTGGTAATGCTTATGTCATCCCAAGTTTTTAAAGAGCCGTCCATAGAATTTTTTAACTCTGTTTTTTTCTTTTCACTTGCCGTGCAAGTAAATTTTGTATAGGCTTTTTCACCTCCTCCAACCATTAAAAGCTCAGTATCAAGAGTTCCTTTGGAATTTTTAGTGCATTTTAAAACTGAATCAAATTGTAAATTACCTGCTTGAGGATGAGCAACGATAACTCGTGAATAAATATATGCAGTATCAGAGTCGTCCTCATGCTTCGCTTCAAAGTATGAAAGGCTAATGCTAATTGCAGGTTCTTTTTCAACAACATAACTGCCAACAACAGGGTTTTCATTTCCAGGTTCAAATTTTGTATTAAACTTTAAGTCGCCGATTGCTTGTGCAATTTCTGCCTTTGTCATTTTCAAAATACACTGTGTTGTGCTTAGTTCTCCTGAAAGTCTAGAAGCAACGCTTTCTGAATTTTTTTGTTCGTAAATTTCTGATACAACTGTTCTGGCACTTCGAGTTGAATTTGTAAAAGTTAGTTCTGTATCAAGATTTTCAATTACAGTTTTTGGCGAAGCAAATAAATCATCACTGTTATTACTGTTATTACTGTTAGAATTATTATCAGAAACAGGTGATGAACATCCAATGATTGTACAAATTCCCAATAAACTTAAACTGAAAAACAAAAAATTAGATTTTCTTTTCATAATGAAATCCTCCTATAATGCTTTTTTAATGATAAAAATGTTGGGGATTTTTTCTTGTAACACAAGTGGGCCAGTGGCCCATCCGCCTAACATAATTTCTTCGTATCCTTCATAAATTTTTCAAAACCGACAAAACTATCGGTATAAAATCTTTATGACTTTTACTAATTTCTTATTATATCATATTTTCATTTTTATGACACACTCCATTTTATGGATAAAAACAAAGGAAATCCTGGTCAAGTATTGCCCTTGAGCACGACAATGGCGTCCATTTAATTTTCCTTTGCCAAAATTAATGCAATTTGTGCTAGAATAAACTCATGGACAGAATCGATAAAATCTTATCTCATCACGGTTTCGGCTCTCGTAAGGATGTAAAAAAGCTACTCCGGGATGAGCGCGTCACCGTCAACGGCAAATTCGTCTACGACTCAGGCTTTCAGCTCGATATTGAAAAAGATGTCGTCTGCGTTGACGATGAGGAAATCAAGCTTCAGCACGATGTCTACATTATGATGAACAAGTGCGCCGATGTAGTCTGCGCGAACAAGGACGGAGAACACCGCACGGTCTTTGACTTGCTGGACGAATCCCTGCGCCACAAATTTCTTGGCGGAGACCTTCACTGCATGGGCCGGCTTGACATCGACACGGAAGGGCTTCTAATCCTCACCACGGACGGAAAGCTCACCCACCGCCTTCTCTCTCCCAAAACTCATGCGCCAAAAACTTACGCCGTTGGCCTTCGAGACAGCCTTACCGAAGAAGAAAAGCAGAAATACAGCGAAAAGTTCTCGAAAGGCTTTTGGATTGACCGTGAAGGCAATGAAGAGGGATTTGACGCCCAGCCCAGCGAAATTCAATTCACAATGCATAATGAAGAATTTAGAATTGAGGAATCAGCAATTAGTAATGGCGGTACGGCTGCGCCGTCGGGCGTTCCACCCTTCGCTGACGCTCATTGTTCCGTTCGCCCCACTCACTCCACAACTACGGACTTCCATGCCCTACCGCATGAAAGCTCGCAAGGCAGCCGGCATATCGACTGTCTTCTTACCATATATGAAGGAAAATTTCACCAGGTGAAGCGTATGTTCGCCCAGCTTGGGAACGAAGTGGTCTACCTAAAGCGGGTGAAGATGGGACAACTTGAACTTGACCCAAAAATCCCCCTTGGCGGTTACCGGGAACTAAGCCAAGATGAAATTCTGCTCTTGAGCGAGTAAAAATTTCTTGACTTATGACAGCATATACGCTATCATAAAAATCATGAGAGTGGTATTAGATACTTGCGTAATCTTTCAGGCCTTGTACTCAAAAAACGGTGCCTCCCATGCCATATTGCAAATGGTTCGCAGTGGCGATTTGCAAATGGTCATATCAACGCCTGTTTTCGCAGAGTATTGCGATGTCTGCCTGCGTAAATCATCACTCGAATTATTCGATTTGTCACCGGAAGATGTTTGGGCTGTGCTTGATTTTATCGCATATATCAGCATAAAGATTGACATCAAGTATCTGCTCCGCCCGAATTTGCAGGACGAGGGCGACAATCTCATCATGGAACTTGCTTTTGCCTCAGATTCACGGTATTTAATCACCAAAAATGTCCGTGATTTTACATGCAACAGCGAGCTTCGTTTTGACGGAGTAAAAGTTATAACCCCCGCAGATTTCATGCAAGAAGTCATCCTGGGCAAAAACTAAAAAAGGAGGTGCTTTATGGCAGTATCAAAATCAGAACAGGCAGAAAAGACAAGCGTTCTCACTATCAGAGTCCCGCATGAACTGAAAGAGCGCATAGAGTTTATGGCCGCGCAGCAGGGGGTTTCAATCAACCAGTTTGCGCTTTATGCCTTTACAAAGCAGCTTTCCGAAATCGAAAATTCCGAATATTACCGCCAGTTCATCAAAAATAAAACCCGGCAAGACTTGCTGGCCGGGTTTGACAAAGCAATGGGTAAGGTTAAGTTCCGGGCTCAAAACGAAGACTGGGACGCTCTCAAAGTTGCGGATTCCACTTTCGATTCGCAAAAAGAGCGCCAGCGTCTCCCCAAAAAAACGGGCTCCAGCAAAGGGAATCCAAATGTAAGCTTCGATATAAGCCACACTTAATCCCTAAGCAGCATGTCTTCACGGGCATAGTCTGGCCCTTTAATTTTATTTCTCAAGCACCTTGCAGATGGCTTCGTAGAGTTCATCATACTCGGTGAATGCCGGAATGTTCGGGAAGTCAGCCTTGATTTTGTCAGTTGTGCGGAAAAGAAAGCCGGCCTTGCTTGCCTGAATCATGGCAAGGTCATTGTAACTGTCACCAGATGCAATTGTCTCGTAGCCGATTGACTGCAGGGCCTTAACAGTCGTAAGTTTTGATTTTTCACAGCGCATTTTGTGACGGACAATAAATCCCTCAGAATCAACTTCGAGAGAGTTACAGAAAATCGTAGGCATTCCCATTTTTTTCATGAGCGGAGCTGCAAATTCCTCAAAAGTGTCGCTCAAAATGATTGTCTGGCACTTTGCGCGCAGTTTATCCATAAATTCCTTTGCACCTGGCAACGGATCAATTTTGGCGATTGTGTTCTGAATGTCTTTAAGGGTGAGCCCGTGCTCCTTTAAGATTCCGATGCGCCAGGCCATGAGCTTGTCATAATCAGGCTCGTCGCGGGTGGTGCGTTTGAGTTCCGGGATTCCAGACTCTTCGGCAAAAGCAATCCAAATTTCAGGCACAAGAACGCCTTCCATATCTAAACAAGTTACAAACATAGTAGATTCTCCATTGAAAAAATTATAGCAAAAACATTGAAAATATAAAACAGTGCGTTAAATTCATTATTATGAGCCGATGTGGCCTGGCTATGGAGCAGTGGCAAAGCCAGTCGCATGGCGACCAAGCGTTAGCGGGCTGCGGAACAGCCCCAGCAAGATTTTTCGCCCCTTGTATAAAATTTTATACACAATCCGTCTCTGTCTACATTTTTATACATCAAATATATAAATTTGTATTAAAATTTGCACGAATTCCACATTCTCCTCTTTCTGGTATTAAAGTTTTTTATCAAAATAATTCTTTGTATTATAATATATTAAACTCCATTTCTTTATTTTTTAAAAGATATGTAAAAACTTGGCACGCTTTCTGCATACAGTTTTTTTGTAGCCACGGATGGCTTTCAGGAGTTTTTTATGAAAATGTATGAGATGTATTTGAGTCAGATTCAGAAATACCCGCTTTTGGATGCGGAAAAAGAAAAGGAAATAGCTGCTCAAATTTCTTCAGGCGATAAAAATGCCGTAAAAAAGCTTGTAAATTCTAACTTGCGCCTCGTCGTCAGCATTGCAAATAAATTCAGAAAGAATTACAGAATTTCTACGATGGATTTGATTCAGGAAGGAAATCTTGGCCTTATGGCCGCTGCCGAAAAATTTTCACGAACTTACAACACACGATTTTCAACTTACGCATATCCATGGATTTTACAGTATATGCTGCGCTTCATTCACAACAAGACATCGATGATTGCAATTCCACAGCGCAAGGAAGAAGTTCTACGCCGGCTTTCAAACATGCAGGATGAATATAGTCAGGCAACAGGAAGGGAAGCAAGCCGGGCTGAACTAGCATCTTCACTTGGTATAAGCGAGGATGAACTTAAAGAAGCCCTTGACTGCCTCTACACTTGTACGAGCCTCGACTGTGAATGCAGCGATGAAGGTTCTGCGACTATCGGTGATCTCATTCCGGATTTTACCTACGATCCGGAACGCACTTTCTTTATGGAAATCGCAAAAAGCAACATCAAAGAGCTTGTTGACAATCTTTCTGAAAAAGAAAGAATTGTTCTCGCAGGCCGCTATAATTTTGAGGGAAAAGTCCATGCACCGACATTGAGGGAATTGGGAACAAGTCTTGGAGTTTCAGCCGAAACTATCCGCCAGACAGAAATCAAGGCGCTCAAAAAAATCCGCAAGGCAGTAGACGAAAACAAATTGGAGTTGTACACGGCATAGCACAGAATAGAAAAAATTGATAAAATAGATTCATTCTATGCCAAAAAAAAGTACAGGCACACGCACAAAACGTTCGACGCCCACAAAACGACCGAAAGCGAAAAAGCCAAAGGTTACACTCGCAAAAAACAAAGTCATTCTTCTCTCTGCACTAATTTCTGGACTCTGCGTGCTTGCCCTTACTCTAAGCGTAATTCTTACTAAAGAGCCGGGCGCAATTCCTTTGCAAAAAGCACAGGCTCAATCTCAGGCGAAAGCCGAAAAAATAGCAGAAAAAATTCAGACTCCCAAAACAAACCCTCAAAAACAGGAAAAGGTCGCGCAGAAGCAGCAGGTAAAGCCAGCTGTCCAGCAAAAAAAAGAAACAAAACAGAGCGAAAAGCCCGCGCAGACGCAAAAAACAGCCCCTCAGACACAGCCGGTAAAAAAGACCGAGAACACGAAAACTTCGTCAAATCAGAATTCACAGATTGCCTCTGTCACGCCGCCAAAGCAGCAGGAGCAGATTCAGCAGAATATTTCTCGCAACAGATTTGACCTTCCTCCGGCCTCAAACGGGGCAACTATTGTAATCATCATCGATGACGCAGGACGCAGCGTGGAGAACACTAAGCGATATGCAGCCCTACCCTTCCCGGTTACAATCGCCGTGCTTCCAAAACTTCCCCAATCCAGAGCTTGCGCCGATGTAATCAGAGCAGCAGGAAAAGAAGTAATTTTGCACCAGCCCATGCAGTCAAACAATTTGAACCTTGATCCCGGTCCCGGTAAAATCACCGCGGATATGTCGACTTACGAAATCGCGCAAATCGTAAAGCAGAATCTTCTGGAGCTTGGCCCCGGAGTTAAGGGCATGAACAATCACGAAGGCTCGCTGATTACATCAAATGTCATAAAAATCGGCGCAGTTCTTGAAGTTTGTAATGAAATGGGAGTATATTTTTTAGACTCGCGGACGACGGCGGCAACACAGGCTCCCCAGGCGGCTCTGGAGCGGGACATGCACATTTTTGAAAAGGCAGGCCCCTACCTAGACAACGACATAGACCGGGCAAAAATGCTTGAGCGGATGAGGGAGACCTTAGCCTATGCCAACCGCCACGGCCGGGCAATCGTCATCGGCCATGTGGACAAGAGCGTGAAAATCCTGCCGGATCTTCTTTCCGAAATGTACCCGGAAATGAAAGCCGCCGGTTACCGATTTGCCACGCCCAGCATGTTAAGATAGAAGGAAGAATATGAAAGTTTTAGGTATCGAAAGTTCTTGCGATGAAACCGCCTGCGCAATTGTTGAAGACGGAAAAAAGATTATCTCTAATGTGGTTGCAACCCAGATTCCCTTTCACCAGATTTACAAGGGAGTCGTTCCTGAGATTGCAAGCCGCAAGCACGCCGAATGGATTCTGCCTGTGGTAAGGCAGGCTTTGACCGAAGCCGACATGAGCTTAGACCAGGTTGACGCTATTGCCGCCACTAACAGGCCGGGCTTAATGGGAAGCCTTTTGGTCGGCCTCACTTTCGGAAAGACTCTGGCCTGGGCGACAGGAAAGCCCTTTATCGCAATCAACCACATGCTGGGTCACATGTACGCCGCCCACCTTGAAAACGACATTCAGTATCCCTATCTGGGGCTTTTGGTTTCGGGCGGTCACTCAATCATCGCAAAAGTCAACGGATTTGACGACCTTGAGGTGCTCGGAACGACGGTTGATGACAGCGTGGGCGAGGCTTTTGACAAAGTTTCAAAATTCTACGGACTCGGCTACCCGGGTGGCGTAATCATCGACAGACTGGCTCAAAAAGGCGACCCGAAATCTTTTGCTTTTCCAATCGCAAAACTCGACAAGCGGGAGACCAACCGCTACGATGTTTCATTTTCAGGGCTGAAAACGGCCGTAATCCATCAGGCAGACTCATTTTTAAAGTCGGGCTATGAAAACACGACCGAAAATCTTTGCGCCGCCTTTCAAGAAACTGCCTGCAAGACCTTGACCAGCCGGCTTTTCCGTGCAGTCGAAGACACAGGTCTTAAAACCGTGGTGGCAGGCGGCGGTGTGGCGGCAAATTCAAGGCTCCGCGCGCTTCTTGCCGAACGAAGTGACATCAAGTGCATTTTCCCGCCGCTAAAGCTCTGCGGAGACAACGGAGCCATGATTGCTGGCGTTGCCTATCACTTCCTTAAAAGGGGCGACCGAAGTGACTGGGACACAACGGCCTGTGCGAGAATTCCGCAATTCAAACGCGGACTTGCAAACTTAGAAGCATTCGGCCGAAGATAATCGCGTTTGAATTGCTACGACGGCTAAAACGATGGCCGTCGCCCAATTCAAACGCGGACTTGCAAATCTTGAAGCATTTGGCCGAAGATAACTTGACAAAATTATGCAAAAGGAATTAAACTAATTTTATGAATCGCAACACTTCTTATGCGACAGAAAAATCTTTCTCTAGCCAGAAGGCTTCATTTACGAAGGCTTACTTTTATTATGGCTATTTTTATTTTTCTCGTGCCCGCTATGGAAGTCATACGCTAGTATTGAATGCGTAAAGTTGCGAATTAATTAGGGCAATTCTAAGGACTTCCAAAACGGAAGTCCTTTTTTTATGCCTCTCAAAAATACAAACACGAATTGCACAAATTAACACGAATTAGCTTAAGATAATTTGTGAAAATTAGTGTAATTCGTGTCAAGAAAACGGAGTAAAAAATGATTGTTGTATTGAAAAACGGTGCGGAAAAACAGAAAGTTGATGAATTAAAGGCAAAGCTCAAATCCCGCGGACTTGACATTCACGAGTCAAAGGGCGCGGATGTAACGATTTTGGGCTTGATTGGCGACACCAGCCGGATTACGCCGGAAGAACTGCTTGCCAACGAGATTGTTGAAAGTGCCCAGCGGGTAAAAGCCCCTTACAAACAGGCAAGCCGCTCTTTCCACCCGGCCGACACAGTGATTTCCGTGAGAAGAGATTGTCGGCTCAAGGCCGACAATGACAGCTCTGGCGATAATGACAGGGCTGGCGATAATGACATGGCTGGCAACAACGGCATAACCGGTGACAACGACAGATTGGGTGCCGACATTGGTGACGGAAAAACCTGTGCCATTATGGCAGGTCCTTGCTCAGTGGAGACGGAAGAGCAGATTATTGAAGTGGCAAAGGCAGTAAAGGCAAGCGGAGCCAGATTTCTCAGGGGAGGAGCCTTCAAGCCGCGTACTTCCCCCTACTCTTTCCAGGGCCTGGGAGCGGAAGGGCTTGAGCTTCTTAAAATCGCCAGAAAAGAAACAGGGCTTCCCATCGTAACAGAGCTTATGGCAATCAATCAGATTCCCCTTTTCGAGGATATAGACATCATTCAGATTGGAGCCAGGAACATGCAGAATTTCGACCTTCTCAAAGAGGTGGGAAAACTCAAAAATCCTATTTTGCTCAAACGGGGACTTTCTGCCACGGTAAAAGAATTTTTGATGAGCGCGGAATACATCATGGCAAGCGGAAACGAAAATGTAATCCTCTGCGAGCGGGGAATCCGCACCTTCGACAACTACACGCGAAACTGCCTTGACCTTTCCATCGTTCCGTATCTTAAAAAAGAAACCCATCTTCCTGTCATCATCGACCCCAGCCATGCCTGCGGAATCCGCTGGATGGTTCCAACTCTGGCAAAAGCGGCAGTAGCCGTGGGAGCAGACGGACTTATCATCGAAGTGCACAACAATCCCGAAAAAGCCCTCTGTGACGGCGAGCAGTCTTTGACACCAGCGCAATTTGATGATTTAATGAAAGTGCTGGCAAAATATGCGGCCGTTGAAGGCAGACATTGCTAAAATCTAAAATCCCTAGCAGACGAAACGACGCTGAATCCACTTTGCGACTCCGTCGTTTTCGTTTGACAGGCAGATTTCATCAGCAAAAGCCTTTACTTCCGGGATGGCATTCTCCATGGCGACACCCTTTCCGCACATCTTTAGCATACCAATGTCATTGAAATCATCGCCAAAAGCCACGATGTTTTCTGGCCGGATATTAATGGAAGAGCATAAGGCTTCAATCGCTTTTTCTTTAGTCGCATCTTTTTTGCTGATTTTGTACCAGGGAATATCTGAAAAAGGAAGGTAATCGGCGTTTTCTATTCCGATGCTCAAAAGAATCTTTTCAACAATTGTCTTGTCCAGCGTTTTGAGGCAGATTTTCATGGCAGGCTCGGAAAAATCATCGAAATCAGTGTAAGTCCAGAATTTATCACCCAATTCTTCTTTGGAATTTGAAAAAAGACCTGTCTCGTTGTCCACGCTGATGGTAAAATCCTTGCCGCAGAGTCTGAAAGCCTCATCAATCAGGGTACGGCTTTCACTGGCAGAAAAATTGCTGGAATAGATTTTTTTGCCTTTGTAAAAGGCAAGTCCGCCGCCGTTCGTAATCATAATGTCCGGGGAAAGGCCTTCGAGAAATTTTGAAGCGTTCACCAGCGCGCGCGAGGTAGAAATGCCGAAAAGAATCCCCTTGCTTTGGGCCCAGGCAATCACAGCTTTTGTAAAGGCTGAAATAGTTTTATCATTGTGAAAAAGCGTGCCGTCTAAATCAGAAAGAATTACAGTTTTGTTTTCCATAGCCGATTATACCCGCCGCGATTTTATTTTACAACTCTTTTTCTGCCAGATTCACCAGCCACTTTTCTTTTTTGAGCCAGAAAGGGGCGATTGCAATTCTTTTCAGGATTCCTGGAGCTATGTCAGAACCTAACTCAGTGTGAATTTGACGGGATATCTGTATCTTACCGGGCAATTTTTTCCGTTTGCATTTGCAGGAATACATTTTACGCCTTCTAGCGCCTTTACTGCCGACTCTGCAAATCCGTGTCCCGGATCTTTTAAAACTTTTACCTTGCGGATGTTTCCATCTGAGTCAATAAAAAGCTCAAGGTAGACGACAGCCTCAATTCCCTGTTTGAGGGCCATAGGCGGATAAACGATTTTTGAAAGTACTTCTCGCCCCGGAATTACAGGCACCGAAGAAATTTTATGCTGGGGAAGATAAACAATCTCCTCCCTTTCCACGACAACTTCTTCTTTTGTCTCAACGATTTTTTCAGAAGCGGCCGGCTGATTTGAGACCGTGACGACTTCTTTTTTTGCCACAGGCTCTGGCGGTGGAGGAAGGACTTCCTGTATGTCAACAAGCTTAAAAACCTCGGCTTCCCTGAAATCCACACTTTCCACAGAATCAGTCTTTGCCGAAAAATTAAAGAAATAGATTATCATCACATGAAGAAGCAGAACAAAGACAAAGAGAAAAGGTCTGATAAGTCCGGCATTCATCGAAATCCGTGCAAGCATCTTTTCGCTCATTTTAGTCCTTCTCCTTTACGACAAAACTGACGACTCTGTGCTGTAAGCTCTGCAATACAGATACAACTGAATTTACATATTTATAAGGTGTGTCCCTGTCAGCAATCAGGTGGATTCTCACCCCGGGATTTTCCGCGATTGCCCCGACCACAGCCTTCTCAAGGCCAGTCATATCAAGGACATTTCCCTCTGCCGAAATCACGCCGTTCTTCTGAATCCAGATTTCAAAATTTGAATCGGCCTGGGTACGCTCAAGAAGGCTGCTTTCCGAATAATTAATTTTTTCTTCATAACGCTGATTCATAAGAGAAATCAGCATGATAAAAATCAGGAGCAGAAAACCGATGTCCGACATTGAAGAAGTTGTAATCGACGGATTCCGTCTTTTCATCTTTAACTTGACCATAAACTTTTTCCTATGAATCCATTCTGAATGAAAAATTCTCGACTTTCAGTTTCCTGATTTCCGAAATCACATTAACCACATCCTGATAAGAAGATTCCGGGCTTATCGTAAGAAGGAAAGTCATGTTCGGCCACTTCGCAAGTTTTTCGCTAACCTTTTCCTCTAAAACTTTCAGGGAAAGAGACTCGCCGTTCAAAAAAAGACTTCCATCCGCAGAGAGCGAACATTTTATTATGTCCTGATTATTCACCAGAATCGGCTTTTCTTTTGAAGGCAGGTTCAGCAAAAATCCCTTGTTCACATTGAAGCCTGCAATCACGATAAAGAAAATAATCAGCAGGAAGGAAAGGTCGTTGAGGGAGCCTGAACTTCCCGCGTCCTCCACATTATGCCGTACAAAGCGTTTTATCATTCTGCTTTTCTCCGTCACTGTTCCCCGCTTTTTCCGAATCAATCAGCAAAGGAAGCAGATCATTGATTGCCTTTGCTGTTTCTGCGGCAAAACGATCTATTTTCTGAATCAGAAGGTTGTATGCAATGAGGGCAATAATTGCGATAATCAAACCGAAAACTGTCGTAATCAAAGCCTCGTAAATGCCTCCTGCAACAAGCTGGGCGTTTACATCCGTCGCTTGGGCAATAGACTGGAAGGCACCAATCATGCCGGAAACAGTTCCCAAAAATCCTGTGAGGGGTGCCAGAGAAGAAAGGGCTGTAAGATAATTGAAACCATTCTCCATTCTTCTGAGACGCTCCTGTGCTTCACTTTCAGCGGCGCGTTCCATTCTGTTCTCTCCGTATTTTGCATTCTCAAGGAGGGCCAGCAAAATTGAAGCTGCAGTCTGCTTGTGTGTGCATGAAGCAAGGTACTCCTCAGCCTCGGCTTTTTTACCCTGCCGCAAATATGACGCGATTTTATCCCTGATGGGAGCAACCCGGCAATTGTGCCATGACAGATAAACACAGCGCTCAATTACTATTGCAATTGTCGCCACTGAAAAGGTGAGCAGAACCCACATGAAAGGACCGCCCAGCTTGAACAATTCAATTAAACTAAAACCTTTTTCCATTTTTTCTCCTCGGGAACGCATCTAACATTCTTTTCGTTCCGCTATAAATAAGACACTCCGGCAAGCTTGAAGTGTCACTTTTTTTGTTTTTTTAGAATTTGACTTTAAGGCCAAGTGAAGGAACTGGCATACCGATTCCAAAATCAGCAGTCTCCTTAACATCACTCATTTTTCCCGTGTAACGATTGAAAGACTGTTCCTTGTTTCTGCCTCCAAGATTTATGTCCTGAACAGCAAAGTAAAATTCCCAGCTTGTTTTTTCATTATTGGTTTTCCACTGATAAGCAAGTCGAATATCGATAGGGAATGAAATGCAGGTTCTCAAGGTATCGCTGTATACATAACTTCTTGAATAACGCTGAATTATAGTTCCATCTTCCATTTTTGAAGCGTAGCAGCTTACATCACTTTCCTCGCTTTTTGGCACACCCGTTGCCAGGGTTCCCTTGAGGGTAAAAGTCCATTCTTTACCGAAATGCCAGTTTGATACAAGGTTCAATGTATGGAAACGATGATAAGAAGGATAATACCACTCGTCCAGGGGAGAACCATACATGGCTTGAGCATATTCATCAGCCTTAATATTTGCCGGATTCTTCATTTTCGCCCAGATGAACGAATATGAAAGGTAGCCGTCCCAGCGTTTTCCGACCTTGCGCTCAATCATGGATTCAATTCCAAAGACTTTGCCCTTTCCGTTTGAGTCAGACCGAAGGGACACATTCTGATAGTTGCTGGATGCATCAAGAACTTCGTAAGTATAAATTCTTGAAAGGTAATGCTTGTAGTAAGTTTCAAGTTTTAACTTCCAGCCTCCTGCCAGCTGAGCATCTGCCCCAAGAACGGCCATAAGTGCCCTGTTAGCATGCAGATCGAAATCTTTCAGTCCCATGTTTTTTGAAAAAAGCATTGCTTCCCTTGGGAGCGAGACAAAAAGACCTGCACCAGTCGTAATGGAAATTTTTTCAAATTCCCCAACATCCCGCCACGGTGTAAGTGTAATTGAAAAACGCGGACAGATATCAGGAATTATATTCAGTCTGTAATCCTGAGAATTATTCCACAATGTTATGAATTCTCCGCGAAATCCGACTTCAGACTGAATTAAATCATTTTCATTGCCCCAGTTCCAGGTAACGAAGACCGCATTATCAAGAATGCAGTTTCCTTTGTTTTCGCTCAAAAAATTTACATTCTTGAAGAGGCGACTTCCTCCCACTTCAATATCAGTCCAGCCGTTTGATTTTTCAGTCGTTTCTGCAGTCGAAAATGTTTCCTCAAAACCAGTGCAGATGTGTTGTCTTTCTGAAATTTCAATTTCGCTTTCGAAACGCCCGGAAAGAAGATGGTTTTTTATTTTCTCAACATTTTCAGATTGAAGATTGTTCAGGCTGTATGACGCTCCTTTGGTAACTCCCGGATAAATAGAGCCGTATTTTGAAACAAATTCATCAGTGTAGCCAATTTTTCCACTTTCACTCATTTTAAGGAGCATATCCTCATACATGACATTGTAAGAAAGAAGTCCGTGAAGAAGGACTGAATCAGATGTAAGATATTTTACATTGAGACCAGCCAGCCCCTGATAGATGTCATAGTTCATGATAGACCTGGTCTTTAATCCGTCTTCACTTTCGGTCTGGTCAATTTCAAGTCCATCACTTCCGAAGAAAGCCACAAAGGAAACATCAAATTCAGGGCTTGGTGTAAAATTCGTCTTCATAAATAAATCACGGATATAAGGAGCGCGTTCAATCATATCAAGGGAACTTACTCCAGCTTTTTTGGCCGCCCATACAAAAGGCTCAAGGTATGAGAGATGACTTCCCAATATCATTCCACCCACATCTTTTCCAAAAGGAAGCTGGAGAAAAGCGTCCGCACATGTTGTCGAAAGGTTAAAATTTACATGGACATGCTCAAAATCAGGCTTTAATGTTGTTACTTCAAGAAGTCCTGAAGAAGCCCGACCGTATTTTGCAGAAAATATTCCGTTTGAAAGCTTTATTGAGTCAACGAAGGAAGGGTTAAAAATCGAAACACCGCCACCCCAATGCCATGGATAAATGGTGTACATTCCATCGAGGAGGCAGGCCATTTCCCGAGGTTCGCCGCCACGAACAGAAGGCTCGGTACCCCAGGCTCCACTGAACGACACTCCAGGCAAAGTCCGGACGGAAGCCATACAATCTTCAACAAGACCGATATTTGCTGTCGTATGCATTTCTTCTTTTGTAATTACTGTAGAGACTCCGGTTTTTTCTTCAGTTTTCTCAGGCGAAAAGCGGCGAACGACAAGTTCTTCGCCTTCTACAATTTCAGCAAGACTCATACTGATAACAAGATTTTCGCTTTCCGAAGAAAATGTTACGAGTTCATCCTTGTAACCTGGATAAGTTACATGCAAAGTTCCAGAAGAAATTGAATCCGGCAGGGAAATAATGGCTTTTCCTTCTTCATCAGTAAAGGCCGGTTCCCCTTCTTTAGTGCCGGAAAAAGATATTTTTGCTCCCTCCAGGGCAAAATTAAGATCCCGGTCGATTACTGATATTTTCAACTCAGCAGCGAAAAGAAGCGATGTTGAAAACAGTAAGAATAATGTGACAATTTTTTTCATTTACTAACCTCGTTATCTATAAGACACCCGAGGAAAGCAAATCTGTCACTTTTTATTAATTTAATGAAAACTTTACACCAACTTCAAATTCAGAATGGATTTTCTTATCTCCCGCTTTTAAAGAAAGATTTGTATCAAGTTTTTCAAATAACTTTTCGTTGGCAGAGTATTCAAGATAGAAAATGGCACCAGCAAAAATTCTCAGGTGTTTCACAGGGGAACATCCCGCAGAAAAACGAACTGAAGGGAAGAAATAAACATCATATTCCTGCACATTTTCTGCATTTTTTGCCCGGGCTTTTTCTTCGGCAATCTGTGCCTCGTTCTTTTTAATGCCTGCAAGATTTGCACACCCCTCGAAATCAAAGTTGAACATTCCGAATGTCAGCCTTGTTCCTAGTCCGAAAAATGTTAAACCACTTACTTCATTATTTTCATTTAGCGTGAAAAAATCTTTTGTTTTTCCGCTTGCTCCAAGAACCGTATAAAGCCATTTATTTCCTGAATTCAAAGAAAGGCGCATATTAGCATTTGAAGTGAATGATGTTCCGAATTCAAAAATACCGTTTTTAGAAAAATTCAAGAGACCAAGCTGAATACCATCTGCTTCTCTAGCGATATTTATCAGGCCGATCTGAAGTCCATAGGGGGAAAGCCGATCTGCATAATTAACTATGCCGGCAAGCTGTAAACCTGTAAATTCTTTAGCGGCATTTACAATTCCAGCTGTCTGAAAACCTTTCGTATTGTCAGCCCTGTTTAAAATTCCTGCTATCTGAAAGCCTGTAAAATCGCGGGATGAGTTTATAATACCGGAAGCCTGAAATCCCTTGACATCATAGGCTTTGTTGAAAATACCTGAAGCTTGGATTCCTTCTATGCCATGAGCCGTGTTAAAAATGCCTGAAGCTTGAAGTCCCTTTATATTGTGAGCCAAATTATAAATTCCAGCTGTCTGAACTCCCCTTACCCCCTGAGATATGTTAAAAATACCTGAAGCTTGAACGCCATGTAAATCTTTCGTCCTGTTAAAAATATTTGCCGCTTGGACTCCACGGACAAAATCCGCCTCATTTATCCCAATTGCAAGCATGATACCGTCGGTTTTATAAACTTTTGAGCGAATGAGACCAATAGAAAATGAAGTGCAGACTCTTTTGTTAAAATGTCTTGAAATCTCGTTGTTAACAAGAGAAAATTCCACAGGAATATAAATATCATCCTCAGATAAATGCTGAATCGCTCCGAAAGGCAAACTATCTTCTTCTGTCTTCTCTGCCTCATCCCTCTCGTCTTCGACATCATCCTGAGATTCACCTCGTAGCCGTGTTGGAGAAGAAGCCAGGGGAGAAAGGGAATTTTCCGAAAGTTCATAAACTTTTCCAGAATTCAGGGAAAAGGATCCCTGCTTTGTCACATTTTCTTCGATAAGAGTCGCCGAATAAATTCCCCTTTCCAGAGCCAGAAAAACAGGCTTTGACTCTGTTTTGTTAATTTCAGAAATAAGCTTTCCGTTTTTATCCCGAAGAATAATACGGCCAGTTAAGTCAGAAGAAAGAAGCACAATACTGTCAGAATTTGAAATATCTGAAAGGACAAGGTCCCCTGAGCCAACAAGGGTAATGTTGTAGTTCGGATGCTGAGGTCCAGCCTGAGTATTTTCAGTTTTTGCAAGAGTCTCGCTGAAGGCATAAGAATAAAGCTCGTTCAAAGTAACTTTTTTGTCACCTGAACTGTCAGCAGCCCCCCGAAGCCCGGTAATCATAGCGTTTGTAAAAAAAGAAGATCCGATTTCATCAGATTCCTGGGAAGACTCCTGTGAAGAACTTGAAGAAAGATAGGCATGACCTTTTACAACTGATGAATCATCAATAAGAAAGGGCTTTTTCTTCTGTCCTCCCTTTGTCCGTATAAAATTTCCAGAAAAACAAGAATCAAGAATTACTACATGAATGTCGCTTGGAACGGCAGAAACTGCACTTTTTAGGGAAGAATAATCGTAATTTGATTTTCCAAGGAGCAGGGATTTTTCGTCAGAGTGTCCCGAATAGTAGAAAAGGAATTCTGACCGCTTAGTATTTCCCTTATTATGACGGATTTTTTCAGAAATCGTCTGCATAGCTTCATCAAGATCATCTTTTGCGGGATCAAGGAGGAGAATCGCATTTGAAGAAGGAATTCCTCCGATTTCAGACATTGTTTTTTGAAATGCGATTGCATCAGCTCCTGCATACAAAAGCCGCTGATTGTTTTTTCCGCCATTGTTTGAACCTACAAAAACAGCATAGCGCTCGACACCGCCACCTTCCGCATTTAGATTCTGCGAAAAAGACGGAAAAAACACATTGGCAGCAATTGCAGTTAGAATCAATAATTTCTTTAAGGAAAAGCACATTCTATCATTCATTTTAATTCTCTCCGTCTAAATTACTTTTTTTTCAGTACGAATATTGATCCGTCGCACCCCTCAGGAAGATAAGAGCCTTTCTTCAGGAATTTTATACTGTACGAAGTTTTTTCAATATTCTCAATAGAGTTCAGGTCAAAAGGATTTTTTGAAGCCACAAAAATAAAACATTCATAGTCCGGGGCATCATCAAGGGCATAGGAAAAGGAAAGGGGCACTTCCTCGCCTGTTTTCTGGAGTTTTTCTGATTCCCAGGAATTTTCAGGGAAGTGTCGGGTGAGATTTCCCTTTCCGTCAACGCTGAAAATCAGTCCGTAATTGTAGCTGCCAGGAGTATATGTAATCTGTATCAAATCATTTTCATCTGCACTTTCACCGTTTTTCAAAAGAATTGCCTCTCCCTCTTCCTGCCTGTAAAGGTGAATTTGATGATGGGCGTTTCCCTTGACGCGGACAGCCGGAGAATTTCCGTCAGAAAGAAAATTCCGAACTAAAAAGGGGCTTACAAAGACCAGCAGAAGGGCCGCCACGGCAGGGAATTTCCAGACAAACCGCTCATTTTTTCTCCTTTCTTTTGCAGAATTTTTATGGAAGATTGCTTTTTCCATGACTTCTTCCTGCATTTTTTCCGCAGGATAAGCCGAAAGAATCTCTTCGTTTGATTTTTTCATATCGTTAAGAGCTGCCTGCAATTCTTCCTTTCCATATTTTTCGTAATAATCTTTTTCATTTTTCTCTCCAAGAAGAATTTCTTCTAATAAAAGCTGTGGAATCATATTTACCCCCTGTTCAAAAACTTAATGGAATATTTCTTTAGTTCAGCGATTCTTTTCCGCACCCCGGAAAGTGACATCCCCACTTCTTCTGCGGTTTCTTCAAGCGTCAGGCAATCGACAAAATGAAGGGTCGCAATCAGGGCGTCCTTTTTGTCACGGCCGGCGAAAATATTCTCAAGAATCATGCCCGCCTCGATTTTGTTCCGGTCGGCTTCCGAAAAATCATCGGCGATAGTTTCGGCGAAAGTATCAAAGTCTTCTCCCCGCCTGAGCCTGTCGGAACGAATCTTATTCAGGCAGATTCTTGTTGCCGTAACATAAAAAAGACTGGCGCAGGCATCCTTGATTTTCGTCTTACTTTCAATGATGCGAAGAAAAACATCCTGCATGGCATCCAAAGCTTTTTCCTCGTCTTTAAGGATTGCCCGGCATCTCCTTAAAACCATGGGAGCAAACTTCTGGTATAGCTCTGCAAAATCACGGTTTGTCAAAGTTTTCATTTCAGCTAAATAACTCCGTCTTTTTATAAGACACCTATGACTTTAATAAGTGTCACTTTTTTTTATCCTCACTAGTTTATCGGAGATTTTTTGTGCTATAATCGCATATATGGAACTTAAACACGCGACATACGGAATAGTTGGATTAGGAATCATGGGCGGCTCTTTCGCCAAATCCATTCGCCAAAACATTTTGAGTCAGGCAGGGAGCACAGGTAGAATTCTCGCCTGCAACCGAAGCACAGCCTGTCTATCTCAGGCACTTTCTGAAGGAGTGGCAAATGCCGTTTACACAAGCGACAATGTGGCAAAAATGCTGCCTGAATGTGATGTGGTTTTCATCTGCCTCTATCCCCATGCCACGCTTGATTTCATGAAAGAACACAGGGATCACTTTAAGAGCGGAGCCATCATCACGGACATTTCCGGCGTAAAGGGCATTTTTGAAAAATCCATGCCGGAAATCCTCCGGGCCGACACAGACTTTATCATAGGGCATCCTATGGCCGGGGGCGAAAAAGAAGGATATGCCAATTCCGATGCCCGCTTTTTCGTCAACCACAACTACATTCTCTGCCCTTCAAGCTTCAACAAGGCGGAAAACCTTGACTTCATGCGCACTCTTATCACAGAAATGGGCTTTACCCGCATCACCGAGACCAGCTGCGACACCCATGACTGGAAAATCGGCTTCACAAGCCAGCTCTGCCATGTAATCGCCAGTGCCCTCGTCGAAAGCGCCGAAGACCCCGAAATCACGGCCTTTGGCGGCGGCTCCTTCGAGGATTTAACCCGTATCGCTATGATTAACGCCCCCCTGTGGACTGAACTTTTCATCTCCAACAAAGAAAAGCTGGTCACCCACATCGAGAACTTTGAAAAGCAGATGGAGCGGTTCAAAACTTACATAAAAGAAGAAAACGCCGAAGCTTTGCGGGACATGCTTTCCCACACCCGCGAGCAGAGGCTCAAAATGGGCTCAATCCGCACGGTAAAGAAATAACTGCGACCTAAAAATGATAGACGATAAGCGGTCAAAGTGTTAGAATAATTTGTTATGTCTACAGAAATTTATGATGAGATTTTAGATAAAGCAATCCGCCGTGTGCCCGATTTTCCAAAACCGGGCATTCTCTTCTTTGATGTCACAAGCATTTTCACGAACCCGCCCGCTTTCAAGCACGCAATCGACCGCATGGTCAAAATTTACTCTGAGCGAAAGCCAGACGCCATCGCAGCAGTTGAGTCACGCGGATTTCTCTTTGCTGCTCCTCTTGCAGAAAAACTAGGCATTCCCCTTGTCCTTATCCGAAAAAAAGGCAAACTTCCCGGCGATGTCTACCGGGCAAGTTATTCCCTTGAATACGGCGAAGCTACAATCGAAGCCCATAAAGCCGACATCGAAAAAGGCAAAAAATATCTCGTAATCGACGACTTAATCGCAACTGGCGGTACATTGAACGCCAGCAAAAATCTCATTGAGCAGGGCGGCGGTACTGTAGCAGAATTCTTCGGAATCATCGGCATTCCAGAGCTGAACTACGAAAAAGCACTCGCCCCCACTCCAGTCACCACGCTGATTGATTTGTCAGAGAAATAATCCACAGATTAGCACAGATAACCACAGATTACACGGATTACACAGATTTTGTGATTAAAAAGTGAGGGAGGCAGCCCGAACAGCGTTTAAGTAACGCCGAAAACGCGAGGCGTTAGCGAATTCTCCGTGTGACAAAAAAAAGACTCCCGCGTTAATCGGGAGCCTTTCATAATAAATTTATAATCTGCGTTTATCTGCGTGAATCCGCGTCTAAATTATGCGCGTTTCAAGTGGATTGCGAATCCGCCAACTTCTTTGTCGAGATAAACAACCTTGAGTGGAGAAGCGTTCTCTTTGCCCATCCATTTTGCTGTTTCCATGACCGGTTTGAATCCGTATGGCTCAAGGAAAGCGAGAGCGCGCTCAACATTGTTGCAGACCATAGAAATGTGACCGTGTGTTCCACGACCATTCTCTTTCATGATTTCAACCTGCTCAGAAGCGAAGATTGAAGAGTTGCCGATTTTTGAAGCAAATCCGAAGAGTTCGAACTGTTTAGCGATTTCGAGAGCTTCTTTTTCGTTCTTTGCATTGATTCCCATGTGATCAATGTGGAAGTTGTGCATTGCTTTTACAGCGTCTTTACAAATCTG
>CAMVJE010000022.1 GCA_947167745.1 uncultured Treponema sp.
TAATCTGGCGGAATTTGTCATATTTTGACTTTACGACCTTGCCCTCCGCCGTCATCAGCCCCAGATGAACAAGAAAAGGAACCGGCACGCCCTCCTGCAAAAGATAATTCCTGCTTTTCCGGTCTGGACTTCCAACTCCCCCACTCACAGGAGACTTTTCCGCAGAAACATTGCTAATCTGTGTAAATCTGTGTAAATCTGTGGATTCCCCAGAGGCAGGGGATTTTCCATTTGCATCATTTTTAATTCGTGTTAATTCGTGCAATTCGTGTCTTATATTCTTACGGAGTTCCGTGATTTTGCCTTTTTTGTTGGCAAGAATCGTGATTTCCTCAGATTCTGTTCTCTGGACGCAGTTTTTGAAGGTGGTGCCGGCGTGAGTGCTGATAAATTCTTTTAGCTCGGCTTCGCTCATTTTTTTGTGGAAGACCTGTTTTTGAGTATAGAACTCAGCGAAGTAATTCTCGTTTTTGGAAGCGGCAAGTGAAGCCGTAAGCAGCTTGATTTTTATGCGGGTGTAATCCTCACCCAATATTTCTGAGATATTTTTGACTGGTTTTGAAAATGTTACTGATAGAATCATAAATTATCCAAAATTCTAACCACAGATTACACAGATTACTCAGATTTTTATTTTTAATCTGTGACATCTGTGTAATCTGTGGTTTAAAACTCTTCCCGCTTTGCTGTGCTTTCAGCGCAAGGGATTGTAGGGGCGCGAAGCGTTGCGGAACGAAGTGTAGCAATGTAGCGTTAGCGGAACCCCGAAAAGCCCGACGGCTTTAGCCGTTGCGCCCCCTACGAGCATAGCTCTTCGGGAGACTCGCCTAAAAACTCACCTCGTGAGTTTTTTCGCCTTCGGCGACCGGCTCCCTATGTGAAACATTAAAATGTTTCACAAACACTATATATTTTAATCGAAAAATCCGATATGATAAATATATGGGAAAGATTTTTGTTTTTGTTAATCAGAAGGGTGGCGTTGGCAAAACAACTTCCGCTATCAATATTGGCGCTTACATGGCTGAGCTTGGCAAAAAGGTTCTGCTCGTGGATTTCGACTCTCAGGGAAACATGTCAACAGGCGTTGGAATCACTAAAGATAAGCCTTCAATTTATGAATTCATGGACGATGATTCGCTGGCAGAAAAAGCAATCAAGCACAGCGCAGTTCCAAATCTTGACGCAATCAGTGCGGACGAGTCTCTTGCAGGTGCAGCGATTGAATTCGCTGACGAAAAAATTGTCAGCAAGGAAAAACGCAATTTCATCCTCAAGGAAGCTTTGGATCCTCTCCGCGATAAATACGATTATATTTTGATTGACTGTCCACCTTCCCTTGGTCTTCTGACTTTGAACGGCCTTGTGGCGGCAGACGCTGTTCTCGTTCCAATGCAGTGTGAGTATTTCGCCCTCGAAGGAATCACTCTTTTGTTGCAGACTGTAAAACGAGTTCAGAAATCACAGAATCCAAACCTTATTTTAGGTGGAATTTTCTTTACTATGTACGACAGCCGAACCCGATTAGCCCAGGATGTAGTCCGAAATGTTCAGGCATATTTTAAAGAGGCTGTTTTCAACACGATTATTCCCCGAAACATCCGTCTTTCAGAAGCACCTTCTCACGGTCAGCCGATTTCTCTTTACGATCCATCTTGCGTGGGCGCCAAGAGCTATAAAAAGCTTGCAGAAGAGGTAATCAGCCGTGGCTAAAAAATTCGGATTGGGAGCGGGTCTTTCTGACCTCATGGGCGAGGCTGGTTTAAGCGCAGAGGATTTTACGGCACATCATGATGAGGAATCAGCTCAAAATCAGGGCGAAAAGTCTCCGTCAGAGGCAGAGACTGTAATTCACTCAGAGGCGGCTCAGGCGGTGAGCAAGGCCATTGAGGCAGGCAATATTCCCGAAGAAGTTGCCAGAGGCGAGCGAAAATTGCCGGAAGGAATCAATGTTGACGAAAACGGCCAGCTCTGGCTCAGCGTCGATTTGCTCAAACCCAATCCCAAGCAGCCCCGAAAAGTTTTTGAAGAAGAATCTTTGCATGAGCTTGCGGATTCAATTCGTGAACACGGAATTTTGCAGGCAATCACTGTGGAAGACGCTGGCGACGGTTCTTTCTATATAATTGCAGGTGAACGCCGAACGAGAGCGGCAAAAATCGCTAATCTGGCGGAAGTTCCTGTTCAGCTCAGAAAATATTCTGACCAGAAAAAGCTTGAAATCGCACTTATCGAAAACATTCAGCGCGAAGACTTAAATCCGATCGAAGAAGCTGAGGCTTACTATCAGCTCATGGAAATTTCGGGCTTGAGTCAGGAGCAGGTGGCTGCCCGCGTAGGTAAAAACCGTTCAACGGTGGCAAACGCCGTACGCCTTTTAAAATTGCCAGAAGACATGCGGACTTCCCTCGTACAGGGGCATATCACTCCTGGTCACGCCCGTGCTCTTCTCGCAGTCAAAGACAGTGCCGACATGCGCATCCTTTTCGCAAAAATCATCGGTAGCGGCATGAATGTACGAGATGCCGAAGAAATGGCAAAAACACTTAATGAAGGGGCCGGCAACGGTGTTAAAAAGCCCAAAGAGCCAAAAAACGAAAGTAAGGACCCAAACATTACTGCCCTTGAACAGGAATTTATCGAAAAATTAGGCACAAAAGTTCAGGTTAAAGGAACAATGGAAAGAGGAAGCCTGGAGATTCAGTACTTTACAAAAGACGATTTGAACAGGATTTACTATTTGATTTGCGGGCAAGATTAGGTTAATGCATAATTCATAATGAAGAATGCATAATGCGGAACGGGACATCGCCTTACGGCTTGTCCCGTTTTTTTTATGTAAGTGATTTATTGAGAAGCAAAATCTCTCAAAAAAACAGAAAATGCAAAAAAACAGGCGCGAGGGAGTGAAACGGCTTACGAAAACACTCAGTTTGTGCTGCCGCGCAAGCGGCAAATGTATATAATTACAAGCACAAACTGCGTGTAGCAGGCGAGCCCTGCGGTTTCGATAAGCCGTTCTCACGACCGGGAGCCTGTTTTTTTTGTTTGTGTATTTTATTTCTTTGTAAGTTTCCCGTTCTCAAAAATCATATTGGCTTTTTCGAGATAACTTGCAGGAATTGTGATTCCGCAGTTTTTGGCGGCATCAAGATCAAAGAGCAAATCGCTGTCAGAAGGGTCGGTCATAAAGCGGACAGGGATTGAGCTAGGTTTTTCTCCGTTGAGGATTTTAAGAACAATTTCGCCTGTGGCGCGGCCTGCCTTGTAATAGTTGAATCCACTGGCGATAAGACAGCCTCCGTCCTGGGCTCCCGTGACATCACCTGAGAAAACAGGCTTTTTTGCCTCGCCGAAAACCTGCTTTACGGCAGAAAGTGCACTGAAAACAGTGTTGTCCGTGGTGAGATAAAGGCCGTCAACACGCTTGATGATAGCCTCGGCTGCCTGTTTTACTTCGCTTGAGTTGGTGATTGCCTGTGTGACAAGAGAAAGCCCTGCCTGTTCGCAGCCTTTTTTTACCAATTCCAATGAAGAAACGGAATTTGCCTCGTTGCTGGTGTAGATGTAGCCAAGAGTTTTGATTCCAGTGAGTTCCTTGAAGAGGGCGATGTGCTGCTCTGTGGGGATTGCATCGCTCATGCCGGTAACATTGCCTTCGCCGTGGTCAAGAGAAGTGACAAGCCCGGCTCCTAGAGGATCGGTGACCGTACCGAATACAATCGGAATGTCGTCAATTGTATTTGCAAGAGCCAGAGCCACCGGAGTTGCAATTCCGACAGCAACATCAACCCTCTCATCCTTGTACTTGAGGGCGATTTGAGTAGCAGTATTTGGATCTCCGTTGGCATTCTGAAGGTCGTAAGTTGCCTTTACGCCGTTTTCGTTAAGTACATCAATAATTCCCTGTTCAACTGAGTCAAGGGCAACATGCTGAACGATTTTTGCAATGCCGATTTTATAAGATTTTTCTCCGACTCCGCCTTCAGCAGCATTTTTTTTGTTACAGCCGTTAAATGCAAGAAGGGCAAGAACTGATGCAAAGACAATAAGTGATTTAGATAGTTTCATGATATGCTCCATTATTAAGAATTAAGTTTTCTTTCAAGAGTTATGTTACTACCAATAGAAACAAAATGTCAAGATGCGCTAGGCTATGGAAGCCCGAAGTAGCCGTAGGCTATGAGCGTTAGCGAAGGCTGGAACAGCCGACCTGCGTAAGCAGGGAGCGCCCAATTGCTCATTGCTCATTTTATCTATATTATAGAAGTTATGATTCAGGGAATTCTCATCGAAGGATTGATTTTTGGCATTATGGTTCTGGGCGTATTCATGACTTTCCGCGTCCTGAATTTCTGCGATATGACAGTGGACGGCTCCTTTCCAATGGGAGCTTGCGTACTTGCGGCCTGCCTCACTCACGGCATTTCCCCGGCTCCTTCCCTTTTGATTGTCTTTACAGCCGGTCTTCTGGCAGGTCTTTGCACAACGGTAATTTACACAAAGCTTCGCATCCCGGATCTTCTGGCGGGCATTTTGATGATGACCATGCTCTATTCGGTGAACCTGCGGGTCATGTCCAATCAGGCCAATGTGTCTTTTTTGCGGATTCCGACCATTTTTTCTTCGATTAAAGAATTCATGAAAGCGAATCTTCCAGCCCTCACTCCCGACTGGGGAATCGTCTTTTTTCTGGTGATTTTTGTCGGGCTTCTGCTGGTGATTTTGAACCTCTTTTTCTCCACGGATTTCGGTCTCACCATGGGAGCTTTGGGAAGCAATCCCCAGATGGTAATCTCTCAGGGAGTTGATCCGCGGATTGTGCGTGGCGTTGGAATCTGCTTCGGCGACGGACTTGCGGCCTTGAGCGGCGCTCTTTTTGCAATGTATTCAGGCTTTGCCGATGTTGGAAGTGGAAGCGGAGTGGTGGTTTCGGGTCTGGCTTCTTTAATGCTTGGTGAATTTATTATCCACTCGAACAAAATCGGCTGGCAGACCTTCCGCGTGATTTTAGGCTCAATTCTCTACCGCGCCCTCATGTTCATAGCCCGCCGCTACGGCTACAATATCGGAATGAACGCCAACGACCTCAAGCTGATTACGGGCCTTATGATTATCGTCTGCCTGGTTGTTAGCAAGCAGAATGTAGTCGGCTGGTTCAAGGCGCATTTGAAACGAGCGGAAAATTAACCGTAACGCCCCAAAAAGGATTTGACTTATGCTGAACTTAAACAACATTTCAATTACATTCAACGCGAATACTCCTGACGAAAACAAAGCGCTCAAAAACATAAATCTCAACATCAAAAAAGGTGACTTCATCACTGTCATAGGCTCCAACGGTGCCGGAAAATCCACGCTTTACAATGTAATTGCGGGCACTTTAAAGCCCACGACCGGCACGATTCTGCTCACTGCGAAAGAGGGAGAGGAGCCTAAAAACATCACCGGTGATGCTGAGTACAAGCGGGCGCGTTACATCGGCCGGATTTTTCAGAATCCACTTTTGGGAACAGCTGGCAAAATGAGCCTCGAAGACAACATGATGATCTGCTACAAAAAAGGCTTTAAGGGCCTGAAGATTTCCCTCAACAACAAAATGCGGGATTATTTCCGGGAGCAACTGAAAGTGCTGAACATGGGCTTGGAAAACCGCCTCAACGACAATGTGGAGCTTTTTTCGGGCGGTCAGAGGCAGGCTCTCACCCTTTTGATGGCCGTTATGAGTAAGCCAAGCCTTCTTCTCCTCGACGAGCACACGGCCGCCCTTGACCCCACGAATGCCGCAATCATTATGGATTTGACCCGCCGCTTTGCCCAGGAATACAATCTTACAGTAATGATGGTCACTCACAACATGCAGCATGCTTTGGATTTCGGAAACCGCCTGATTATGATGGACAAGGGCGAAATCATCAGCGATATTTCCGGCCAAGAAAAAAAAGAGCTCACGATGGATTCAATCGTTGAGCTCTTCAAAAAAATTAAAGTGAACAATGATAATATAATGCTGAATTAGACGCGGATACACGCAGATACACGCGGATTTATTTTCTTTTTTTACGAGCGACAATCATATAAAGTTAAAGTCGTTCGCACAAAAAATGAATTATCTGCGTTAATCTGTGTCCATCTGCGTCAAATTTTAAAACAAACGGCGAGCTTCCACATAGAAGCGCTTTTCGCTGGCTTCTCCCATGCTGAATGATTTTCGAGGTAGAGGACCGCGGCCGTTAATCGTTGCAAAGAAGCTGTCCTTTGCGATTGGTGGCAAAAGGATTGAGACGGCATTTTCTTTGTGACCAAGTTTTACTACATCATCCGTTCCGTGAATGTAGTCGATGTCGTTCTTTTTGTCCTTTGAATTTGCGTCCAAGTATTCGTCCAAAACTGGCTGCAAGGCGGCAATGGCCAAATCGGTGATTTCAGTTTCCAGCACGCAGAGTTTTTCTTTGCCACCTTCCGTGGTGATAAATCCGTAGCGGGCGCCTTTTGCCTTTTTGTCGGCGACGAAATCTTCCAGTTCCTTTTCGGATGCAAATGACTTCACTTGGCCGCCAAGTTTTTCTTCAATGAAGAGAATAAGCTTTCCGGCATCCTGATTGAAAATAACACGGTGAATCGGCTCGAAAGTAAGACCTTCGTCATAAATATTTACTATTTCGACAAGAGCGTAGCGGACAGGAGAATTGAGCAAACTATCGCCTGAAAGAGTCTTTTTGTGCTCATCCCATACAGCTTTTGCTGTAGCCAGGGAGTGATTTCCATCGCCGACTGCAAAAAGGAAAGTATTTCCGTCTTTATCAGTACCAGATTTTGCAAGTGAAGAAAGGGCAGTTTCCAGAAGAGATGCAGCCTTTTCGCCTTTTAATGCCCAGCCTGTAATATGACCAGAATTCAGCATCAGCTCGCCGTCATAAACAGGAGTTTCACCTTTAGCAAGTTTACCGGCTCCGCCAACAAGCTCATCTTTAGGGTCGTTTGCAAGAAGCATGATATGGGGAAGTTCAAGAGCCGCTCCGGTTCTGATTTTCATTCGTGGAGGAATTCGCTCAGGCACGGTGGCTTCCGTGGCACGAATCAGGGCCTTTGAGTCAGGCTTCCACTCGTACTTTTCCAAATCCACCGCCAGAACAAGGCCTTTTCTCGTCCGTCCGTACTCAGTTTTCCGCTCGATGTAAATACATTCCTCGCCGGAAGCAAAAATCCCGGAGTCAAGGTAAGATTTCATCGTCTCATGGATTTTTTTGATGCGCTCATCGCCGTTACCGTCATTCAAATAGACTTCCGGGAAAATCAGATTGAGCGTAGAGGGATTTGCCCCCGCCGCTTCTTTAGCATTTGCCCAATATTCTTTATCCTGAGTGTACTGGTCGCAGGCAATCACAGACCAAGATTTCAAATCAACAGTTTTTGGAAGCAGAATTTCAGGAATCTGCACGCCGTATTTTTCAAAAGTTTTCATAATGAGAGAATTATAGCATAGAAAATGGGGGAAGTCTCCCCCCCTGGGAAGCGGCACTGCATAGCAGGGCTGTCTCCCGAAGAGCTGTGCTCGTAGGGCGCCAATTTTCATTAATTTCCTCCCATTCCTAATTGCTAATTGCTAATTTCTCATTTCTAATTCCTAATTTTTGTTATATGATAGAATCATGGCCGATTTCCCGCAGATGTCCTTTCAGCAGCGTACTTCTCAAAACATGGCTCAGACACAAGTTCAGAAAATGAGCCAGACGCAAATCATGTCGCTGAATCTTCTGGCCATGTCTTCGCAAGACTTACGAAAGGAAATTTACGCTCAGGCAAGTAAAAACCCTGCATTGGAAATTCTGCACGACTCCCTGGAATCCGGTGTTTCTTCTTCACGCACGGAAGTTCCTGCTCCTTCAAGATTTTCGGACAACACTCACTACGGACAAGTTTCTGCCGGAGGAAGGGAAGCCAGCGACAATTTTCAGGCCGCTCTTGAAAGTAATGCTGACGAAAGGGAGACTCTGGCAGACCATCTTGAGCATCAGCTTAATGCAATGAACATCAGTGATGAAGAAAAAGCTCTCTGCCTCAAGCTCATTTACAATTTGGACGAAAAAGGATTTCACATTCTGGCGCCAGTATCTTTTTTAAATCCACAAAATCCCCTTCATACTCAGGATTTTTTAAATCGCTGTCTTTGTATGGTTCAGCACCTCGATCCGGTAGGAACCTGCACTAACAATTTCAGGGAAAGTCTTTTCGTTCAGGCCAAAATTTCGGGTACTGCCAGCAATCTTGCCCTTTTTCTTTTGGAAACAAACGAGCATTTTGATTTTCTAAATCCACCACAGGCTCCGAAAATCCAGAAAAAACTCTCTGACTGTCTCTCACAGCAAAAAAAATTGAAATTCACTTCCGAAGAAGGTCTTTCCCTCACAAAAAACGACATTTCAATCGAAGAAATAGAAATCGCCCTCAATTTCATCAAGACACTTGATCCCTACCCCGCCCGAAATTTTGGTTCAAAGGCCACGAATTATGTTGCCCCCGATGTGATTGTCACAAAAAACCCCGAAGCAGAGGAAGGGGAAGCGGAATTCACTGTTACTTTTGCCAGGGAATTCTTACCCAAAGTAGGCCTTTCAAAAGATTACACGGCTCTTATCAATTCAACAGAAAATATTCCCAATGACGGAAGCGAAAAATCCGAGCGGAAAAAGGCCGAGCTTAAATTCGCGAAGAACAGCGTAAACGAGGCAAAAGTCTTTATCGACAGCGTTCTCTACAGGGAAAGCACCATCCTAAAAGCCGCCCAGGAAATCGTAGCCGCCCAGAGCGAATTTTTAAAAAAAGGCCCCCGCTATCTTGCACCCTTGCGGCAAAAAGACATTGCAGAAAAGCTTGGCGTTCACGAAACTACAATTTCCCGCATGGCAAGCTCCAAATACCTGGCCTGCGAGTGGGGTATTTTTCCCATCAGCTATTTTTTCACGAATGCAGTCAGTGGAGAAACTTCAAACTCTCCTTCAAGCAAAGAAAGTTCTCCTCTTTCAAAAGAATCCGTCAAATACGAAATCGCGGAAATTCTTGAGGCTCACAAAAACGATAAAAAAGCCCTTTCCGACCAGAAAATCTCAGACTTACTGGCGGAAAAGGGCATAAAAGTCGCCCGCCGAACCGTAGCCAAATACCGTGGCGAGCTGAATATTAATTCAAGTTACGAGCGGTGATTATTCCTCAAACCAGTTTTCCATCATGAGGGGCGAAACTTCCTGAATCGGCTCGAAGTGCTTTGTATTCCTTGTGACAAGAATCATGCAATTTGACACGGCAATCGACGCGATTTGTGAATCGGGGAACTCAATCGACCTGCCTTTTTCTTTGAGACGGGAACGAATATCCGCATGAATCCAGGCCGCATGATTGTCGTAGTGGATAACACCGTACTTTGCCTGAATGTCATTGACTAAATCTTCAAATAAAGCCTGTTTTTTCTTGCCTTCCGCCATTATATTCACGCCGTAAAGCAATTCATTCCAGACGGTTGAAGGAATGGCACAAAATTTTTCGTTTTTATGAATCATCCGAACGATATTTTCATTTGGTTTTGGCTTAAAGACCTCAGAAATAATATTCGTATCCAGCAAATAGAAAGGTTTTACCATGCTCACACCTCATCAAAGATGTGCTCATCGCCAGCACGACCGAAACAATCTCGTTCCCGAAGAGAATCGAAATATTCAGTATAATCAAAATCATCGTCATCAAGACCATATTTCTTGTGTCGTTCCCGAATTGTCTCCACGACGCTTTTTGACTTTGAGACCGACATGGCTTCGTAATCTTCTTTTGAAATGATAAAAGCGACTTCCTTGTTACGGCGGCTGATGGCGACAGGTCCTTCAGTTTCGGCCTTGTGGACAAAAAATGGCAGGCGGTTTTTCGCCTCAAAAATCGGCACAGCGTTCATAAGCTCCTCCAGAATCAGAATCTAAAGGAAGTATAAATGCCTTTATAGCTATCTGTCAATTAAATAGCCATATACTGCATTATAAATTATGCATTGCTCTTACACCACTCCGTTTCCCGCCAGTCAAAATCCCCAAGATGGGGCAGAAGTTCTTCAAAATAAAAGCGGTCTTCTATCTTGCGGTCTCCGCTTGTTTTTCCCAAATGCCGGTCTGCCCTTACGCCCTTACCATGAAAATCACTTCCAGCTGTAACAAACATTCCCAGTTTTTTTGCCAGCTGTTCAAGTTTAAATCCTTCGTTGATTCTTGCCGCCGGGTGCCATGCTTCAAGCCCTTGAACTCCGTGATTTTTGATTTTCTCAATTGTTTCTTCCATTTTGCCCCATGAAACATAAAGAGACAGTGGATGAGCTAGAACTGGAAGGCCACCAGCCGAGAGAATTGCTTCAACAGCTACATCCAAATCCGCTCCATCATGAGTGGCATAATAAGGCCGTCCCTTTCCCAAATACCTGTCAAAAGCATCCTGTCTGTGCTTAACCTTCCCGATTTTTATCAAATATGATGCAAAATGCGGACGTCCAATCTGACTTTCCTTAAACATGCCTTCGATTTCTTCAAGGCTAACATCAATTCCGTCCTGATTCATTTTTTCGATGATTTCCTGATTGCGCTTTCGGCGACATTCCGTTAAATCAGTGACTAAGTCTTGTAAATCCTGTGAATATCGTCTGAGCCCCATTCCCAAAAGATGAAATTCCCCGCTTGGCCAGCGCACATTAATTTCGATTCCAGGGAGAAAAATAATACCACTTTCACTTTTAGCACAAACATTTGCAGCCTCATAAAGTCCGTCAACCGTATCATGGTCAGTAAGTGCCCAAACTTTCAAATTTTTTTCAATCGCGTATTCTGCGGCTTCTTTTGGGCTGAAAACTCCGTCAGAGGCAGAAGAATGGGAATGCAAGTCAATCATAAAAAAAATAATAGCATATTTTCAACTCTTGTGTTATACTTATAATGATTTTCTTTGATTTTTTGAATCGGGAGCACAGAAAGTATGCCAAAGGCGATTTCATACACAAAAGGTTCAATAATTTATTTTGAAGGTGATACTGATGACCGTGTATTCATTCTGCAAAAAGGTCGTGTCGTTATCACTACAACCGATGTCGAAACAAAACTCCAGACAACAGAACAGGTCAAACAGGGTGAATTTTTTGGCGTAAAATCAGCAATCGGTCATTTCCCCCGCGAAGAAACCGTAATGACTCTCGAAGAATCAACATGTATTGCAATGTCCTCACAGGAATTTGAGGCTCTTTTCAGCAATAACAAGCAGCTTATCATGAAGATGCTCAAAGTCTTCTCAAATCAGTTGCGCCAGATTCACAAAAAAACAGAGTCTGTTCTCAACAAAAATGATTCTGTAAACCAAATGAGCGGTCTCTACTCAGTCGCAAAAGCATTCTACGATGACAGCAAGTGGCAGAGTTGCTTTGATGTTTGTACAACATACCTCAAACTGTATCCGCTCGCGCCACATGTAAAAGAAATAAAAGAAATGCTTCTCAAGGCTAATGCCTATGTCAAAAAAGGAATTTCCTCTAATGACAGCTATGATGAAGAAGTTTCAGAAGGCGGAAGTTCAATCAAGCTTTTTGAGCTTCCTGCATTCAAGCGTTTCGAAAAACACTACGAAAACGGTCAGGTCATCATCACTGAATTTGAAAGAGGTGAAACATTCTACCTCATCCAAAGTGGTACGGTTCAGCTTACGAAATGCGTAAACGAGTCAAATAAAAACCTCGACATCTTAAAGCCAGGTGAATTTTTCGGCGAAATGGCAATTCTTGATAATTCACCCCGTTCAGCAACCTGTGTAGCCCGCGGTCATGTAGAGTGTCTCGAATTTAACAAGGCAAACTTTGAAATGCTAATTACAGGCAATCCTCAGCTGGCCCTAATTCTTCTTAAACTTTTCTGCAAACGAATCTACGATCAAAAACGCCGTCTCAAGATTCTCGTTATCCCTGATGCACAGGCCCGACTCGCTGATGTTTTCTGTATGTTCAACGAGATGAATCCTGTTCCGGTAACCGCAGACCGAAAACGAAAATTCAATGTTACAGAGTCAGATATCGTTCACTGGTCAGGATTACCGCCAAATGTTGTAAAAGACGAAATGAAGCATTTTACAATGTCGCGCAAGGTAGAAATATTCGACAACTATATGATTGTTAACAACATTGCCGACATGCAGCGAATCGTTGATTCCCGCACAAATACTAAAAAATAGCTCCCATAGTACAAAAAAAGGGGATGCCTGGTATTTCCAAGCATCCCCCTTTCATTTTATGGCTTTTTAATTCTGACTCTGCAGGTCCTTGAAAATCGCCTTCAGTTCGTATACGAATGAATACAAATCGTTGAAAAGCATCTCGTTTTCGCTTGCACATTTTACGAAGACCTTGAGATTGTCTTCGCTGATTTGCTCCGTTCGCTTTACATTGTTGATTACATTGTTGATTCCGCGAACATTATTTTCGATTACGGTACCGATTCGGCTGATACTCATATTACTTGAAGAGTTTGCCTCGCGGACCGATGCGAAGGTGTTAAGGGTGTTTTCTGTTTCGCTGGCAAGGTTTTCAAGGGAAGAAGTGTTCTTCTGAGTGATTTTTTCAAGATTAGAGATTGAAGATACAAGATTCTCTACATTCATTTTAATTTCTTCAGAAGTTTTACTGGTGTCATTTGAAAGTTTTTTAACCTCATTTGCAATAACACGGAAGCCTTTTCCGGCATTTCCTGCGCGGGCAGCTTCGATTGATGCGTTAAATGAAAGCAAATTGGTCTGAGCTGAAATATTCTGAATATCGTTAATCTGATTTGAAATAATCTTGGCCTGAGAAATAAGATTCTCAAACTGGGCAGCATATTTACGCTGTTCCTGCTCGATTTCATCAACTGAATTGCGGAGATTTTTAATTGCATCTGCAATAATTCCAAGACGCTGAATATTTCCTTCAACGCTGGCGGAAATCTGGCGGTTGCCTTCTTCCATCTCTGATGTATCGTCTAGAAGCTGCTGAAGGGCTTCCTGCTGCTCCTGGGCTGCTTTTGCCTGAGAATCCCGGCTTTCAAGGTAAGTCTTAAGAAAATCGCCACCAATAGCATCTTTTGCAAGATACTGAATTAAGATTTCAACGGTATCGATTCCGCTTTTTATGAGATTTAATGATTCCATCCTTTAGTCTCCCATTACTAAACTGACAAGAGTCTGGTTACAATGAACACGACCAATCTGTTCTCCATAGCAAGAGAAGCCACAGAAAGTCGGGAAAGTCTGCTGATATTTACGAATGATATTGCCTGCGATGTGCATGCGGTCAAAAGCCATCGTACGGGTAATACAAGTCATAAGCAAGGTGAACTTTGGATTAGGGATTTCCTGCTTAATTCCGGAACAAGTTTCGTCACATTTTGCTTCTGGATCGCCAATATGCATCATTTCAAGGGTTGAATTTGGAACGACGCGTGCAAAAAGTGAGCATGAGCCGTCTCCACCAAAGCCTGCAAGGGCAGCAATGTGAATTGAGCCGTTAATATGTCGTCCAAACGGATTTTCGAATGTCATTCCCTCGGCCTGTGATTCAGAAACACCAAGCTGCTGGGCATAGACAGATTTTGCAGGCAGGCCGTTAATTCTGTAAATCGTGCGGTTGATTGTATCTGACTGAGTGACATAAATTGTTTTGCCGGTTGGATTAAAAATATCTTCCTGGCGAATATCGAATTTGCAGGCAGTCTTTACGAAAAGGAAAGCAGCGCCATCCTGGGTGGTTTTACCGTTGTAACTGACAAATGTTTTAGCTTCTGAGCCTGTAAAACCGGCTGTTCCTCCCGCAAGAGGGAATTTATCATTCTGTATAATTGAATAGAAAGTTGACAGAATTGTCTCTTCAGCATTAAAAACACCGTTTATGAAAGCAATGGCAAATCCTGAGCGGTGTGACATGGAATCCCCACAAGAAATACCAACACCACGCAAGGCAGCCTCAATATCAGCTTTATTTGCAACAGGATACTTACTACCGTTTTCGACGAGCACGCCCCGAACCTTTGTACGGTCATCACGCATTGTAGTAAGGACTATTGAATCGTTTTGGAATCCCTGCATGTCAATTTCACCAGCAGTGCTTGCACCAATAACTTCTGACTCAGGAAATTTTTCTTTAATTACCCGCGAAAGTTCCGCAAAATCATATTTTATCGCTGCCATAAAGATTACGGCATTATATGAATCCGGACTAGAATGAAGCTGGCGAACCAAGTCTTCAGCAGCTGCCTGTACATCAGACAACTTTGTTGAAACAACCTCTTGTACCATTTTATCCTCTCTAAAGTGTAGTATATATTCTAATACCTTTTAGCATGATTGTGCAAATTTTTTATAATAATTTAAAGTTTTTTTGACAATTTCAGCATGATGGAGAATATCATTCCATCGCAGCCCCGGGAATTGATAATGGCTCCGAGTGGCAGATAGTTCCTGAAATCACCGCCAATTTTCCATGTTTCAGAAAATTTGTATGAATAGGAGAATGTTATTTCCGGATATAAAAATCCCAGTTCTTTATAGAAAGATGAATTAATTTCTGAAACATCATCACCGATTTTCGTACCTGTCCGCGAATTAACTTCATCAGAATTAACTCCATTGGACAAGATTCCGTAACGGAGAAGAAATCCAAGTCCGCCGGAAAGCGAGATGAGATGCTTTTTATTTTCGCCCAGTGTCCAAAGGTAACCGCCCGTTAAATCTAACATGGCAGAAAGTGCCGTTGCCGTTCTGTTTTCAACTTCGGCCGGACGAGCGCGTTCACCATCCCAAAGATAATAATTCGTAAACAAAGATACATGAGCCTGCAACAGGACATTATTTTCAAGTAAAAAATCCCCGCCTGCACCCATAGAATACATTACGGGAGAGGGAGCTGATTTTGTCGCAGCATCAGTATTCAGCATAATTTTAGGACCAAGCGTAACAAAAAGAGACTTCTCCAGTGCATGAAGGGAAAAAAGTGAAAATTGAAAAATAAAAATGAAGCAAAATATCAGATTTTTTTTCATATTCAGCCCTTGTAAAACAATTTTTCCATATCGACTGTGAGGAAGCCACTTCGCCCGGTTTTATAAAAATCACTTTCTTCCCAGGCAACTATGAGAAATTTTCCACTGATTGAGAATGCCTGATATGAATAACGGGGAGGAAGTTTGGGAAGGCGGAAGGCAACAGTTTTGCCTCCGTTGATTAGAGGGAAGCCGTCCAGAGAGCCGCTGAAAAATGTCGTACCGTCTCCAAAAACTGCACAGATCCAGTTATCTTTTATGATTGCATTTGCAACAGTTCCGTCGTCTTCAATTCCATTGTCAAAATATCTTGGAGAAGAACCACCTGCATCACGACAAGTAAGCACAAAGTTAAAGTCTTTTGGAATCGATTTCAGAAGAAGTTTAAGCCTGAGAGGAGCTTTTGAAAAATTTTCCGGCGTAATCAAATTGCGGTAGCTGCTTTCAGAAATTTCTGATACAGAAATTGAACTTGAATCTCCGGCAGATTTCGAAAAAGGCTGAACACTTGCAAGATCAACAAGAGATTTCCATTTTATATAGTGAAAAGAAACCTTATTGTTTTTTGTAGATTTTACTGAACTCACCCAATCGCTTCCGTCAAAATAAGTTCCCGTAACTTCCCCACTCTGCTCGATTTTTAAATCACCGTAAGTGACTACAGGGAAGAACATTTTCTGTGCGGTGGAAAGGCGAATGATATGACTTTGATTAGGGTTTTGATTTGCAGTCTTATTGAAAAATGAATTTTTTACAAGTGTAAAATACGGGACAGAACCGTCAAAGACAAGATTGCCGGCCGTTGAATCTGAAAAGAGCTGATAGTCCTGAATTAAGACAGGATTGTCACTTTCATCAAAGTAGAGGGCACCAAGATGATTTACAAGGAGAAGGGCTTTACCGTCAGGAGTTACATTTCCATCGCAAACACGAACGCTTTCTGTCCAGGGTTTCAGCGAGTGAATTGGAGAATGCTGAGGCAAATCAACTTCAGAATAAGTATCTGTGCCAAAGTAAAACCATCTGTGATCACTCGATTTCTGCTCCATTTGCATGGGCTCGCTTAAAGCCGTCTTTTTATCGCAGCCGGCAAACAGAATAGAAAGAACAAATATAGGGAGAATAATTTTCGACAGTCTCATAAATTTATTGTCGGAAAAATCAATTGGAAAGTTGAAAGTGGAAACCGGCTATTTTTGCTTTTACCGGCTTAACCCTTCAATCTGGACATTTCCTGCTGACACAAGTGGTCGCATCTCTCGTTGTATTCAACACCTGCATGACCTTTAACCCAGTTCCATTCCACATTGAGGGAAGCATTAAGCGCGTCCAGTTTTTGCCAAAGTTCCTGATTAAGGACAGGCTTTTTTGCCGCCGTTCGCCAGCCGTTCTTTTTCCAGTTTAAAATCCAGCTGGTGATACCATTTTTGACATACTGGCTGTCTATGTTCACCTGAATCGGATTATTGCGAAGTCGTTCAGTATTGTAAATCGCACTAAGGGCAGAAATTGCTGCTGTGAGCTCCATGCGGTTGTTGGTAGTGAGTTTTTCGCCGCCAGAGAGTTCCCTGGCCTCGCCCTCTGCGATGACCACACATGCCCAGCCGCCAACACCTGGATTTCCCCAGCAGCCTCCATCAGTGTATACGATGATTTTTTCACCCGCTGATTTCACCTTCATTTTGTCAAAAGTCATTTTATTCCCCAATTAAGATTTTATTTTCGTCCGTTACGGTATAAGTTTTTGAGTTTACAGTCCATTTGCCTGCAGGAAGATTACACAAAATAATTCGTTTTTCAGCGAATTCAGGAAGCGAAACAGTAAAGTCCGAAGATTTTAACTCATCTCCGCCCCTGTAAAATCCAACTGCAAGTCCCTTGATTACAGCAAAGTCAAATTTATCAGTTTTAACTGAAAGAACTTCTCTTGATAAATCTTCTTTTTTGCCGTCAGTAAATACTTCCATAACATTAAAAAGAATTTGCCGCCCTGTCTTTTGGCTGGAATCAGAAATTTCTATTCTTCCCCAGCCTGACTCACTTTTTGCATTCACGGCTTTTTCACTTCCCTGAGAATAATTAATACCGGCGACTTCCCATTCATGCCCCTTTCCACCAATTTTCGTAAACTTAGGATTCTCCGGGAAAAGGACTGTATTTGCCAGACCAATGTCATCATTTTTATTTTTTATGAGCACTCGTCTCTCAAGTATTTCAGGCTCTTTGAGGGAGTGCAGCAGGAAAATTCCTTTTTTGCCAGAATCAATCTGGTCATATACAAAGAAAATAAGCGGATTCTTTTTATCGCCGGTAAAGAAGGCGAGCATGGAACGGTGCACAAAACCTGCTGCTTCATAGGCATTGGAAATATCACCTGCAAGGAAAACAAGACCCTTTTTATCGTGCAAACTGTCAAAATGGGCAGTTACTTTTCCGCGATGGTATTTTGCATCAGAAAGAATTTGGCCGAAAGACTTTGCTTCTGGGAGTGCAAGCTGGAGTCCATAAGATTCGTAAGAAGCCGGATCAGACTGAAGCAACAGAGTATTTTTTGAAACCGAAGAGTGGTAGTACTTTTGCGTATGGCCAGACCTGTAGCCATTTCCTCCGCCACCTGACAGGTAAAATCCTCCCGTCGAAGCCAGAAGTCCATTACAGAAAATCTCAAAACTTCCAGCATCCTGATGCTCATGGTTTGCCTGGGCATACTCTCCGATTTTTAAGTGAATGGCTGGATTGTCCTTTTCTTCCCAGCTTGAGGCAGCAAGATATTCTCCAAGCGGGTAAGGACAATAATAAGAGGGAGAAAGTTCCCTATAATCTTTTGGGAGAAGATTTACATCATTTAGAATCAAAAACTGAACCGGTGTGATAACATCATCATTTTCACCGTTGTCGTTGTATTTGAAAGATTTAAAATTCCCAAGCTTTTCCTTTGCGAAAAATTTTATATATGGATCTTTTGAAATCACAGACTGCAAAAAGGCATTTGCTCCATAACGGGCAAAATTAAAATTCATTTTTTCGATAGCATGATCATCGCCTATATGCCAGCTCATTCCGTCAGGCCGCACAATATAGATAAAATATTTACTCCAGAGAGAAAGTTTTCCGTCGTAAGGATCTTTATTTTTCATGGCACAGATCATAATCGCTGACCACAAATCAAACATAGAACGATAGGGGCCATATCCCGTGCCCTGAAAATTCGGCGAAAGTGAATCGTAAAAGAATTTTCTTGGAGGAATAAATTCTTCGTAAAATCGTGATGATGACATATTCCATAAATCTTTATGCTCGTCATACATTGAAATTCCTGCGGCCAGATAAGCTCGCAGGAGCTGACCTTCGGCAGAGTGTCCTGTAACAGTCTTTCCCTTCACCGGCGGATATCCAATCTGAAGTTTTTTTATAAAAGTAAGGCTTGCTTCATAAAGCTTTGTTTTTTCACTTTTTGAGAGGGCATCATAGCACCAGTCATATATTTCAGCAGCCGTAAAAATCATCTGACCATAGGGGCGATAGTCATCGTAAATGCCCGTTAAGTCAATTGTGGAGCAACAGTTTACGAAAGTTTTAAATGCCCAGTCTGCATATTTTTTTTTCCCGGTTATGGCATATTTAAAGGCAGAGGCTTCCACAGACGCAATGATTTTGCCTGACCAGGTGAATGTTCGTTTTTTGATTGGAGTAAATGATATGTCTTTTCCGAAATACTCAGAAAGCAGTTTCTCACTCTCTGCATAGGCGGCGGCATTTTCGGAATGTGTGAGATTTTTTTTAATTTGAGGAAGCTCATCTTTTGTGAACAGAAGGCGGGGATGAACATGTGAAGGAGGATTTTCCGGAGATGATTCAGAGGAAACCGACTGTGCTACGAAAAAAAGCATAATAATAGAAAAAAATATTTTAATCACGAATCAAGTATAACATTGAAATGATTTTTTTTCTTGCCGATAAACGAAAATTTCAGTATTTTTATGAATGTACAAAAAATTAAATGACGGTTTGAGTGATTCCGAAACAAGCCTGACTGACTACAGACAGGTTCGGAGTGACAAACTGAAGGAGAATAAAGTATTATGGCTAAACAGTTGATTTTCAATGAAGAAGCTCGCAAAAAGATGCTTTCTGGCGTTGAGCAGATTGCCCGCGCTGTAAAAGTAACTCTCGGACCTTGTGGCCGACTGGTTATGCTGGACAAAAAATTCGGCGCACCAACAATCACAAAAGACGGTGTTTCTGTCGCAAAGGAAGTTGAGCTCAAAGATCCTTATGAGAACATGGGCGCACAGCTTGTTCGTGAAGTTGCTTCAAAGACAAACGATGTCGCAGGTGACGGAACAACAACAGCTACAGTTTTGGCTTATGCTATCGTCCGCGAGGGGCTCAAGAGCGTTTCTGCCGGAATGACTCCAATTGAAATCAAACGCGGTATCGACAAGGCAACAGCAGTTGCAGTTGAGGCTATCAAAAAGAACAGCCGTGCAGTTAAAGGCAGCGAGGACATCACTCATGTCGCTACAATTTCTGCAAACAACGACCCTGAAATCGGTAAAATCCTTGCTGATGCAATCGAAAAGGTTGGCAAAGACGGCGTAATCACTGTTGAAGAGTCAAAGAACATGGACACAACTGTTAAGACTGTTGAAGGTATGCAGTTCGACCGTGGATATATCTCATCTTACTTCGTAACAGACCGTGAGCGCATGGAAGTAAACTACAACGATGCTTTCATTTTGATTCACGACAAAAAAATCTCTACAATGAAAGACCTTCTCCCAGTTCTGGAGAAAGTTGCTCAGACAGGAAAACCACTCGTAATCATCTGCGAGGACATGGACGGCGAGGCTTTGGCTACTCTCGTTCTCAACTCAATCCGCGGTACTCTCAAATGCGTTGCTGTTAAGGCTCCGGGATTTGGTGACCGCCGAAAGGAAATGCTCCAGGATATCGCTATTTTGACTGGCGGTACTGTAATTTCTGAGGAATTGGGTCTCAAGCTTGAGACAACTGAGCTCAACCAGCTTGGTCAGGTTAAGAGCGTCAAGATTGACAAAGACAACACGACTTTGGTTGACGGAGCAGGTGCAAAAGACGCAATCGCTGCCCGCGTTGCAGAAATCAAGGCTCAGGTTGAAAAATCAACTTCTGAGTACGACAAAGAGAAGCTCAAGGAGCGATTGGCTAAACTCTCTGGCGGTGTAGCAGTAATCAACATCGGTGCTATCACAGAGACTGAGATGAAAGAGAAGAAGTTCCGCGTTGAGGATACTCTTGCCGCAACTCGCGCTGCTCTCGAAGAAGGTATCGTTTGCGGTGGTGGAATCGCTTTGATTGAGGCTGCAAAAGCCCTCACAGACGACGCTGCAAAAGATTTGACTGAAGAAGAGAAAGTCGGATTCCGAATCGTCCGCCGTGCTCTTGAAGAGCCAATCCGCCAGATTGCTGAGAACGCAGGTGTTGACGGTGCAGTTGTTGCAGAGAAAGCAAAGAACGAGAAGAAAGGCACAGGCTACAATGCCCGCACAGGAAAGTGGGTTGACATGATGGATGACGGTATCATCGACCCGGCTAAGGTAACACGAAGCGCATTGCAGAATGCCGCAAGCGTTGCCGGAATGCTCCTCACGACAGAATGTGCAATCACAGACATCCCAGAGCCACCGGCACCAACACCGGCAGCACAGCCTGGAATGGGAATGGATTATTAGTCAGCTAGTAAATTCCTGCGAGTTTTCGCAAGAAAACTCGTTAGCTCGCGCAAGCGAGCATGATTACTAGTAAATTCCTCACAGAGCTTTGGAGTACACAGAGAGAATAATGAAAGGGAAAGACTTTCGTAATTCTGAAAGCTCTCTGTGGTCTCTGTCCCTCTGTGAGAAGTTTTATAATCAGCTAGATATTCAAGGCTCGCTCCTTTTGGGGCGAGTTTTTTTTGATTTAGCTTTTAGTGACAGTTTTTTGTTTCAATGTTATACTATTTTTTGATGGAGGCGTGCTTATGTCTTTTGCGCTTTTAGAAAAACAAGTACAAAGTTTACCACAAGAATTACAGAACAGCATTGAAATGTATGCGTTGTTCGTAATAAATCAGTTTAAAAATGCCTCTAAAAAAAACGAAAAAAAACGCGCTGCTTCGGAAATTATCGAGAATCTTACAGGAATATTGGAAGAGCATGCACCTTTAACAATGAAAGAAGTTCGTGCGGAACGATTAAAAGAAAGATACGGAGTCTGATGTGACAGTTTTCTTGGATTCAAATATTATTCTTGATATTTTCCTTAAAAATAAAGATTTTTACGCACTATTGCAGGCATAGACGAGGCTTGTATAAAAAATGCACTTAACTCTTCTTGGAGTGATTTTGAAGATTCCGTGCAGCATGAGTCCGCACTTCAAATTGGGGCTGATTTCCTCGTTACAAGGAATGTAAATGATTTTAAGACAGCTTTCGTTGAGGTAATAACGCCGTCGGAATTTTTGAAGAAAGTCAGCCGATAAATATCGAACTTCAGTGGCTAAGTAAAAACTCAGCACAGCCCAATTCAGTGGATTCAGTCATACTCGCCCCGCAGGAAAGAAAGAGGTTTATAAATTCATCTAGTCGATTTGCAATTTTTAATCTTTCATCAAAAGAAGCTGAAAAAAATTTTTGTCGCTGACTGGCAATAAAAACAACTAATGGTGTTACTTCAAAATTTCCCCTGTGCATTACCGTTTCGGCTTTTTCCTTGAATTCTGTCAAAAACATTTTTAATGTTTCCCAAGATTCATAATCTATGCAACGAAAGATAAAAATGTCTGGCATTTTCACAACATTGCCTTTTGCGTCGCTAAAGTTCGGTACAAGGTCATTCACCTTTGTTATCGTCGCCCCCCTTTGCAAGAGTTTTCGACAAGTTTTTACATCATTCATTTCTGCTGCATAATATAAAGCCGTAATGCCGTTTTTGCTTGTAAAAGAATCTACATTTTTTGTGCGAGAAATGAAGTAATCTGTGATTTCATCAAATGCTGGAAGTTGTAGCTCTTTTGTCGCAAGACCGTAGTAAAGAGGAGTAAACTCATCTTCCATCATTTGAAAACCTTTTGCAAAATCTGAAGAGCCAGATTGATATTCTTGTTTGTACGCACGTTTTTCTTCTTCAGTAAATCCTGGAACTGCAAGATTTTTCCAAATATAATTATCTTTATTTTGAGGCATATTTTTTATCATCTTCATTCGTTCAATACCTCTCAAAAGCGGATAGCGTCGAGAGAGAACATAATACAAAGGAGAAAATTCATCAGCAGAAATTCTATAAGTCTGAAAGTCTTCGTCAGAAATTTTGTCTGCAATGCGTTTTACAAAGTCTACATCA
>CAMVJE010000023.1 GCA_947167745.1 uncultured Treponema sp.
GATAGTGACCCAAAACTTCACCGACAATCGTAGCGCATTTTTTAGTCTTTCCGCCTGAAGCCAGATGCAAAGTGTCCATGGCGTACATGATTCGGCGGTGAACCGGCTTCAAGCCGTCACGGACATCAGGCAAAGCCCGCTGAACGATTACCGACATTGAATAGTCGATGTAAGCCTGCTTGACCTCATCCTCAATCGGAATCTTTATGACAGTTCCGCCTTCCGGGGTTTTCTCTTCTTCTAACATTTTATAATCCTAAAAACAATGATTCAGTAGTACATTATACCAAATTGGAAAAAAAAAATCTTGTATTTTTTATGGGTGCACCCCTACGGGTCGGGCTTTTCGTGGTTCCGTGCCTTCGCACTCCATTCCGCCGCTACGCTCTGGAACGGCTAACGCCGCCACTACAATCCCTTGCACGAGAAGGCTATTTCATTTTATAGTTTCTTTGCTAGACAACGAAACTTTTCAGTTCTAGTAGTACAGTCACCACTTTCTTTTTAGAAACTACTGACTATTTTTTATTTCAAAATCTTACACTTCAATTGAATATCCTTCCCTTTTCTGCCTGAAGCAAAAGTCCATTGAAAAGGTGTTCCAAAATGACTTTCATTCTCAGGCTTTAAAAGAATTTCTGTATATTCTTCCAATGTATGAATATAAATATCATCTTCATCGGAAATAATAATATAATCTGCCTGTTGCCTTGTATTTTGAACTTTTCCACCATATCCACCGATTACCCATCGTACTAATTTTTCCAAATAAGGTTTTAATTCTTTTTTCAAAGAGTCAGAATTTTCATTTCCAAAATCTCGCAGATTTCCAACTTTTTGAAATTTACAAAGCAAATCTCTGAGTTTGTCATTAGAAGAATCAAGAACTTCTGCAAACGCATCGGCAGAATATTGATGTACACTAACTGATTTCGCATTTGATTTTTTACAACTAATTGTAAAAGATTTTGAATCAGTTTTTGCATTTTCTAGGAAAACTTCAACCAAAACATCAGTTTTTGGATTTCCAGAAGTTGCAAGAGTTCCAATTATCTTTTTATCTGCAGTAGCTTTTATACTGACAACTTCATCTTTATCAAGACCAAAACAATTAACAATTTTTTCAAAGAAATTAAAATGCATTCCGACAAGTTTTGGGTCATTGGTTTTCCATTTTGAAAGATTACTGCCATTACAGAGAACATTTGCAATGTATGCCTCAAAGTTGTTTCCAGCTTTGTCTTTTTTTTGACCAACAGAAAGATTTTTTGTCGCATAATCTTCAATTAATTCAAACAACTCTTTTTGAGCAACAATATCATCAATCGCCGAAAAATGCATATGATTCACAATCTTAAACTTATGAGCAATAAATTTATCTTTTTCATTCTGTGGTAATTCATCAGGATAAACAAGAACTGATTTCGAAATACTAGGGTCTATTTCTTTAATATTGAAACTATCCCACTGATTACCTTTAATTCTGTCAGTTCTGAATGAAGTCGTAACTTTTATAATCCATTTTGTATCATCATCAAAAATAATCAAAAAATTGCAATAAAACTGTGACTCATCATATTCTTTAAAACCACACCGATATTCTTTTATGATTTCTTTAATATAAGAATATTTTTTACATTCAAGAAGAATTGATTCCAGAGAATTTTTTGCATTTTGTCCGTGTTCTTGTTTATCACTGTTTGAAAACTGTGCCATTTATTTTTCTCCGTTATTCTGCAAATTATTAATAATACTCTCTGAAAGTTTTTCAACAACAGGAACCGCAACAGAATTTCCAAACTGATGGTACATCTGAGTTCTCGAAACAGGAATTTTAAATTCTTTGGGATAACCCATAATTGCCTTACATTCATTTTCCGTGAGTAACCGTAAACCTGTTTCACCTCCACGCACAAAAGTTCCTGTAATTCGCTGAATCTTGTGATAAGAAGCACACAATGTTTTTACAGGGAAATCAGAATTTGAATCTATAATTTCAGGATGCCCGTCATCTTTTTTAAAAATATATGATTGCTGTAAATGCTTTGAAATGGAAGGACCTTTTGCATCTTTTTCAACAAACTGTCCTATTCCTACTCTTTCAGAAGTTCCTTCAGGCATTTTGAATTTCAATGAATCAATATCTTTTCTGAACCCAATAAAATACAATCGCTTGCGCTCTTGTGGAACTCCGAAATCAGCACTATTTAAAACTTTCGAAAAAACTTTATATTCCAACTCCTTTTCTAGAACTTCCATTATTGTAGCGTAAGTTTTTCCTTCATCATGATTAAGCAATCCAGGTACATTTTCCAAAATGAAAGCTTTTGGTTGCTTTGCCTTTATGATTTCAGCAATATAGAAAAAAAGGGTTCCCTGCGTTTTATGTTTAAAACCTTCCCTTTTACCAATCGAACTGAACGGTTGGCATGGAAAACCACCCGCAAGCACATCGAATTCGGGAATATCATCTACATTGATTTTTGTAATGTCACCAAACGGAACTTCTCCATAATTTGCAAAATATGTTTGTTTTGCAGCTTCATCCCATTCACTTGAAAAAACACATTCTCCACCGCAATTCTGCAAAGCCATACGAAAACCGCCAATTCCTGCAAACAAATCAATAAAAGTAAATTTTTCATCTTTGTTTTCATAAGGAACATTTATAAATGAATTAAATTCTGATTTTTTTGGAAGAGCATCTAAATTAACATTTCTTTCACGAATAATTTTTTCGTATTTTTTTACTTTGTCTGTTCCTTGAAGCTGAATATAATGACTTAAAAGTGCATAATTTTCTTCAAAATTCTGAGAAGGTAAATACTTTTTCAAAACAGAATAATTCACAGTTTTAGCCATTTATTTTCTCCCTCTCAAATTAATCCGCAATAAACTCTGCACTTTTCCGCCCACATTCCAGTCACAATTCTCAGTTCAAAATCCTTTGGAAATTCGTTCGTTGGCAACGAACGATTTGCTGAATTAGAACGATCCTCGCTAAATTCGTTCGCCAATGGAGAACGATTTGAAAACACATCTTTCCATGCTTCGTAGAAAAGTCGCATTTTCTTTATGTTTCCTTCAGAAAATCCTCGTAGACCTGGCAATTCTTGCGTAAGTCTTTTGGAAATTTCTGCAATTGCACCTGTTCCCCAAAATTCCTCACGACTGTTATTTGAAACATACTGACCGACTTTAAAATACAAAAGCAACAACTCCCTGTTTGCAAGTCGTGCTGCCGTATAACGGCTTTTGAGAATAGCTGCCTTTATTTCTTTTATTGCTGATTCGTAATCAGTTGTCTTTATGTCTGTCATCGTTCCCTAAATATCCAGATTCGCATAGCTGGAGTTGCTCTCAATGAACTCCCGGCGCGGTTCTACTTCTTCACCCATGCAGACGCTGAAAATCTTGTCGGCGGCTTCGGCGTCCGGGATTGTTACTACCCGCATCTTTCGGTGAGCGGGATCCATTGTTGTTTCCCAAAGCTGCTCACCGTCCATCTCACCAAGACCTTTGTACCGCTGAACATCGGCCTTATCTCGCTGGTCACCCAAAGCGGCAAGAGCGTCATCTCGTTCCTGATCAGAGTAGCAGTAAACAGGCTCTTTTTTGCCAAGCTGGACTTTGAAAAGCGGAGGCATTGCAAGATAAACATATCCGTGCTCAATCAGCTGCGGCATATAGCGGAAGAAGAATGTGAGCAGAAGGGTTCGGATGTGGCTTCCGTCGACATCGGCATCGGCCATGATGATGATTTTGTGATAGCGGAGTTTTTCGATGTTGAAGTCTTTTCCGAATCCTGTTCCCAAAGTTTTGATTACAGGGTCAAGCTTGTCGTTGCCCATGACTTTTTCCGGGCTGACTTTTTCGACATTGAGCATCTTTCCCCAAAGAGGAAGAATTGCCTGAGTTTTTGAGTCACGGCCTTTCTTTGCAGAACCACCAGCCGAATCACCCTCGACTATGTAGACTTCACAAATTTCAGGATTATCTTTGATTGAGCAGTCAGAAAGTTTTTCAGGCTTCTGGAAACCGGCACCCACGGTCTTTTTGCGGGTGGCTTCCTTTGCCTTTCGTGCGGCGACTCGCGCGGCAGCCTCACCCACGGCTTTTTCAAGAACGCGGTCAAGGACGACAGGATTCAGCTCAAAGAAAATAGTCAGTTTTTCTTTTACGAGGGAATCTACGATTGAGCGGACTTCGGTGTTTCCCAGCTTGTCTTTTGTCTGACCGACGAATTCCGGCTCAGGAACTTTCATTGAAAGAACGGCCGCCAATCCCGCGCGGACATCTTCACCGGTGAGTTTTTCTTTTTTGTCCTCGCCCGGCTCGAATTTGCCGTCACGATCAGGCATCTTCTTTTTCATCTTTTCGTTGCCATCAAGAGCCTTGTTCAAAACCCAGAGCAAAGCAGTTCTGAATCCATCAAGATGAGTACCACCATCGCGTGTGTTGATGTCGTTTACATAAGTATGAATATCTTCTGAATAAGAATCGTTGTACTGGAAAGCAAGCTCAGTGATTACATTGTCCTTTTCGCCAGTGATGTAAATCGGCTCCTCAGGATAATAAAACTTACTCTTTTTGTTGCCGTTGATTTCTTTTACATAGTGAACGATTCCGCCCTCATATTTGAGGACTTCTTCTTTCGGAGTCTCAAGGCGCTCGTCTCGGAAAGTGATGACGATTCCGCTGTTCAAGAAAGCCAGCTCTTTGAGACGCTGCAAGAGAACGTCGAAATCGTAAGTGGTAGTCTCAGTGAAAATGGTTTTGTCAGCCTTCCAGCGGATTGTAGTTCCGTGAGCCTGAGTGTCGCCTATGACTTCAACTTTTGTAACAGGAATTCCGCGCTCGTACTTCTGACGATAGATGTGACCGTCCCGGCAGACAGTGGCCTCAAGCCAGTCAGAAAGGGCATTTACGCAGGAAACACCTACACCATGCAAACCGCCTGAAACTTTATAAGCATTTTTATCGAATTTACCGCCCGCATGAAGACGGGTCAAAACAAGTTCCAGGGCAGAAATTTTCTCTGTAGGATGAATATCGACAGGAATTCCTCGTCCGTTATCTTCAACGCGAACAATATCGTCCTTTTCGAGAGCAACCACGATATTATCACAATAGCCTGCCATAGCTTCATCGATACAGTTGTCTACAGTCTCATAAACAAGATGATGCAAGCCTTTCGGACCAGTTGAACCAATATACATACCAGGTCGTTTGCGAACAGCCTCAAGACCCTTTAAAACCTGAATACTACCCGCCGAATAATTAGCAGCCATTTTTATTTCCTTGTAAATTAAAGATTTATGATTTTAGATAAAAGACATGAAAAGACTTTTAGAGAAGAATATTATAGTAGAATTTTTAAAAAGAAACAAGGTTGAGAAAAAGTTAGGAATTAATCAACCGCACTACAAATTTCCTCAATTCTTAGTGGAAAAAAATCTTCATTCACTCTAAAATAAATTCTATGTCAGAACAGAATTATAAAGATTTTTTTGAAGAAGTAATGAATCAGATTCACGAAGAATTAAAATCTTCGGGAAACGAGAACGAATTTATTTTAAATTTTAAATTTTCTTATATAGAAGACACTCTTTCTGAAATAAAAGTCTCCGTTCCATCAAAATTTTTGTGGGATAGAATGGTTCAGAAAGGAAATGTTCAAAAAGTTCAGTCAAAAATCAATGAGCTTACAGGCCAGAAAATAACTCTTTCTCCTGTTTTCAATTCAAAACCAGTAGAATCAACTCCTTCTTTCTCAGAAGAAATAAAAAATTATGATTCATCAAATAATAAAAAATCTTCTCAACCTGATATTTCTACTAAAAATTCAGATTTGTATGCTTCTACTACTGTTCAAAAACATCCTCAACTAATTGAAGAATTCACTTTTGAAAATTTTGTTCCTAACGGTGAACATGACTATGCTTTTAATGCTTGTCTTGCAGCAGCAAAAACTCCTGGAAACAAAAATTTTAATCCTATTCTTCTTTATGGACCTTCAGGAATAGGTAAAACTCACCTGATGGTTGCAATCGGAAATTACATTTATTCTCAAAATTCAAAACTGAAAATCTCTTATATTACGACTGAATCTTTAATGAACGAATTTACCGCTTCTATTCGTGAACGTTCTACCGACAAATTCACAAAAAAATACCGCAAACTTGATGTTCTTCTTCTCGATGATATTCAGTTTCTTGAAAAATCTGAAAAGTTGCAGGACGAACTTTTCTATACTTTCGATGAAATTTACAACAGAAAAGGTCAGATTGTATTCACCAGCGATCGTCCACTCAAAGAAATTAACGGTATTGTTGAAAGACTTAAAACACGATTCTCCAGAGGTCAAAATATTGATTTAAAAATTCCTGATTATGAAACACGCCTTGCTATCATCGACAAAAAACTTGAAATTCAAGGTAAATCAATTCCTCAGGATGTAAAAGAATTGATTGCAAAAACTTTTCAGTCAAATGTCCGTGAACTTGAAGGTGCTCTTTCAAAAATGATTGGTTATGCAGAACTTATGCATAAAGAGCTTAATCTTGATATTGCAAAAGAACAGCTTTCAGATTCAATAAATTCTAATGAAAACGGAATTATAACAGTTGAAACAATACAAAAAGTCGTAAGCGATTATTACAATATTTCTGTGTCAGAATTAAAAAGCGACTGCCGCAAAAAGACACTTGCTATTCCCCGACACATTGCTATCTATCTTTCACGAAAAATCACTGAATATTCTCTAATGGAAATAGGTGAAGAATTTGGAGGAAGAGATCATACGACTGTAATGAATTCTATAAATAAAATCGAAAACCAGCTCAAAATAGATCCAATGATAGGAGAAACCATAAAAATTCTCGAAAAGCAAATAAGAGAATTTAAATGATAGAATTATTGTTAAAAATATGCTAACATACTGTGGATAACTTGTTGAAAACTTTGAAAATTCTGAATTTGTGAATTCAAAGTGAATTTACAAATAAAAGTTTTCCAAAACATAAGTTCTTACAAAATAAAAAGTTGTATAACTTTTCAACAAATTCACAGTCCTTATTATTATTACTACTAAATTTTTTAAATTTTAAAATTTAATAAGAATTGTGAAAAGGAGAAAAAAATGAAATTTACTTTCGACAGAAACGCAATGATTAACGAAATTTCCATTGCGCAGGAGATTATTTCCACAAAGAACGCTATGTCAGTTCTTTCAAATGTTCTTTTGATTGCAGAAGGAAATTCTTTGACTGTAAAAGCAACTGATATCAAAGTAAATTTCCAGACTAAAATCCCTGTTGATATTGAAGAGGAAGGCTCAACCACAGTTCTTTGCGATAAATTCATGGGAATCCTTTCGGCTCTTCCAGAAGGTGAAATCGAATTCTTCCTGCAGGATAAAGACAATCTTGTTTCTGCGGTAATCCGTCATACAAGCAAAAAAATCAAATATCAGCTTAATTGCACTTCTCAGGATAAATTCCCTGAAATCGCTGTTGCCGAGAAAGTCTCTTTCTTTGATGTTCCAGCAAAAGAACTTAAGGCTATGATTTCGCAGACAAGTTTTGCGGTCAGTGATGATGAAACACGCTACTTTATGAACGGCGTTTATTTTGAGAAAAAAGAAGACAAGCTGGTTCTCGTTGCTACAGACGGACGCCGTCTTGCTTATACAGAAAAGTCAGTGCTTGCAGGAGTTGCTGACTTCCCGGCTGCAATCGTTCATCCGAAGATCCTCAATATTGTAGCAAAACATGCTTCTGATGAAGGCCAGATTTCAGTTGCAATCGTTGATAAAATGATTTTCTTCAATTTTGCGAATTACGAATTCTCTGCTACTTTGATTGACGGTCAATATCCTAATTATCAGAGGGTTATTCCTGAAAATCAGACACATTCATTTAAAGTCTTGAAGTCAGAATTTGTGGATGCTCTTAAACGAATCTCAATCATGATTGATAAAACTGGCCGAATCATTCTTAACCTCGCCCCAGGAGTTCTTACAATCACTTCAAAATCAACAGAATTTGGTGACGCAAAAGAAGAGATTCCATGTCAGTACGCAGGTGAGGAAGTTTCAATCTCAATGAACTATAAGCATATCGACAGTCCTCTCAAAATTATGAACAGCGAGTATATTACTTTTGAGTTCACAGAGGTGATGAGAGCCGTAACACTCAGACCGGAACCTGCTGCTGATTACTTCCATATTCTCATGCCAATGAGTGCGGAGTAAGCAAGAAAGTCCCTGCCTGATGGTGGGGATTTTTTTTAAGACAATTCAATTTTTTTATGCTACACTAGCTTCATGCCCCTTCTGTCCGTTTCTTATGTAAATTACCGAAATCTCGAAAATAAGACGATTGATCTTCTTTCTAAAGAAGTTTTTTTTGTGGGGGAGAACGGTCAGGGAAAGAGCAATCTTCTGGAGTCAATTTATTTTTCGGCTTACGGGAATTCTTTTCGTACGAGGTCGGATGCGGAAATTGTGCGTGAGGGAGAGAAATCCTTCAGCGTAAAGTCTTTGTACCGCGAGGAAAACGGCAACACGGCGAGTCTTTTTTTTACTTACGAGAATCAGAAAAAACGAATTGAGAAGAACGGAAAGACTATCAAAGACCGCAAGGAACTGATTAACACTATGCCATGCGTGCTTTTCTGTCATGATGATTTGGATTATGCGGCAGGGGAGCCTGAAAAAAAACGGTTTTTCATTGATCAGTGTCTTTCCATGTACGATGTGCTTTACATTGATTTGAACCGACGGTACAAAAAAATCCTTAAAAGCCGGAATCTTTCTCTTAAAGAAAAAAAATATGAGATGCTCGATATTTTTGACCAGCAGCTTGCTCAGGACGGAATTGAGATTCAGAAAAAACGAAGCGACACGATTTTTAAATTCAACCAGATTTTCGGGAAGCTTTACGAGCAGATTACGGGCATTGACGGTGTTTCGATAAAATATGTTCCGAGCTGGCGTACTGAAGAAAATCAGCCGGTTACGATGGATTTTGCTCTTTCGGTTTTGGCTCAGAAGCGCGAAATGGACAAGGTGATTCAGACGACGATGAGCGGCCCTCACCGGGACAGGATTGTTTTTGTGCGTGGAGGAAAGAATTTCGTGCCGAATGCCTCGACCGGGCAGCGCAGGCTTCTTGCGATACTGCTTCGGATTGCGCAGGCGATTTATTACACTCAGGTCACTGAGAAAAATCCGATTCTTCTCATGGACGACGTGATGCTGGAGCTTGACCCGGACAAACGCCAGAGCGTCACTACCCTGCTCCCTCCTTACGATCAGCTTTTCTGCACTTTCTTGCCTGGAGAGCCTTATGAGCGTTACAAAAAGAGCACCACGAAGATTTACGCGATTGAAGGCGGAAAATGGACAGACGTACACTGATATTTCAAACCTAATTAAAATCATAATCTGATGAATGTGGCAGAGAATTAACTAAGTGCAGCGTCAACGGAAGACTGAAAGCGTGCAAAATGCAGGGATTTTGATTCCGAATGGTGTTCATGAAGAAGATATTGATGAAGCTGACTGGGAAGATTATGAGATTTGAAAATCAAGGAAATTTTATATGAACAAAAAAATTATTGATGAATTATTTGCTTTGCAGGATTTAAAATACCGGGATTTTCAGATTAAGCTGGTTCCAGGAATGCAAGTCGATAAAATGATTGGCGTGAGAACTCCGGCTTTGCGTGATATTGCAAAGAAAGTCTCAAAAGATGCGGATTTGGCCGAGGCCTTTTTGAAAGAACTTCCCCATGAATATTTTGAAGAAAATCTGATTCATTTTTTTGTAGTCGCGGAAATAAGGGATTTTGAAAAATGTGTTTCTGAGGTTGAGCAATTTCTTCCTTATGTTGATTGCTGGCCGGTTTGTGACCAGGCAAGCCCTAAGGTTTTCAAGAAAAACCATGAGAAACTTTTGCCTTATATAAAAAAGTGGATTTCTTCCGCTCATATTTACACTTCGCGATTCGGAATGAGAATTCTTATGAATGAATTTTTGGGCAAAGATTTTAATCTGGAATATTCTGAGCTGATAGTCTCTCGCATGGGAAAAAAAGGCAAAGATGAAGATTATTATCTTAAAATGATGGCCGCATGGTATTTTGCGACAGCCCTGGCAAAACAGTGGGATGCAGTAATTCAATTATTTGAAGAAAAGAAACTTGAAATCTGGACCCACAACAAGGCGATTCAAAAAGCACTGGAAAGTTTCCGTGTACCTGATGAACATAAAGAATATTTGAAAAAACTGAAAGTCTAGGAAGTAATTGATAACGGCGGAATTCTTGGAGTATAAACATGATTCAGATTTTCGGAACAAACAAATCTTTTGATACAAAAAGCGCACAAAGATTTTTTAAGGAAAGGCGGATTGCTTTTCAGTTCGTTGACCTCAAAGAAAAGGAAATGAGCGAAGGTGAATTCGACTCGGTTGTGACGGCTCTTGCCCGAACTGAAGGCGGTCGTGCTGCTGCAATTGAGGCCATGATTGACCAGAAATCAAAGGACTATGCCTCGATTGCCTACCTTGACGACAGTGAAAAAGAAGAAAAACTCTTTGAGAATCAGGCCAAACTTTTGAAACAGCCGATTTGCCGAAACGGAAAGACAGATGCCACGGTTGGAATGTCTGAAAAAGTCTGGGAAGGATGGAAGTAAATTCCGAAGTGCTTCTAACTTGCATAATTTTTAATAATTTTATATTCCTCAAGCAATTTTTCCACCGTGAAGCGTGCGTTTGCCGGGCTTGTGCTTGGAAGACAGGTGCAAGTAAGTCCGAATTGCTTTTCGTAAATATTGGCACAGTGCTTTTTCCAGAGACTTTCGGCCGTTTTCCCGGTAAAAAAGACATGGCGGATTTTTGAATTTGCGAAAATCTCCGTAAAATCATTCGGAATTTCCTGTTTTATTGAAGAATCTGCGGCTCCCTCAATCTGACAGCGGGCGAGAACATCCCAAAGGGCGAGATTGTGTCTCAAGATAAAATCTTTTCGCTCGGCGATGGCGGATGTTGTGTCTGGGTCATTGTTTGGGAGCGAAAGATTTTCGTCAAAGACAGCTGGAAGAACACGCCAGAATCTATTTTGCGGATGCATGTAGTAAAAGCCGACTTTTCTGCTCGCCGGGGACGGTATCGTACCCAAAAGAATCACGGCGCTTTCTGGTGACCAGACTGGTGCGAGCGGATGAGTGACGAAGGAAGATTTTTCCATGTGGAGATTATAGCATGAAAAAACTTTTTTTCCTTTTCCTCATCTCTAATTCCTAAATTTCCATTTTTATGCTACACTACCCGCATGGAATTACCAGAAATCATGCAGCAGCAGGTTTTTGCCGTTGCGGGTGACACTCTCAATCCTGAGAAATATGCTTACAAAATCAAGCAGGGGCTTTTGGAGCACGGCTACACGGTTCATGCTGTGGGCAAGGAACTAACCAGTTTTAACGACATTCCTGGCGAGATTGACATCATTGACCTTTGCATTAACCCGGTGAAGGGGCTGGCTCTCATCAAGGAGTGCACTAAACATTTCAAGTGTATCGTGATTCAGCCTGGTGCAGAGAGCGAGGAACTCCTTTCTTACCTCAACGAGAAAAATCTTCCGTATATCGAAGGCTGCGTGCTTGTTGGGCTGAGCGTTTATGCTAAGGATAAGGTGAAAAATGACAAATAATCCACAAATTTATGAGGCTTTGAGTCTCATTGACCGTTTAATTCCTCTCGTTGAAGAGGCAGAAGACAAGCTTAAGAGTGCACGCAACTGGAGTGTCCTTGACATGCTGGGAGGAGGATTAATCACTGACCTGATTAAGCACCATAAACTCAACGGTGCGGCCAATCTTATGAATGAGGCGAACATGCTTTTGCAAAGATTGCAACAGGTTCTCGGCTCTGTGAGCATTCCTCCAGATTACCGTATGACGATTGGCGGTTTTTCGACTTTTGCTGATTTCCTTTTTGACGGAATTTTTGCTGACGCTTACATGGCTTCAAAGATTTTTTCTTCTTTGGATGAAGTTCGGCGGCTCAAGGAAAAACTTCAGATTCTTAAGAATCAGCTGAGGAATTTTTGATGGCGTATGAGGATAATCTGATTTCCGCGCAGGAAATGATAATGACCGCATTCACGAACATTGAACGCGCGGAAGTCGAAAAAAACAACAAGCTTCTCAAAACCTGGCGGGTTACTCTGGAGTCAATCCGCTCGAACGCAAAGAACGGAGAGAATCTTGGCGTAAATCTTTATTCTCATTCCCGGATTATTGATTTGAAAAACGGAATTCTTCTTGTTGAGGCTGATCACCCCGCCTGGATTCAGACTTTGCGCCTTTATCAGAAGTATATTATCACAGGACTAAAACGGGGCGTTCCTGATGTAAAAATTTCGTCTCTGGCATTCCGTCTTCGGGGTACAAATGTCGAGCTTCATTCCCAGATTAACGAAGAGAAAATCCGCTCAGACATAGAAGAAAGAATCCATAAAGAAGAAAAAATGATTCAGGACTTCGATGAAAAAAATCGGACTTCGGTTGCAAATTCGGTGCAGAATAGTGATTCTTCTTCTCCAAATAAAGAAATTCCTGAAAATTTACGAAGAATTTTAGACAGATTAAAAAACGATATATTGACCGAAAGCGAATAAATTTGTTAGACTATTTCCCACTACCAAAAAATTCTTTTTAGGGAATGAAGAATTTTATTGCTCAATTTTATCAAAATTAAGGGCAAAGTCCCCAATAATAAGGAGAATGTTCTATGAAACGAACATACCAACCATCAAAAGTTAAAAGAAACAGAAAATTTGGATTCCGTGCACGCATGGCTACTCGTGGTGGACGCATGGTTCTCGCTCGCCGACGCGCTAAGGGCCGCAAAAAGCTCTCAGTTTGTGACGAACACAAAAAATACTAATTAACTGTCATGCTGGCTTTAGTTCAGCATTTCATTTTTTGGAGCAGATTTTATGGAGTCAGCAAGTTTTAGTCGTGAAGAACACATAAAGCGTCCTGCTGATTTTAAAAATCTGTTCAAAAACGGGAAAAGGGCAAGCGTAGCGGGAGCAAAGTTATTTTATCTCCCCAATCAACTTGGATTCAATAGAATTGGATTTCCCCTTCCCCGTGGTTTTGGCAATGCAGTCGAACGAAATCGCGCAAAGCGGTTCAGTCGCGAAACCTATCGTAATTACAAAGCACACCTGAACACCGGATATGATATGCTTTTTTTGGTATATCCCCCTTCCGAGAAAGACTCGTTCAGCACGCGGTGTGTTCAATTTCGTACATTGTGTGAAAAAGCTGGTCTAGTCAAAAAATGAGCAAAATAATTGTTTTCATTTTATGTCTGCCTATTCGCTTTTACAGGAAGTTTCTTTCTCCGTTAAAGCCTGCCTGCTGTCGTTTTTATCCCACATGCTCGGCTTATGCGCTGGAAGCATTAAAAAAACATGGTGCTGTTAAAGGCCTATATCTTTCTTCAAAACGGATAATTAAATGCACCCCTCTTCACACAGGCGGCTACGACCCCGTGCCATAAATTATCTTTCAAGGAAAAATTAATGGAAAAAAACACCGTTTGGGCAATTTCCCTTTCTACCGTCGTGTTAGTAGGATTTTTTGCCGCACAGACTTTTTTGTTTCCTCCAAAAGCTCAGGAACAGAATCAGGCAGAAAATCAGACTGAACAGAATTCGGTTGTCGTAGAAAATGAAGCTGGCAAAACAGAAAATTCAGAAATTGCAACTGACTCTTCTGAAACAGGCATAATCGCATCAGAAAATTCAATTTCTGAATCAAGCGAAGAAATCAATCTTAATGAAGAAACTTTCAAAATCACTACAAATAAAGTACAGGTCACTTTTACAAACCGTGGCGGCGATATCGTCAGCTATGAGTTAATCGAAAAAGACGACAAGGGCAACCTTAAAAACCGTGATGTGGATACAGGAAAGGGCGTTGAGCTTATCGAAAATCTTTCTGATAAAAACAGGGCTTTCGGCCTTTCTCTTGGCGGAGCTAACCGCCCAATCATCAATGACATTTTCACGGCAAAAAAACTTGATGACTATTCAATTGGATTCTTCAAAAAGTTCACCTCAAAAAATGCAGACGGAACTACAAGCGAATTTACACTTGTTAAAAAATACACTTTTAAGCCGGACGATTACACTTTCAAACTAGACATCACAATCGATGGCGATGAGAATTTCAAGGGACTTGATGTGGGCGGCTCTGCTTACACGCTTCGCACGGCTCCGCAGATTGGTCCAAAATACAACCCAAAAGTTGACCGCTACGAATACCGCGAGTTGGTTTCATTCAATGGCGAAAAAAAGAAGGAAATCAAACTTGGTACAAAGCAGACAAAAAACTATGAGCGTGACTGGGTGTGGACGGCAATGGCTGGAAAATATTTCGAGTTCATCGTCTATCCCGAAAACAAAAATGCAATGTCGAGCACGGTCGTGTACAATTCAGAAATTGAAGTCGGAGAATCTGCCAATGCTCAGGTCAAAATGACTCGAAAGGCAACTGATTCAAAAGAAACTAACGATAGTTATTATATCTATGCTGGTCCTCGAAATGAATCTGAACTTAAAAAATATGTTTCAGAAGATAAAAATGAATGGGGATTGAGCGGAGTTCACTTCAACGAAAGTTTACAGACTTCAGGATTCTTATATTGGCTTGAGGTCATTCTTAAATTCCTGCTCGAAACCATAAATAAAATTGTTCATAACTGGGGTGTTTCAATCATCATCGTTACGATAATTTTGAAAATGGCACTTTTCCCGATTACAAAGAAAAGTCTGGAAGGAACTCAGAAAATGCAGCAGTTCCAGCCGAAAATGAAAGAGCTCCAGGAAAAATATAAGGGCGACCCGCAAAAATTGCAGATGGAAACGGCAAAAATGTATAAAGAGATTGGATACAATCCGATGAGTGGCTGTCTGCCATTGCTTTTCCAGTTTGTAATTTTGTTTGCTATGTACAATCTGTTCAACAATTACTTTGAATTCCGTGGTGCTTCATTCATCAAGGGATGGATTGATGATCTTTCAGTCGGTGATCATGTCGGTCCGGTTTTTGAGCAGGGTCTTCCTTTCCTGGGCTGGAATCAGATTCGTATTCTGCCGGTAGTTTATGTAATTTCTCAGCTTTTATTTGGAAAAATCACTCAGAATGGTGGTACCGCTACAGCTCAGACTGGCGGACAGATGAAGATGATGATGTACGGTATGCCGATTATGTTCTTCTTCCTCTTCTACAATGCTCCGGCAGGTTTGCTCCTTTACTGGACAGTTTCAAACATTTTCCAGCTTGGACAGCAACTTGTCATCAATAAAATGATGAAGAATAAAAAGCCAGTTTTGGTTAAATCAAATAGTAAGAACAAACGATAGTTAGTTATATAGGAGATAAATAAATGACTTACGAGTTTGAAGGTAAAACAGAAAAAGACGCAATCGAAAGAGCAACAATCGAACTTGGTCTTGAAAGCGATCAGTTTGATGTTGAGATTATCGAAGTTCAGAAGAAGACATTGTTCAAATCTGGCTATGTTAAAATCCGTGTTCACACAGATGAGGCTACTCCGGGCGTAAAATACGATGACGAGTCTTCTTCACCATCAGAGACTGCAAAACGTGTCATGGGTAACCCAATTCCTCAGGATGAGTTTGAGCAGAAACTTGTTCAGTTTGTTTCAGATGTCATCGCAAAGATGGGCTATGAGGCAAGCGTAGAAGTTGCCTTCCGTGAAGAAAAGAAAATCGGACTTAAGCTCAGCTCAGAAAGCTCTTCAATCCTCATCGGTCGCAAAGGAAAGAACCTTGATGCTCTCCAGCTTTTGGCAAATGTGTACGCAGGTCACCTGGGCCGAGAAGATGTCCGTATAATCCTTGACACTGAGAATTACCGTGTTCGTCGCGAGGAGAATCTTGTTCATCTGGCTTACACAACTGCAGACAAAGTTCGCACAAAGAGAACTTCAATTCTTCTTGAGCCGATGAATCCGTTTGAACGCCGCCTTATCCACACAACTCTTAACGATTTCTCTGACATCGAGACAAAGAGCGAAGGCGAAGGTCTCTACAAACAGGTTCGCGTAATTTACAAAGGCAACTACTAATAATTACCACTGATAAATTTTAGAAAATGATTACAAAAGGCACTGTCAGAACGGCGGTGCTTTTTTTGTAACAAGCGGTAATTCTGTTCGTTTTAACAGTAAGGACCTTATTATGAAGAAAATAATTTCAATCCTAGGTGTGATTTCATTTTCGCTTGCGGCTTTATCAGCCCAATCCCTATCTACTGAAATTTTAGAAAAGGTTAAAGAAAGCGGTGAGTTGCAGAATATATTCTTGAATGATGATGAAGTCAAACTATCGTTAGTTCCAAATACTGAGCTATCAAAACTTGCAATAAGTCACTGGGATAATAAAGAAAAGCCTCGTCTCACAACCGAAAAATTGTTCTATCTTGATAAAAAAACTATCGATAGTAAGCAAGGAAAATCTGGCATTGATTCAAATTCCGTAAATCTATCGATTACTGAAGTTTCAAAAGTAATCCGTTCTATTTCTACGATGAAAGGCACGGAATATTACTCAAACCGCCACAAAAAGTGGGAGACTCTTTATCACGAAGCTTATCTGATTGATTCTCCAGAAAGCAAAAAAAGAATCCCTGACGACACGGAAGGTAGCGCTGACGGAAAAACCCTTTACTGTATGCAGGACGATAATTCGTTTGGAAAGTGCTATTATTCGCTCTCATACAGGCAGAGTGCAAATGAAGTGAGTGTTTGCTTCGACAATTTTGAACCTCTGAAATTCGCTTTCATCACGGCAGCAAAAGCCCACAATGTCAAAATAAATCTCGTGGTCATTGATGAGGGAGACCATTTCCTGGTTTATTTAATGGTGCAGGCCTATTATCCGCGAATCTCAATGCTGGAAGAAAAGATGATAGATTCTTTCAATGCAAGGGTTGATTCGATTTATAAGTGGTTCGTCAAGGAGATGGGAATGGGGCTACCCGAGACTCACTAAAAACTCGTCTCACGAGTTTTTGCGGCAAGCCGCCGTTCGCTAGGGTCGGCTGTTCCGCACTTTGCTCACGCTCATTCCTGCGCTCCCTTGCGGTCGCTTCGGAACTGCTTCGCAGGTGCTCCATAGCCTAGCCCATCAGCTCAAAAAATGATATTATTTAAATTCAGACAATAGGAGTCAAAAATGAAAAAAAATCTTTTTGCGGCAATTTTTGCGTTGCTTGCAATATCTTTTGGAGGATGTAAACCTATGGACAAATCGTTGGACGCGATTAAAGGAAAAGACGGACTTTTTGCAATTATGGAAACAAGCAAAGGTCCAATCGTACTTGAGCTTTTCTACAAAAAAACACCGCTCACTGTAACGAATTTCGTTGGTCTTGCAGAAGGCACTCTTGATGCTCACAAAGGCAAGCATTTTTATGACGGTCTTACTTTCCACCGTGTTATCGCTGACTTTATGATTCAGGGAGGCGATCCAGAGGGTAGCGGTCGTGGCGGTCCTGGTTATCGATTCGCTGATGAATTTGACCCTAGCCTCAACTTTGATAAGCCAGGTTATCTTGCTATGGCAAATGCCGGCCCTGGCACAAACGGAAGCCAGTTCTTTATTACACATGTTCCTACAGACTGGCTCAACCAGAAGCATACAATTTTTGGTCAGGTTGTAAACGCCGACAGTCAGGCTGTTGTTAATGCTGTTCAGCAGGGTGATAAAATTGTAAAGGTTACAATTGTTCGACAGGGTGCAGATGCAGAAAAATTCACTGCTAGTCAGGCTGATTTTGACAAGCACGCTTCTGAAGCTAAAGCAAAGGCTGCTGAAAGGGCAAAAGCTGCAGCAGCTGCAAGAATCAAAGAAGTAGAAGAAAAATTCCCTGGATTCAGCAAGGATTCAAACGGAATCTACTATAAAATTACAAAAGTAGTCAGCGGAAACAAAATTGGAGGAAAACGCGCAGTTGCTGTTGAATACAAGGGCTATTTCGTAAATGGTCAGGTTTTCGATCAGTCAAAAGGCCGAGGTCCTCTTGAGTTCACTACAGCTGGAGGTCAGATGATTCCAGGCTTTGATATTATGGTTCAGGATATGAAACTTGGCGAAAAAAGAACGATTGTCCTTCCTCCAAGTCAGGCTTATGGCGAGAACGGCATTCCGGGCGTAATTCCTGGCGGCGCTTACCTCGCATTTGACATTGAGCTTACAAAAGTTAAGAACTAAGTTCTAGGAAGAAGCTGAATCTAAAACTCTAGCTAAAAGAGCGTACGGTTTGAAAGTACGCTCTTTTTTTATGTCTTTGACGGCAAAATAAAAATATGCGGTTCGCAAAAAAAGTGGTAGCGTAAATAAAAAGCTAACTGTAGGAAAACTTCTTTCGATAATAGAGCAGATAAGAATGTATAAAAGAGAAAAAAAACTTGTCCATGACCAATAGTATATTTGAAGTTTTCGGTTATGAACCGGTCTGAAAATCGCAAAAGCCGCAATCAGGTGCAAGGGAAACAAAAAGAAAAATTGTATGTTGTTTCGGAACATGCTTTGATTTGAGAAGATATCCTGATAAAGAATTACGCATCCTGCCAAACCTGCTACAAAAAGAATCAGAAAATCAAATATCTGTGCACTTTTAAAAATTGAAAGAATATATAATTTTTCAAAAAAATAGGCTAACACTTGGTAGGCTGTCAGTAAAAAGACAAAACTTGCAAATAAAATTAACGAAACAATGAGAGAAATTCGTTCCTTATGGAAAACTTTTGAAAAATCCTGTTTATGGAATTCAAGGGTTTCTTTATCGGTAGTGAGAACAAAACTATCGTTCATTAGTTGATAATTAACATTATGCTGAATTATTTTGGAAAAGAAGTTTTGTTTGTTAGATGTTTTATCGCTTGCCATCCTTGCAGAATCGTGGAGAATTACCGATATATGAGTTTCAGAATTGTTTGTAAGCAGGTCAAAATCATAGTTGTATTCTGGGAGGGCTTTGTGAAGAGTTGATATGAAATTGAAAATATAAGCAACTTCAGCGGAGTTTAAATCCAGAAAAGACTCAGTCAAACTAACATTAGTTTGTTTTTGTTGGGTAAGAAAATAATCAATGAATGGAAATGATTTGATTTCGGCCTTCTGCCCTTTAAGAAAAAATTTCAGAAGAAAAAGCTGGTCGTTAAAGTTTTCAAAATGAGCAAAATCTATTATCTGATCAAAATCATTTTCTGCATCGTAAAAGCGAAGACAACTTTTTGAAAAGAGTGAGTGCAGAATATCATTATAATTGACGGTGAGAATTGAAATTTTCGCATTTTGGGAGAGTTTTTCTGGAAATTCAGCTGGAAATAAAGAGAACAAGGGAAAAAGGACGAGAAACTGAACGAGAAAAATTTTTTTTATATTGGCAGTAAACTTTCTTCTATTTAGAATTAAAAACATTTTTTATGACTTTCAACTACTTTTATTTTAAGCGAAAATTCACTCTATTGCTAGAGAATTCGTAAAATGATAGAATTTCATATCTTCAAACAATTCGGTTTTTATGGAATTTAATTCGCCCTATCTTACAGAGCAGATAATCGCCTACATCGGTAACAAACGAAAACTTCTCCCCCTGATTTATAAAGCTATTGAAAATGCAGGGCTTTCTCCAGATGAAAATCTTTCTTTTTTTGATGTGTTTTCTGGGAGCGGCGTTGTCTCGAGATTTGCGAAGTATCTTGGATTTGAAGTTTACGCCAATGACTGGGAATACTATGCCTATGTCTTGAACCGGGGATTTTTGGATGTCAATGAGTCTGAAATTGCGAAGATTTTCGGAAGCCAGGCCGAATTTGAAAGGCTTTTAAAAGAGATAAATTCACTTGCTCTGCCAGACGAGAAAAATCAGTACATTGCAAAATATTATGCGCCGAAAAAATTTGATGTTGAGCAGGCTGATTATAAGACCGAGCGGCTTTTTTACACGCGAGAAAATGCCCTTGCCATCGATAAAATCCGGAATTGGCTTGAAAGTGATAAATTCAAAACGAAATTTGAGAAATCAGAAGTTCGAGAAAAGGCATTTTATCTTTTGCTGGCGAATTTGCTCTATGAGTCGGCGACACACACTAACACTTCCGGGGTTTTTAAGGCCTTTCATAAGGAATTTGGCGGTCATGGAAAAGATGCCCTCAGCCGGATTATGAAAAAAATTGAGCTTCACTCCCCTGTTTTGATTGATTCAAATTCTCCGATTCATGTTTTTCAGGAAAATGCCAATGAACTGGCCCGAAAAATCAAAGGCATCGATATCGCTTACCTGGATCCGCCCTACAATCAGCATCAATATGGAAGCAATTATCACATGCTGAACACGATTGCCAAATGGGATAAAATTCCGGCTCCCCTGGAACTGAATTCAAAAGGCGTACTCAAAAAAAAGGCGGCCATTCGTGAAGACTGGGTAAATACTCGCTCCGATTATTGCTACAAGGACTCCGCGGAAGAATCTTTTGAAGATTTGATTATGCACCTTGATGCCCGATTTATTTTTATCAGCTACAGCACTGATGGAATCATTCCTTTTGAGAAGATGCGGGAAATCTGCACCAAGCGGGGGCGGCTTTCTCTGGTGACAAATGAGTATACGACTTATCGCGGAGGCAAGCAGAGCAACCGTCGCCAGAATACGAACATTGAATTTATTTTGAGCATTGACACGAGCCGAAAAAGCGATGAAGATTCGATTCGGGAAATTGATTTTATTCTCAAACGAAAGAAAACCCTTCTGCTCTTTAAACAAAAATATTCTTTTAGTCGGTTGGAAGATATTGCGGATAAAATTTTATCCGAGGAAAAAATTCTCTTTGTGGCGGGAGTCAAAATTCAGACGAAAGATTTTTTCACTTTGGAAATTCCAGAAAATTTTGATGATTTGAATTTCGACCAGCTGAATGATTTGAGTGAAAAACTAACGAACGCTAGTTGCGAGACAAAGGAAGAAGAACTTTCAGAAATTCTTCTGCGGCTGAATTGGACTGATTCTGACAAAAGAACATTAGTAAAGATGATTCCTCAAACTTTGAATAAACTTGCAAATAAAAAGAACGAACAGTCGTTTGTAAAGTGGCTTCCTAAAATTGAAGAATTGCGAAAAACGAACGAAAGTTTGTATAGCTTGATTTCAGAAAAACTTGATAGGATAAAAGCTGTAGCAGAACGAAGGTTTTCGGTCGTGAAATAACTTGTGGATAAATTAAACTAACGAACGGTAAATAAAAGTTTTCCACAATGTATGCACAATTTGTGGAAAATTCTAACTAACGATTGGTAGAAAATTAAAAAGGAGACTTCTTTTGACTGCTTTACTGGTTTTGACTTTTTTATTTTTTGCCGGTAGCATTATCGGCTGGGGAATCGAGCTTTTCTGGCGGCGATTTTTTTCTAAGAATAATCCTGAAAAAAAATGGATAAACCCTGGCTTTTTGACAGGACCTTATCTGCCTCTTTATGGACTGAGCCTCTGTCTGCTCTTCGCCCTTTCTTTTATCGATGTGAGTTTTGTGGAGAGTAAATGGCTTCAAAAACTACTGCTCTTTCTCCTCATGGCTTTTGCCATCACTGTTATGGAATTTATAGCGGGGCTTATCTTCATCAAGGGCATGAAAATCAAGCTTTGGGATTACAGTAAGAATTGGCTGAATATTCAGGGAATTATCTGCCCGCAATATTCTTTTTACTGGGTGATTTTAAGCGGAGCATATTATTTTCTTGTTCATCCCCGCATTTTGGAATGGCTCTATTGGTTTACGAATCATCTTTCATTCAGTTTTGTTGTAGGATTTTTTTACGGCGTTTTTACAATTGATTTGTGCTATACTTTCCAGATTTCAACAAAAATCCGTGAGTATGCAAAGGAAAATAAACTTGAAATCCGTTACGAAAATCTGAAGGAGTCTATTAGAAAACGCAACGAGGAATTTGAAGAGCGGAAGAGATTCTTCTTTGCATTAAAGTCAAATCATCTTCCGCTGAAAGACATTTTACGCGAGATTTTTGAGCACTAGATTAGCGGGCGATTGATTATTTTCCGAAGTAAGCCAGAGCGTTTGTCGCTCACTTCGTTCGCTAACGAGT
>CAMVJE010000024.1 GCA_947167745.1 uncultured Treponema sp.
CCGCCTTGTTGATTCTGATGGCGATTTTGCTCATTAGATACCTCTAATTGAAAAAAATGATGTATCTATTATAATAGTAAATAATAAAATTGTATATGGAGAAAATTATGCAGATTTCAGACACAATCAAATATGTAGGTGTAGACGATCATAAAATCGACCTTTTTGAAGGACAGTTCCATGTCCCGAACGGCATGGCTTACAATTCCTATGCAATTCTTGACGAAAAAATCGCGATTATGGACAGCGTTGACGCGGATTTTGGCGATCAATGGCTTTCGAACATCAAGAGCTCGCTGGGCGGAAAATCACCGGACTATCTCGTGGTTCAGCACATGGAAATGGACCACTCAGCCAATATCAAGCGATTTACTGAAACTTACCCGGAAGCAAAAATCGTCTCTTCAAAAATGGCCTTCGTGATGATGAAAAGCTACTTCGGCTCGGACTTTGCAGAAAAACAAGTCGTCGTTGCAGAAGGAAGCAAGCTGGAGTTGGGAAAGCATGTCCTCAATTTCATTGCCGCCCCCAATGTTCACTGGCCTGAAGTAATTATGACTTACGATTCTTTTGACAAAGTGCTTTTCTCTGCTGACGGATTCGGAAAATTCGGTGCGAACGACTACGATGACCCGGAAGGCTGGGCTTGCGAGGCTCGCCGCTATTATTTCGGAATCGTTGGAAAATTCGGTGCAAATGTTCAGGCAGTCTTAAAGAAGGCCGCAAATCTTGAAATCAAAACAATTGCTTCCCTTCACGGCCCTGTTCTCGCTGGAGACGATGCAAAAGAAGCTCTCCGCCTCTACGATATTTGGTCAAGCTACGGCGTTGAAAGCGAGGGAGTCTGCCTCCTTTACACTTCGGTTTACGGAAACACAAAGCGGGTGGCAGAAAGACTGGCCGAAATTCTCAAGGCAAAAGGCTGCCCTAAGGTGGCAATTTCTGATTTGGCTCGCGAAGATACCTACGAGTGTGTTGAAGACGCCTTCCGTTACGGAAAACTTGTTTTGGCAACAACAACTTACAACGGCGGCGTCTTCCCCACAATGCGTGAATTCATCGAGCATCTTACTGAGCGCAACTACCAGAACCGAAAAATCGCCTTCATCGAAAACGGCAGCTGGGCACCGATGGCAATCAAGGGCATGACAGCCATGTTCGAGCAGAGCAAAAACATCACGATTTGCGAAAACAAAGTCACCGTGAAGATTGCGGAAAGCGCCGATACAGAAAGCCAGCTTGAAAACCTCGCGGAAGAGATTTTGAAATAAGGAGAATCTCCCATGAACAATTTCACCTACTACGCGCCCACAAAAGTTATTTTCGGAAAAGGCACTGAATCTCAGGCGGGAAGCCTTGTCGCCGCTCAGGATTGCAAAAAGGTCTTGCTTCATTACGGAAGCGGCTCTGTCAAAAAGACTGGGCTCCTTGACCGCGTAAAAAAATCTCTGGACGAGTCGGGTGTTTCTTATATTGAGCTGGGTGGAGTTGTTCCAAATCCTAGGTTATCGCTTGTTCGCGAGGGAATTGCGCTCTGTAAAAAAGAGGGAGTTGATTTTATTCTGGCTGTGGGTGGCGGTTCTGTAATTGATAGTGCAAAGGCTATCGGCTACGGTGTGACTAATGATTTTGATGTCTGGGATATTTTTGAAAAAAAGAATTCGCCCAAAAACTGCCTGCCGATTGGTGTCATTCTCACGATTGCGGCCAGCGGAAGCGAGATGAGCAACAGCGCGGTCATCACAAACGAAGAGGGCTGGAAAAAGCGGGGCAGTAATTCCGACACTTGCAGGCCGAAGTTCGCCATTATGAATCCTGAGCTTACAATGACCCTTCCTGAATACCAGACCATGTGCGGCTCAACCGACATCCTCATGCACACTATGGAGCGGTATTTTACCAGCAATGGAAACATGCAGATTACGGACTCAATCGCCGAAGGTCTTATGCGGACGGTAATCGAAAACACACTGATTCTGCTCAAAAATCCCAAGGACTACGACGCCCGCGCGGAAATCATGTGGGCGGGAAGCCTGAGCCACAATGATTTGACCGGCTTGGGTAACGGCGGAAACGATTTTGCAAGTCATCGCCTTGAACATGAACTTGGCGGAATGTTTGATGTGGCTCACGGAGCGGGGCTGGCTGCAATCTGGGGAACATGGGCTCGCTATGTTTACAAAGATTGCCTTGCCCGGTTCAAAAAATTCGCCATCAAAGTCTGGAATGTAGAAAATTCTGGCTCTGACGAAGAAATCGCCCTCAAAGGAATCGAGGCAATGGAAAATTTCTATCGTAAAATCAAAATGCCGGTAAATCTAAAGGAACTTGGAATCAGCCCGACTGACGAACAAATCACCGAACTTGCAAAAAAATGTGCAGTTGCAACCGGTGGCAAAGTTGGAAGTGCAAAAATCCTTTACGAAGAGGATATGCGAAACATCTTTGATGCGGCACGGGTGTAACTGCAAAATTTGCGCGATAATTACTCCAAATTCAGTTTATTACGCAGAATCAATAATGTGATTCCGGCACAAGCTACAGCAAAGAGAATGTCGAAGCCGATTGAGGCATAGCACATCGTTGTGATGATATTCCAGATTTCCTCAGGCGCAGGTGAGTTGCTTGAGTCAAGACTTGTAATTTTATTCAGAAGGAAATTTGTTGTAAACTGGCCCTGAATTGTATTCATGATGGAAAGGCCGACAACAGCAACGATAAACTGAACAAGGGCACGACATTTTTTTGCGAGATGACCAACCGCATAAACCATATAAATGAAAGTAGCGGTAAAGAAAATAGAGAAAATTCCAGTTACGCCAAAAAGAATACATGCATTTATAAGCGAATGACCTGTTAATTCAACGAATTTTTGCGCAAGCTCTGTAAAATTTTTATCTTCCATTAATTTGTCGATGACATTGCGATATAAGAGAAAAGTCGAGACCCCTACGACGAGTGTATAAATCAAAAGCCAGACGAAAGCCGAAAGAATTCGTGCCAGCAAATGACCCCAAAGGGAAACTGGAAGCGTAAGATTCAGATAAGCTTCGTTACCGAGCATTGATTTTTTGAATCTTCGTCCCAATTGAAGCAGGGTGATTATTGCAGAAGCAACGACAAAAATCATCATGACCGGATAAAGTACAAAATAGAAGAGCATGATTTTATCGCCACCAAAATCATCGAAAAAATTCTGAGAAAAATATAAAATTCCAGCAATGAAAGCGATTGCAAGAATTACCGAATAAACAGGCACAAAAACCCGCATTGTTGAGATAAATTCGTATTTAAAAACCTTTCCAATCATTGGAAGCTGGCTTACTTTATTTTCGTTTTCCATAATATTCTCCGGTTCTCCATTTAGCATCTGAATTCTTCGCGGAAGAGTTCATCAATTGTTTTACCTGTGGCATCTCGTGTTTTTTCTGCATTTCCCTGTCGGATAATTTCACCGTCTTTCAAGAAAATAATTTCGTTCAAGATGCTTTCAATATCAGAAATCAAGTGTGTTGAAATAAGAACGGTTGAGCCTGCCGGTGTATTTGTAAGAATCGTATTGAGGATATAATCACGGGCGGCAGGGTCAACGCCACCGATTGGTTCATCAAGAATATAGAGAGGAACTTCTCGGCTCATTGTAAGAATCAGCTGAACTTTTTCTTTCGTTCCTTTTGACATTGCCTTGAGTTTATCTTTGAGACCGATTTTGAGTCGGCTGAGCATATCCAGGGCTTTATCTCGGTTAAAATTTGAATAAAAATCTTGCATCATTTTGACAAGCTGCTCAACATTCATCCAATCGTTGAGATAAACACAGTCCGGCTGATAAGCAACAAGAGCCTTAGATTCAGGACTTACAGGAAGCCCGCAGACAGAAACTTTCCCGCTAGATGGATGAAGAAGACCTGATGCGAGTTTTAAAAGCGTGGTTTTTCCACTGCCGTTTGGACCTAAAAGTCCGACAATTGCACCGCTAGGTACAGAAAGATTGACATTTTTAAGTGCCGTTTTATTATCGTATTTTTTTGTAACACCTGTATATTCCAGAACGGAATCCATGAAATTCTCCTTTTTGAACTATTACTGAAATAGTGGAGAAAAATCAGGCGATTGTCAATTATTTGACGAAGAAACGAAATAATTCTACTATATTGTTATTATTTCATTTTTTGATTTGCACAGGGGATTTTATGAAAAAATTTTTTTCACTTGTTTTTGCATCTGTGCTGGCTCTCTCTGCATTGTCAGCTCAGGATTCTTCTTATGCTGTAAAAGTTTCTGCTCCAAATGGCGCACCGGCTCTTTCGCTCGCAACATTGGCTGCAAAGAATCCAGAAAATTACACATTTGTAGCTGCTGAAACAATTTCTGCCGAATTTGCCGGCAATAAGGCAGATTTCATCATCGCTCCGATTAACGCCGGCGCAAAACTCTACAAAATGGGTAAATCAACTTACAAACTCGCGGCTGTAGTCACTTGGGGAAATTTGTATTTCGCTTCTCAGAAAAAGAATTTTAAGCTCAAAGATATTAAAAAGTCTGAACTTACACTTTTCGGCGAGAATACAATTAATTCATCAATCGCCCTCGCTGCCCTCGAAAAAAATAAAATCACTCCAAAATCAGTGAACTATCTCGCAGGTGCGGCAAACACTCAGGCACTTCTTCTTTCTGACTTAGACGCAATCGTTCTTACGGCAGAACCAGCCCTCACCGCAGCTAAAATGAAGAATCCAAAAATTGTTTCTTATGCTCTCAATGATTTGTATAAAAAATCAACCGGATTTGACGGATTTGCTCAGGCAGGTCTTTTCGTCCGGGCCGAGACAGTCGAAAAAAATCCACAAGCAGTTGAAGCTTTCATCGCTCAGGCAGAGGAATCATGCAAAAAATGCAGTGCAAATCTTCCAGAAGTTGTTTCTGCAGCAGTCGAATTAAAAATCCTCCCAAACGCAAAAATCGCAGAAACGGCAATCCCGAATTGTGCGATTCGTTTCATGAGCGCAAAAGAAGCAAAATCACAGGTCGAAACAGCGGCAAACATCGACATCAAACAGTACGGTGGCGCGCTTCCTGCTGACGACTTCTACTTTGGAAAATAAGATTGCCGAATAAAACAAAAAATACACTCTTTTTCTCCCTCGGCATTATTCTCATCGGAGTTTTGATTCAAATTCTGGGAAAGGCAAAAGGGGATCCTCTGGTCTTTCCCGGAATTCTTGAAATTCTCAAAGCATTTTTCAATCTTTTAAAAACCCCCGAAACCTACAGGCTTATTCTCACCACATTCTGGCATTTGTTCGTCGCGCTGATTTTTTCTACGGTTTTGGGAGTGGCAATCGGCATGGCGGAGGGATTGAGCAATTGTGTCCGTCAGATTTTTAAGCCCCTGATGATTATGCTCCGTTCGATTCCTATGATTGTCCTTGTAGTGATTATCATGGTGCTTACGAAATATCCCAAAGTGCCATATATTGCCGCCAGTCTCGTTCTTATCCCCATGATTAGCGAAGCAACTTGCGAGGGCTGCATCAGAATCGACCGGGATTTAATCGATGTTTACAGATTGAACAGTAATTTTTCCCCGCGGATTTTATTTTCGGTATATTTGCCACTTATGGCTGGATATTTGAAACAGGCTTTTATAAATGCAGTCGGCACGGGAATAAAAATCATCGTAACGACAGAATATCTTGTTCAGAGCAAAAATTCTCTCGGCAAGGCAGTTTATTCAAGCGCGTATTTTAATGAGTACGAAGAGATTTATGCCTACGCGCTGATTATGGTGATTCTTGTTCTTTTGGTGAGCGGACTTCCTCTTCTTTTCGTAAAAAAAGCAAAATCCTAGAATTTTACGCTTGTAATCGCCGAGTGGGGGCAGGCCGCCTTGCAGTCTCCGCAACGAATGCAGTCTGCACTATTGGGCTTTTCGTAGACAGGAATGTTGAGCTTGCAGATTTTTTGGCAAGCTCCGCATTTTGTGCATTTTGTCCCGTCGATTTTAAATCGGTAGAAGGAAATTTTATTGAAAATTCCGTAAATCGCTCCCAGCGGACAGACATATCGACAGAAAGGACGGTAGATTATAATAGAAGAAATAATCGTAAGAATCAGAATGGCAAGCTTCCATCGGAAGATAAATCCCGCCGCTCCCCGCATGGCTGAATTCAAAAGAACGAGGGGAATTCCACCTTCAAGAGTGCCCACAGGGCAAATCCACTTGCAGAACCATGGTTCACCGAAGCCCATAAAATCCGCCACAAAAGCCGGAAGTAAGATTACGAAAACGGCGAGAAAGACAAAGCGAAGATAACGCAGGGCTCTCTCACCGGGAAGAGAGCGAATCTTTTTTACGAAGGGGATTTTATAGAGCAAATTCTGCACAAGACCGAAAGGACACAAAAATCCGCAGACAAAACGACCGAGGAAAGTGCCGAAAATGACCAAAAGCCCGACGATGTACATGGAGATTTTGTAGTCCCGGCTGTTCAGAGTGGCTTGAAGGGAGCCGATTGGACAGGCACCCAGCGCGCCAGGGCAGGAATAGCAGTTCATACCTGGAACGCATACATATTTCGATGCCCCTTCAAAAATCTGACCGTGAGCAAAGCCTTTGATGTAGCCGTTCGAGAGCGCGGCAAAGCAAGCCTGAACGATGAATCGAATGCGATTGTGTCGTGCGCGTTTTTCCGCGATTGAAGGTGCTTTCTTTTCCATTTTAGCCGATTCCTATGCATTCCATACAGATGTGAGTCGCCTTGTTAAAGACAGTCGCCGCCTCGCCACGGAAAATGCCCGCAAGAACAAGGGCAATTCCAAGCACAAGGGCAAAAAGAGCGATAAGGCGACGATGTTTTTCGGTCAGTTTCATAAAAACCTCTGTGCAATCAGATTTAATCCGCGTTTATCTGCGTCCATCTGCGTCTAAATTACTTCGCCTTTGCCAGCAAGTCGTCGATGATTTTCTGCCAGTCTTTTTGGCTTCTGGCTCCCAAGTAGACCTGTCCGATGATTTTGCCATCTTTGTCTACGAAGATTGTTGCGGGAACGGCCTGAATATTGCGCAAAAGTCCGTTCATCATGTCTTTGCTGGGAACGACATGAGTGTAATTCGCCCCGGTTTTTGCGATGATTTCTTCACCGTCAGCTTTTGGCTTCGGGAGAATATTTCCCATGCGGTCAACGATGTCGATAGGAATCCCCACCACTTCAACTCCCTTTGACTTGTTGGCTTCGTTGAGTTTTGCAAGGTCAGGCATTTCTTTAATGCAGGGCGGACAGAAAGTTCCCCAGATGTTGACCATGGTGATTTTGTTTTTTGCGAAAATTTCGCTTGTAATGGCCGTGCCATTCATGTCTTTTGAGGAAAATGTGACTTTATCTCCGGCTTTTTGTGCAAAAGAGAGTGTTGCGGCGCAAAGCAGAGCAAAAATTGTAAGAATCTTTTTCATGGTGTCCTCCGTCTTTCGTTTTATGTTTTTATTCTAATGCAGACAGACGGATTTTCCTTTAAATCCGTCTGAATCAAAGATGAAAAATTATTCAGAAATATTCAGGCGCATCCCCCGCTTTTGCGGGGGTCGGGCTATCCACCGTTACGCTGTCGCTCCATTCCTGCGCACTGTCATTGTCGGGTGAGACCCGACAATCCCATTGCTTTGGAACGCCTGGGGCGCGGCTACTATCCCTTGCGCATTCCCTTAATTCATCTTGATGAATTCGTAGCCCGCTTCCGTCACGGCATTTTTTACGGCGGCCTCGTCAAGAGAAGAACCCTCTTTCAGGGTGACTGTCGCCTTTCCCTGCTCGTGGCTTGCGACTGCCGACTCCACGCCTTCCAAAGCTTCCAGAGCTTTTTTCACATGCATTTCGCAGTGTTGGCACATCATTCCATTGATTTCGATTGTTTTTTCCATTTTTGACTCCTTATGGTTAATTTTGTTTTTGTGCATTTTGAAAAAATTGAGGCGGAGGGCGTTTGAAACTACGCAGAAACTTGAAAGACTCATTGCCGTCGCTCCGAACATGGGATTGAGTTTCCAGCCCAAAGCCGCCGTAAAGACTCCAGCCGCAAGGGGGATTCCAATCACATTGTAGAAGAAAGCCCAGAAAAGGTTTTCATGAATGTTTTTCAGCGTTGCCCGGCTCAAGCGGATTGCAGCCGGCACATCTGAAAGTCGGCTTTTCATCAAAACGATGTCCGCCGCATCGATTGCCACATCAGTTCCTGCCCCGATGGCGATTCCAATGTCAGCGCGGGTAAGGGCTGGCGCGTCGTTGATTCCGTCTCCCACCATGGCCACACTGCCGTTTTCCTGTAATTTTCGGATTACGCTTTCCTTTCCGTCGGGGAGCACGCCTGCAATCACTTCGTCAACTCCGGCCTGCTTTCCAATTGCCTGAGCTGTTTTTTCATTGTCTCCAGTGAGCATGACCACGCGGATGCCCATTTCCTGCAATTCTTTTATGGCTTGTGGGCTGTCTTCTTTGATAGTGTCTGCCACCGCGATTATGCCGAGGATTTTTCCGTCACAGGCAAAAAAGAGAGGCGTTTTGCCTGATTCTGCAAGGGCTGCCGCTTTTTCTTCCATTTTTTTTCCGGCGAAAGTTGGAATCTCCTTTTGCATCTCTTTTATGAAATCCAGCTTTCCCCCTGCAAGAATTTTTCCGTCCATCCTTGCTTTAAGTCCCTTTCCGCTCAAAGCCTCAAAATCAGTCACATCTTTTGCCTTAAGATTTTTTTCCTCTGCTTTCTGAACGATTGCTTTTGCCAAGGGATGCTCGCTCTTTTTTTCAAGGGCATAGGAAAGAGCTAAAAGTTCTTCCTCGCTCACGCCTTCTGCAGGAAAAATATCCGTGACGCGGGGAGAGCCTTCTGTAATCGTACCGGTTTTGTCCAATGCGACAATGCTGATTTTCCCCGCCGCTTCAAGGCTTGCAGATGTCTTGAACAAAATGCCGTTTTTAGCTCCAATGCCGTTTCCAACCATGATTGCAACTGGAGTCGCAAGTCCCAGAGCGCATGGGCAGCTGATTACGAGAACCGCCACAGCACGAGTGAGGCTTGTTCCCACATCGGCTCCCAAAAGCGACCAGACGATGAATGTAAGAATGGCAATGGAAATCACAAGAGGAACGAAAATACCAGAAACTTTGTCGGCGATTTTTGCAATGGGGGCTTTTGTTGCCGCCGCGTCGCTTACCATCTGAATAATCTGAGAAAGAGTCGTGTCTTCGCCCACCCGCACGGCCTGACACTTTAAAAATCCAGAAGTGTTGGTCGTGGCAGCAGACACCTTATCCCCCGCCGTCTTGTCCACTGGAATGCTTTCGCCAGTGAGGGCAGATTCGTTCACCGCGCTGCTTCCTTCAAGCACGATTCCGTCAACGGGAATATTCTCGCCCGGGCGCACAAGGAAAACATCACCTTTTTTTACGCTTTCAATGGGAACGGTCTTTTCTTCGCCATTTTCGACAATGACCGCTGTTTTTGGCGCGAGCTTCATCAATCCTTTTAAGGCATCGGTCGTCTTTCCCTTTGATTTTGCCTCCAGAGTTTTTCCTACGGTAATCAGAGTAAGAATCATGGCCGCCGTCTCAAAATAAAATTCGTGCATGTAATTCATGACGGCTTCTTCATTCCCTGCGACCACAGCTCCTGTCATGGCAAAAATAGCCCAGACGCTGTAAATAAAAGCCGAAGCCGAGCCAAGGGCCACCAGAGTATCCATGTTGGGCGCTCTGTGCAGAAGAGACTTAAATCCGCTCACAAAGAATTTCTGGTTTATAATCATGACGATTGCAGAAAGCAAAAGCTGGACTAAGCCCATCGCCACATGATTTCCGTCGAAAAAAGAAGGCAGAGGCCACTTCCACATCATGTGCCCCATGGAGACATACATGAGCGGAATCAAAAATATAATAGAAGAAAGAAGCCTTTTTATGAGGATTGGGCTTTCCCGGTCGCGGAGGGCATCTTCGGCACTTGCAGCTTGCCCTTTTTGCCCGCTAAAGCCGCTTGAAGAAGAGTCTGATTTTGCCTGAGATTTTAGGCTTGCTCCGTAGCCCGCATTTACTACGGCCTCAATAATTGCCTCGTCGCTGGCATTTCCTTCGATTCCCATGGAATTTGTAAGGAGACTCACCGAGCAGGATGTAACACCGCTCACCTTTGAGACCGCCTTTTCCACACGAGCCGAACAGGCCGCGCAAGACATTCCTGTGACATTAAATAGCTTCATAATTTTCCCTGACTGTTTCACTTATAAATATAATCAAATTTTTCTTTTTCGACAGTGATTTAGTCACATTAAAAGGAAAAAACTATTTTGCGGTCCCTGCCTGCCGGCAGGTCGCTATGTCCGCCCTAGGGAGCGACGGCTTTAGCCGGCAAAATGCTCCGGTGGAGCATTTTGAGCGAGTCTCCGAGCTGCTATGCAGCGAAGGTCGGACTCACGCTCATTGCCAGCAAGCTGGCAACTACGGGGCTCCCAGCGCTACCGCATTTTTTTCTTGACGATTCGCGGGAATTAAACAATATTTAAAACGATAAGTCCTTGCCAATCAAGAAAGATTTTTCTGTGATTTATCCTACTTCTTCTTTGGCGTTACGGGCTTTTGCGGTCGCTGGGGGCGGCTCCCCTGCTTTGCGGCGGTGGGCTGCTTTTTGCTTTTCTTCGCGCTTACAGCCTTCTTTCCCTCGTCCTTGTTGAAAGTTCCCTTCAAATAGAAGTTCTCAATGGGCTGGTAGCCAAGAGGAGCGACAAGTTCGTTCCAGTCTTTCGGGAGCTTGATTTCCGTGGTGACAAAACCGCCGCCCGGCATAACCTGAACCTTGTTGCGGTTTGCATCTCCTGTGACCAAAAAGGCCGTGTCACCCTTGTTCATGGTGGCGATTGTCATAATCTCATCGTCTTTCACAATCGGTTTGAGCCATTCGGGAGTTGGAGTCATTTTTGCCTGCTCGGCTTCGTCCTTTGAAAGCATGTCATAATGTTCGTCGAAAGAGCGGCGCTTGTACTGCTGGCTTCCGGTGTTTGCCCAGTAGTGGGCGTAGGTGCGGAGGGCCAAGGGGCGGCGGGCTGTCTCAATCAAAGCGTCCTCCAAATCAGACTTTGTCTTGTATTCCTTCGCCAAATCCCGCGCCACATATTCCGTGATGAAAACCGTTCGTGGAACCTGTGGCTTTGTGTTGCCCAAGCCATTCTGCTGCTTTTCGGTGATGTCGAAGGCCATGATTTCCATGATTTTTTCCGGGTCGTCGGTGGCAGGAGTTACATTGTTTCCCCATGCAAGCGCGCTTCCTGCTGTGATTGTATTTGCGTTCAAATCGTAGCCCTGCTGAACATGATAGGGCTTCCAGCCAAGCTTTACGCAGGCCTCGTCGTCCTCGCTGAATGTGAAGGGGGTGAGGTAGCCGAAAGAGCCCATGCGGTTTTCCTTCACATAGTAGCCGCCGATGTTGAGCATGGCCAGGTCGATGAAGCGACCGAGGGCTTTGTTGGCCTTCTCGCTTATCATGCCCTGCTGATTGTCGATTCCCAGCTGGCGGGCGAGGGGGCCGTTGAGCCAAGCGAAGGGAGTCCAGCCGTGGGTTGAGGCCAGGGGTTTCCTCCATTCTCCGTCGTTCATTCCCTGCACGAAAGCAATGCAAATCGGCATGAACTCAGGCGGGACTCCTGCCATGACAGCGTTCGCCGCCACGGTGTAGACTGTGCACTCACGGTAGGCCAGGGCGAATGTTCCCAAAATGTCGCTTCCCTTGTAGCCGGTGAATTTCAAGTATTCCTGAACGGCCTCGTCTGTTGGCGGAACTACGGGCAAGCCGTCAGTCCAGCCGTTAATCTGCATGTACTCCTGAATCTCGTCGAAATTTCCGTAATAGATGATTTCATCGGCAGGGCGTTTTCCTTCCGGGGCATACAAAGCTATTTCTTCTTTTGTAATCTGAGTGGTGAGGGCGGTTTTAATCTGGGGCCAGAGAACTTCCCTTGCGTTCTTCTTAAGCTCATCAGTTGAGTGAGAGGCAAAGGCTCCAGGATATTCAGCCGTGCGGAGGACAGGCACGCCCCGGTTTACGCCTGTTGAATGAACCTGAGCCACGAATGTGGGAGCTGCGACCGTGACCGTGGGAATTCCGATGTATTCCGCGGCGATTGAGTCTCCGGTCTCCTTTGTGGTGCAAAGACCGCAGCCGCAGTTTCCAACGATAACGGCATCAACTTTAAGTTCCTTGAGCTTATCCTGAAAGGCCTTTGTCTTTTCTGTCGTGCCGAAGACCGAATAAGGGCCAGCCTGACCGATGTCGTTAAACATGTAGATCTTCGCTGTCGGGAATTCTTTTTCGATGCATCTTTTAAGCTCATTGTGGGTGGTGACTGCCATAAAAGAGCCGCCCACAAGCGCGATTGTCTTTCCTTTGAGGTTATCGAGCCTTTTTACCTGGCTAATCATTGGCACATCGTGATAGCCCACCGGGGAAACGATTGCGTAATTTTGGCTTCCGTCATCGGCGTACTGGGGAACAAAACATACTCCGTCCACGCATTCATCAGGATTGGTGGAGTATTTTGTCGCAGCGAAGAGGTTGTTAAGGCTAGCCGAAACCACAAGCAAAGTAAATGCCATACCTGCAAGAATAAATTTTTTCAGTTTCTTCATAAAAATCTCCTGTGTCTTTGTGATTTTAACTATATCCCTTGTGGTAACAGGATGCATGAATCAGGCGTGAATGAATTCTGAAAGAAAATTCAGAAAACTTCACCAGGCTTTTCAGAAAAAAATCTCCTGACCGTGATATAATTTTGTTATGGTTCATAAAATGAAATTTTTACTAAGTTTTATTTTTCTCCTTTTGCCGGTGATTCTCTTTGCCCGGGAAGATGCAGGTACGTTTAATTACAGCGGGCGCAAGATTCCTGAAAAAGCGGGCGTTTTTACTGTTATTGGCGTTAAGAGCGAAGTGGATGACGGGGATTTTCTTTTGATTTCTGTGTATTTTAATGATATGGTCGACTCAAGTTCCGTGCGGAATCGTAGAATTTTTGTAAATGAAAAAGCAATTCCGCCTGTGACCCGCTTTCTTTTTTCAAAGAATCGTCGTATGGTTCAGTTTAAGATTAAGCGGCCGGAATCTTCTCCTACAAGTGGAGGCAAAGAATTTTCGCTCAGGCTTGTGCAGTTTCTGTCCTGCAGTGGCCAGACTATGAATCCAATTGAACTGAAAGGTCTTGAAGAAAACTGTTTTTTTAAATTTTCAAGGGAGAAGCGCGAATGGCAAAAATCCTCATTGTAGAAGACGATAAAGAACTTTCTCACATCACCGAGCTTGAGTTGACCCACGAGGGATTTTCTGTCGTAACGGCCGCGGACGGTCGGGAGGGATTTGAAAAAATTCAGGGCGAAAATCCTGATCTTGTCCTGCTGGATGTCATGCTTCCCCGTTTGAGCGGGCTGGAGATTTTGCGCAAAGTTAGGAATGAACTGAATTCTGACCTTCCCATAATTTTGGTGACGGCGCGGGGAGAGACAATCGATAAAGTTGACGGCTTGAACAGTGGGGCTGACGATTACATTGCAAAGCCATTTAAAATCGAAGAGTTGCTTGCCCGTATGAAGGCGGTGCTCCGTCGTACACAGAAAAATACGGATACAAGATCAGTCGTGCTTAAACACGGCTCAATTGAGATGATTGCTGACGAGATGAGGGTTATCTTTGAAGGCGGAGCAGTTGAGCTTTCCAAAAATGAATTCTTACTTCTCAAATATTTCCTTGAAAATGCAGGCAAAATTCTTTCCAGAGATGACATTATAAAAAAAGTCTGGGGTGAAGATTATTATATAGAAGAAAACAGTGTTGATGTTTATGTGCGTCACCTGCGCTTGAAATTTGGCGAGAAAATAATAAAAACGGTAAGGGGCATGGGCTACATTATGCAGGAAGGTGAAAAATGAGCAAAAAGCTTTTCCCTCCTGTTGCTTTTTTTTTATCTTTCCGGTTTATGCTTCTGCTTGCGGCATCGATGATTCTTCTTTCTGTGATTTTTCTTTCGCTGCTCAGGTTTTCTGTCACTCGCAAGCAAGATGTTGAGCTAGAGGAAAGTCTTAACCTTATTTGCGAGACGATTCGGTTAAATGGTAAGGATGATTTGGCTTTCCTGGATCTTCCCTATTATATCACCTATACGGTCTGGGAAAAGAAAAGCGGAGCCGTGCTTGCAACTAATGACAGTCTTCTTCCCCATCTTGAATCAGACGGAAAAAGCCGAACTTATTTTGAAAAAGATTATTTTACCGACAGCGATTTAAATATCCGATATCGGACTGCTCGACTTGATTTGACAGACGGTCTAGCCGAAAATTATCTCATAATAGAATGTGCCATTGATATTGCAAATGATTCTGCCGCAAAGATGAGCCGCGCCCTTCCTCGCATCACACTTATTTCTTTGATACCGATTTTGATTCTTTCATTTGCGCTTTCTTACCTGATTTCACGGAGTACGATTAAGGCTTTTAGAAAACTGCAAGAAGACTACGACAGGGAAAAGGCTTTTACCGGCAATGTGAGTCACGAACTGAAAACACCGATTTCGATTATCGACGGCCATGCAAATCTATTAAAGCGCTGGGGAAAGGATGATCCTAAGCAGCTTGCTGAATCAATCGACGCTATTTTGCATGAAACAGAAAACATGAATTCCATCGTGACGACTCTACTGGATATGAGCCGGATTGAAAACGGAAAGCTTAAAATCGAAAAAACGAAATTCTTTGTGACAAACTTTTTTGTCAAGCTCAGGGATGAATTTAAAATCACACATCCAGAATGCAGGATTGTGATTTCTGACCCGGACTTCCTTGAAATCGAAAGCGACTGGCAGAAACTTCATCAGATTTTCACTGTGATTTTATCCAACAGCGTAAAATTTGCCGGCTCGGATTGTAGCATTAGCCTTTCAGCACGCAAAGTCGGAAACAGAATTGAACTTTCTGCGAGTGACAATGGGCTGGGCTTTTCTGAGCAGGTTCTGCCCCATGTCTTTGAGCGGTTTTACAAAGGAGACCAATCCCACGACAGAAATGTAAGCGGAGCCGGGCTGGGGCTTTCAATCGCAAAAGTTCTTGTTTCAGCGTTAGGTGGTGAAATCTATGTAGAAAATGCAAGTGGTGGCGGAGCTTGCATAAAAATTGTACACTCTCTTTAGGCAGAGGTTTAATATGACTTTTATAAAATCAATAATTTTGGCTTTCAGTACCTTTTCTTCCCTTCCAACTCCCCGAGTCAAATGGAACGAAAAAAACATGCGTTACATGATGTGTGCCTTTCCAATCATTGGTTTTGTGATTGCAGCTTTGTGGGCAGGCTGGTTTATTTTCGGAATTCAACTGCTTTTTTTCTGGCAGCGGTCAATTTCCATCCATTTGATTGCGCTTGGTTTCACTCTGATTCCTGTTTTCATCACCGGAGGAATTCATCTCGATGGTTTTATGGACACTTGCGATGCTTTGGCAAGTCATGCCAGCCGGGAGAAAAAACTTGAGATTTTAAAAGATAGTCATTCCGGGGCTTTTGCAGTTTTGGCTTGTGTTATTTATTTTCTTTCCTACTATTTTCTTTCTTTTGAGATATGCGATTATTTCTTTGGGGCGGCTTCTTCTAGTCGGTTTGTAAATTTTTTCGTTCGCCTTATGAATTTTCTTCCGATTGTGAGCGTTTTTGTTTTGAGCCGGCTATTAAGCGCATTTGCCGTAGCTACTTTTCCCATTGCTAAAAACAGCGGTCTTGTTTACACATTTGCCTCTGCAAGTGCAAAGAAATTCACAGCTGTCTGGTGTTATATTTTCTTTTTATTGCTTTCAGCTGCCTTGATTTATTTGTACAGATTTTTGGGAATTGCCCTTGTTGGGGGAAGTCTTTCGGTTTTTTGCTTTTATTTTGTTGTTGCTTTAAGGAATTTTGGAGGAATTACAGGAGACACGGCGGGCTGGTTCGTTCAAATGTGCGAAATTTTCGGCCTTTTGGTTTTCATGATTTCAATTTGCTAAGGGAATATTTCTGAAGAAATTCATGGACTTTACTAGGACTTGAAAAATAATTGAAAAAACTTTTTCATAGTGATAACATTTTTCTATTAAGCTTTATCACAGAGGTAAAAAATGGCGAAAGATTTGGATTGGGCAAACTTGCCTTTCGGTTACATGGAAACAACAAAAAGTTTCGTTGCAAATTATAAGAATGGTGCGTGGGACGAAGGAAAACTCACCAGCGACCACACAATTACAATGTCAGAATGTGCCGGCGTTTTGCAGTACGCTCAGACTTGTTTTGAAGGCCTCAAAGCATACACTACTTCAGACGGAAAAATCGTCACATTCCGCCCTGATTTAAACGCTGACCGTATGAAGGATTCCTGCGAGCGTTTGGAAATGCCAGTCTTCCCGAAAGACCGATGGATTAAAGCCGTCATCGACACAATCAAAGCAAACATCGACTGGGTTCCACCTTACGGAAGCGGCGCTACCCTTTACATCCGTCCATATATGTTCGGTTCAAGCGCAGTTATCGGCGTTAAACCGGCAGACGAATATCAGTTCCGCATTCTTGTCACACCGGTCGGCCCATATTTCAAGGGCGGAGTAAAACCAATCACAGTACGAATTTCTGACCTTGACCGTGCAGCTCCACATGGAACCGGCGACATCAAGGCAGGTCTCAACTATGCAATGAGCCTCTATAATATTGTTGACGCTCACAAAAAAGGTTTTGCAGAAAACATCTACACTGACCCGGCAAGCCACACTTACATCGAAGAAACTGGCGGAGCAAACATCCTTTTCGTCACAAAAGGCGGAAAGCTTGTAACTCCAAAGTCAAACAGCATTTTGCCGTCAATCACCCGCCGCTCACTTCTCCATGTTGCAAAAGAATATCTCCACATGGAAGTTGAGGAACGACAGGTCAACAAAAACGAGCTTAAAGATTTCGTAGAAATCGGTCTCTGCGGCACTGCTGCCGTAATCAGCCCAATCGGTTGCATCGATGACCACGGCACAAAAATCAACGTTCCCAGCGGCATGGATGAAATCGGCCCTGTCCTCAAAAAGCTCCGCGAAACTCTCACGGGCATCCAGATGGGAACCGAAAAAGCTCCAGAAGGCTGGATTTACGAAATAAAGTAATGGAAATCACTTACAAAACAAGCGGCACCTGCGCTCGCCTAATTCACTTTGAGCGCGATGCCGAAAATCGCATTCACAACATCTCTTTCGAGGGCGGTTGCAACGGAAATCTCAAGGCAATCGCCAAACTCTGCGAAGGCATGAAGGCCGAAGAAATCAACGCGAAGCTTTTGGGAAATCTCTGCGGCAACAAGCCGACTTCCTGCGCCGACCAGCTGGCCAAGGCCGTGATGACTGCATAGCGTCTTCTATGGCATTCTTAGAATTTTCGCATCAATGATAGATTTCTACAGAACTAAATCCCTTGCAGAGCTGACACCCGAAGAATGGGAAGCCCTCTGCGACGGTTGCGGCCGTTGCTGTTACAGGAAGTACATCACAGGCTACGGAAAGCGCGAAAAAACACATTTCACGCGCGTGGCTTGTGATTTGCTTGACCTAAAAACAGGCAAATGCACTGACTACGAAAACCGCTTCAAAATCATCAAAGATTGTCTCCAGCTCACCAAAAACAATGTCTCCCAATTCGACTGGCTCCCTGAAACTTGCGCTTACCGCCTGGTCTACGAAGGAAAGCCCCTGCCCGACTGGCATCCCCTGATTTCTGGCCGCAAAGAAAGCGTGAGTGAAGCCGGAATCTTGATTCAGAAGGGAATCCACGAGCACGAAGTAGACGAATGTGACTGGGACGAATACGAGATTTGAAAAGCAAAAACACTTGAAATTTCTGCACAATCTGACATAAATTCACTTGAAAAATCTGCACTTTTTCGCACATAAATACTTGAAATTTCTGCACTTTTTGTGGTGAATTATTTTTCATCCCGCTCGTGATTCTATTTCCGAATCTTTTCCTTCAATTTAATTCCCAATTTTTCAAGCTCCTCGTCAATCACTGAGTCAATTCTGGCAAAAAGGCTGTCATCGCCTGAGAATTCTTGCGCCGTGTAAAAGAAACTTGCTGGCGTTGTATTAAAAATGACACAAAGCGCGTCCAGAAGTTCTGCCGTCACAAAAGATTTTCCGTTTTCTATGCGGCTGAGATGATTGGGGATTATGTCTAATTTTTCAGCCAGTTCTTCCTGAGTCAGTTTTCTTAGTTTTCTGAAATGCTTTAGATTCTCGCCAAAAATTTCTTTTACATTCATGTAGTGAATTTTATAAAGTGGAACCGTAATAAAACATATTGTTTAAAGATGAAATATTTAAAATAATCTTCATTACATGCTCAATTTTCCTTGACTTGTTGATTTTTAATGTTATAATTTTTAAGAAACAAAGCATTTTATGCTAAGTTTAAGGAGAAATTTTACTATGCGAAAAATTATTACCGTATCATCAGATGATGTTGAATCAAGAACTTCAGCCTTAAAGATTCTGTCATCATTGTTTTCTGAGACTTCTGAATTTGAAGAAATTTGGCGTGACTGGGGTACAGACAGTTGGGGTTGGTTTAAAATTAATGGCATCACGATTTTTGTAAGCACAACGGGTTCTGATGCAGCATCTTTCAAAAAGAATATCGAGTATATGCAGGAATATGACTGTTCAATAGGTGTAATGGCAGCTCCAAAATCAGCGGCAGCAGCTACAGATGAAATAGAAATTGAATCGATTGATATAAAAAACTATACGAAAAATATAAAAAATGCTACAAAAGCCAGTACAGAAGCAAGAAACAGAATCCTTGCGTCGGCTCTTTTTATAAAAGTATGTAATGACCATGGTGTTATTCCGGCTGTATAAAGAAGGCATAAGAGAATAATTGAATGGATTTTATCCTTTTGTTTAGGAGAAAATAATGATGAATAAAACAATAATTATAATTTTTTCATTTTTCTGTTTTGTTTTAGCAGGATGTAACTGTTCACCAACACTTACAGCAAATGGAATTACCGTTCCTTTAGAAAAAGCAGAGGAGCTTGTAAAAACAATAAAAGAAGATTCTGAAATCATAGTAAAAGGAACTGTAACAAAAGAAGATTTGGAAGAAATTGCAAATGCTTTTTATGTACCTTTGGATACTCCAGATCCAACGGTGTTAAGGTACTTCCTTCCAAAAAATGTGAAAATTGTTTTGAATTTATCAAATGCAAAAGGAATTAGAGAAATAAGCGATGAATTTAGCGAGCACTATAATCTAAAAAAAATAATTTTGCCGTTGGGTATCAAAAAATTAGGAAAAGGTTTTAATATGGGTACAGATGTTAAAAAGTTCATAGTTCCTTCGTCTGTGACAGAAATTAAAGAGTTTGCACCTTTGAATCAGGAACTCAAATTTATAGAAGTTTCAGAAAAAAATAAAAATTACAGTAGCTATGACGGAGTATTATATAGCAAGGATATGCAGATATTGATTTGTTGTCCTGCTAGCCACAGTAGAGAACTAAAAATACATGATGGTACAAAAACAATTTGTACAGGAGCTTTTTGGCGTTGTAAAAATTTAGAAGATGTAATAGTTCCTGAATCGGTGACGAAAATTGAACAAAGTGCATTTTTTAATTGTAATAATCTCAGAAGCGTTACACTTCCATCAAGCATTCAGTTAACTGAAGACAACCTTTCAAATATTTTTTATGAATGTGAACGGCTTTCCACTATTTATTACGATGGTGAAACTTATAAATGGGAATAGTAAAGCAAATTTAGGTGTTATTATGAAACATTTAGCTTTTGCAATATGTGGTATTTTTATTCTTCTGCATCTTTCCTGTGAGAGTGAGCAAAGTAAACATGAAAAAATATCTGAACAATTACTGGAACAGGCAAATGAGGGGGATCTTTGGCTTTTATATGATGATTTGCTTGATTATTTTGAAAAAGATGAAAATTACGCTTTTGTTAAAGAAGAGAATGGTTTTCGGTTAAAAAATGAACCTATAAAACATGCGATGTTAAGCCTTTATGATTTCCACAAGAAAAATCATCTTCCCATATTGCAAGATCAGGAGCATCCTGAAAATGCTGAAAACTGGTTTTACTTTTACAATTTGTTGCTCCAAAATGAAGATACTTTGTCAGAAGAACAAATTGAACACTATGATTCATTAACTACAGAATGTGATTATTGCCGTCTAGCATTTAAAAACAATTTAGATATAGCTTGGCCGGAAATAACATATGATTTGATAAATAATTTTCCTAAACTAAAAGAAGAAGCTCTTTATAATATTAACCGCTTAAACGCAGCAAAAGAGAAAGCAGATGCGGAAGAAGCGGAAAGACGGAGAATCGAAGCTAGTAGATTAACTGGAGTACAAGATTACAAATTTGGTATGTCTAAAGCCGAAGTGAAAAAAAAATGGAGTAAAGCCCATGAAAAAGAATGGGTGCCGGAATTAAAAATAGTCGACATAGGTACATTAGATTCTGAACCGTATATTGCAGAAGTTTTAGTTGGTGGAGGGTTTTCCTACGGACAAATTTCTTTTGATGTTGTTAGTTTTCTTTTTATTAATGACAAACTTTATAAAGTATATTTGATTTATGATGGAAATACTTACAATAATTCAAATACAATCGCTGCGATAAAATCATTGGTGAATTCTATTGTTTCGAAATATGAATTTAATGGCAGACCTGTCGATGGGTCTACTAATATAGGTCCCCTTAATATGTACGGAAAAACTTACAAGAAATTTGATAAAACTGAAGTTTTTTACGGCAGTTCAGAACAAGGTTTCGGTGCTTATAGTGCACTTATTACTTTTGAAGATATAAAAATTAGGGAAAACAATTATAATCAAGCTTTACAAAAATACAAAGATAGTATGACCAATCGCAATGATTTTTAACCTGGAGCTTGAGGATAATGAAAAATTCTGATTCAAACATCGCAAAGCTAAAATCTCTTCTTGAAAGCAATGGCCTTGAACACTGTATTCCGTTGCTTGAAGAGAAAAAACTGTTGGACAAATCGCTTCTTGCCAAAATGACAGAAAGCGACTATGAAAAAATCGGCATAACTGAAATCAGCGACCGAAAAAAATTGCTTACGCTATTCGGCAAAAAAGAAAAAGGCTGCCTGATACCAATTTTGATTGTCATTGTTATAATTGCAGGCGTATTGATTTTACTTCATTATTTAGGCATATTGGGCTCGTTGGTCAAAATCGTGAAAGGCGCAGGTCTATTGCTTTTGGTTTTTATCCTTGCATGTGCTTTTTTGTTTAGTTGACAGCTAGAGAAGGTAAATTGGTCTGTACAGAAGGAGTCATGATTCTATTTAATTGAGTTATAAAAATAAAATC
>CAMVJE010000025.1 GCA_947167745.1 uncultured Treponema sp.
GTCAATTTCATCCTGTGACAGAACCTCGTTCATGTCTTTCCTTCCACCTTTTTATGAATAAACCGCTTAATGCTATTGCTGGATTACATCCATTTGCATAAAGCGAACATCTTTAATCTTTGAAGAACTGAGAATACTATCATTAATAGCATTGCGAATCTCAATTTTGAGGTTTTCCTCATTCTGAGGTTTAAGTTCCTCTGCTGTCTTCTGTGTAAAATATCGGCGCAAAAAGTCTTTAAGTTCAACAGTTCTCTGAGTAATTTCAGTAGAAGTGGCTTTATCTTCCTTTTTGTAGCCTAGAACAACATCAACACGAACTGAAGCCGGATTCGCTTCCATTGTGCGTGTCTGAATCAATCCAAGAGATGTGTACCAGTCAAGGATTTCTTTTGAAGTCGTATATTCTTCAGTCATAGGAATTGCAGCACTTGTTCCAGTATTATTTCCACCTATAACCTTCATTGTAATAACAACAACGGTGACGATAAGAATTATAGCGGCAAGACCAATTGCAATCCATTTTAAGAGACCAGGGATAAGAAGGCCCTTTCCACCTTTTGCTGGAGCGGCACCTGCGTCTCCACCGTCATCCAATCCCAAACCTTCATCTTCATCTGCCATAGAAAACTCCTTATCCTACCATAAGAAATGGTAACATTAAAAATGGCCTTCATCAAGAATGATGACGTCCACACGGCGATTGTACGCCTGGCCTTCCTTTGTTTCGTTAGAAAACATGGGCCTTGTATCTGCATATCCGGCAATTGAGAACTGTTGTTCATTAACACCGAAATCTGACAAATAATGAAGGACATTCGCAGCACGGGCCGCCGAAAGCTCCCAGTTTGACTGGTAGAGTTCATTGGAAACAGGCTGACTGTCTGTATGACCTTCTATTCTAAATCTTCGGTTTTTTAATTCCGAATCTTGAAAAAATTTCGATAATTTAAGAAGAATATCACGAGTTTCATCGATATTGAGCGCCGCACTTCCTTCTTCAAAGAAAACATCTGAAGCCAGAGAAATTACCAATCCCCTCTCATCGCTGGAAATAGTAATTTTTGCTGACTTTACTTCCGGTGCAAATAAACTTACAGCTTTCTTTTTTGCAAGTGAAAGAGACTTTCCTTTTTCGGCAGACGGAAGAGCCGATATAGAATTTCCCAAATCGGCCAGTTTACCGGCTGCCAGAGATTGACCGCCGGAAGTAACAGGGGCTTCAATAGATTCGCTTACAATCTCAAGTGACTGCTGAATCTGCGCCAATGCTGCAGTATCGACCTCACTAGGGTCATACAACATAACGAAGAAGCAGAGCATGAGAGTAATCATGTCACCATAAGTACCTTGCCAGGCGGTTGACGGTTTATCCGGTTCTTTTTTTTCTTTTTTTGCCATTATCTTTCAGCCTTATTGAAGAAAATTAGTCTTTGAGGACATCCGGTTCGATAATCTTACGGGTTTTCGGATCAAGATATGTAAGAAGTTTAAGCGCAAGAATACGAGGGTTATCACCAGCCTGAATCGATAGGACACCTTCGATAATCATTTCCATTGTGGACATTTCAGCAGCATTCTGAGCAGAAAGTTTGTTTGCAAAAGGAGCAACGAGCCAGTTAGCAAGCATAGAACCGTACAAAGTCGTAATCAAAGCGACAGCCATGTTAGGACCAAGGGAGCTTTTATCTTCCAAGTTGTTCAACATACCAATCAAACCGATAACCGTACCCAACATACCAAAACCAGGACCATAACCTGCCCATGCGTTGATAACTCCAATCCATGACATGTGGCGGGCTTCAGCCGCACTCATTTCATTTTCCATGATAGTGCGGATAACATTACCGTCAGTGCCGTCAACTACCATGCGCAAACCTTCTTTCATAAATGGACTGTCAAGATCATCAAGTCCTTCTTCCAGAGCAAGGATACCTTCACGGCGGGCCTTTTCGGAAAGGGCGACCATATTCTGAATCAAAGTCTTTTCGCCGTAATCATGAGTCTTAAGCGCCCTTCCCATAATTTTGAACAAACCAAGAGCCTGTTTTAGCGGGGCAACGATAAAGAGCGCAGCATACGAACCACCAACGGTAACGAATACAGACGGAATATCAACGATACCGCCAATCGAACCACCAGAAGTTACGACACCGAGGCCGATGGCAACCGTACCACCAATAAGACCAATTATTGTAGCTATATCCATGAATTTCTCCTACCTTTTGTTACCTTTTTATATTTCATGAGCATTTATGCCTATTTTTGCGCGATAAGAAACGATTCGGTCGATGACTTCCTGCGGCTTATCCCTGACCACAACTTTCTTGCCAGACAAAAAAGTAATGGTTAAATCGGGATTTTGCTCCATGCATTCAATCATATGCGGATTAACCCAATAAACTGAGCCGTCTAATTTTGTTACAGGAATCATATTTCCCCCACCCTGCAAGACAAAACACTTTAAATATTGTTTATTTTACAACAAACAGAAGAATATTTAAAGTATTTTTTTTCTTACGCTTTAGCTAATCCCAAAGACCTCTGTCATCATTATCGGAAAAATATAATTTTTTATTAGATTCTCTTTTTTTAATTGCGTTTTTTTTGTTGATTGGATACTTTAAAATAAAAATAAGACAAGAGAGGCATAATAATGAGCACAAAAATTCTTGTTATCGAAGATGTTCCTGAAATGTCAGACTTAATTTCAATGTACCTCACAAAAGAAGGCATGGAAGTAACAAAAGCACTGAATGCAGAAATCGCCCTGGAGAATCTAAAAACTAACATTCCAGATCTGGTGATTCTGGATTTAAATCTCCCGGGTATGAGCGGATTTGACTTCCTCAAAAAATTCAGGGAAGAATACAACAATGCGATTCCTGTAATCATCTCTTCAGCCAGGGACGGTGATGAGGACATAATTGAAGGACTGGGGCTGGGAGCAGATGAATTCGTCACAAAACCCTTCTCTCCCCGGGTTCTCGTTGCCAAAGTAAAGGCAAATCTCCGCCGTGGCTCTGAAATTTCTGCCGCAGCCGAGGAATTCTACGCTTTCGGTAATTACAAACTTCTCTTAAATTCCTGCGTACTCAAAAAAGGCAGTGAAAAAATTCCACTTTCAAACAAAGAATACAAAGTTCTTGAATACCTGACCAAACATGAGCGCGAGCAGCTTTCTCCCGAAAAAATCTACAGGGATGTCTGGGGCACGGAATACGGGGATGTCACTGCAGTTGCGGTCTACATTCAGCGTCTGCGTAAAAAAATCGAGGCAAATCCAGCCGATCCGCACTTCATTAAAACAGTTTTCGGCATGGGGTACATCTTTGAAAATTAAGACTCAATTACGCGTTTTTTTAATCGGCGTCATTCTCGTTCCAATTCTTGCGGCAATTTCCATTCCCTTATATCATTATATCACCCGCCCCGAACGAATTCTCTTTGACGGTTACAAGCAAATCCGTTCTCTGGAGGAGGTTCCACTGTCACAGCGGGATCTGAAAGTTTTCAAACAACTTCTACGCACCCTTCCGCCAAATGTGGAATTCATCGTTCTTGCAAACCACGGAGACATCCTTCTCTCAACAATGCCCGAATTCGCCGGTAAAAGCCACATAAACGAGCACGATATTTTCAGATATATGAACGAAACAGGCGACAGCTACTTTTACCAGCTCACTTCGCCACCTCTTGAAAACGAAAACGACATTCTATTCATCAGCCGTACCAGTAGAGAAGCAAAACACAAAAAAGACGGTTTTGCAAAAATGCTTATGGCCTTCCTTGTCTTCATCATAATATTTGAACTCTTCTGCATCGTCCTTATCGTAACAATCTCCCAGACAATCACCCGCTCAATTACTGCCCTAAGCAAAAACACTGAAAGGATTGCAAGTGGCGAGCTGGATGTCAAACTTGACTACGAGAAAAACACAAAAACTGACAACGAAATAACTTCACTGGCCGAAAATCTTGATAAAATGAGGCTTTCACTCAAGGACAATGAAGAAAGGCGTACAAAATTCATCATGGGAATCAGCCATGATTTACGCACTCCAGTGGCCGTCATCAAAGGCTACACCGAAGCCATGAGCGAAGGTTTTTACAACACGCCGGAAGAAGCAAAAAAATCTCTGGAAATCATCAGCACGAAGACCGAACAGCTGGAAACAATGATCAACACACTCATAAATTTCGTGAAACTAAACCAGACAGACTGGGTACAACAACTTAAAAAGCAGAAAATCGCCCCGGTTTTTGAGGAATTTGCAAAAAGTTCCGTCACCACAGGTGGCATCTTCAAGCGAAATGTAACTACTAACATTCAAATCAGCGGAGAAATTGAAATTCCCTTCGACAAAGAACTTGTTCAGCGCACTCTGGAAAATCTTTTCTCCAACGCACTACGCTACACCAGCGAAAATGACTCAATTCAGATCAGTGCGGTACAGGAAGACGACAAAATCTTTTTCAGCATAAAAGACAGTGGAATCGGTATCAAAAGCGAAGATCTGGAGAAGATTTTCGATATGTTCTACAGGGCAAGTTCATCACGCCGGGAAGAAGGCATGGGAATAGGACTGGCCACAGTAATGACAATTGTAAAAGCTCACGGCTGGAAAATAAGCGTCAACTCTGAATTCGGTAAAGGCTCAGAATTCAAGATTGAAATCCCCTGCGCCAATTCATAATTCTGAATTCTGAATTATGAATTATATAAGCTCTTCCAGAAATCGGTTCAATAAAAGGATTCCACGGCGGTTCAGGGCATAGGTTCTGTCGCCGTCGGGGCTTCTTTTTTCATATGCCAGACGGCTTTTCTTCCATCGGGCAAAAAGACCTTCACGCTTATCAGCGCCTATCCGATCAGCGAGAGATTTTCCAAATCTTTTTTCAAAGTCGCTTTCTTTTACGCCACAAAGCTGCCTGAAACCCAGCATCAAAAACTCAAACTCCAGCGTTTTTTCGTCAAGATGTTCAATATTTCGTTTTAGGAAAGAAATATCACCGCCCAAAAAAGTTTCATTCACACCCATCATATAGGCAGGAATAGAAAGGGAGTTTGTCCAGCGAACGGCAGACTTTTCCTCAAAATCATAAAAACTTCCACTTGCCCCGGCTCCGATTCCGGCATAATTTTTCTGCTTCCAGTATGCAGAGTTGTGGCGCGATTCACAGCCCCTTCTTGCAAAATTTGAAACCTCATACTGAAAATAGCCCAATTTTTCCAAAATATTCCGCCCTTTCAGCCACATTTTGTCGGCCTTTTCATAAGAAAAAGAGATTTTCCCGTCTTCGATATTTTTCCAGAGCGGAGTATTTTCTTCAACTGTAAGAGTGTAAAGCGAAACATGGTCGATGTTAGGGTATTGCCTAAGGATTTCAAACTGGTTTTCAAAATTTTTCCAGCTGTGGCCGGGAAGACCGGCTATAAAATCAACTGAAAGCCGCCCTTTCCAGTATTTTTTTAAGTTCTCAAGAGCATTTAAAATAATTTGAACTGAACTTCCCCGGTGAACAGAAGAAAGAGCCCTGTCATCAAGAGCCTGAATTCCCATGGATAGTCTGTTAATACCGGCTTTTCCGCAGGCAATGAGAAATTCCTCCCGAACATCATCAGGGTTCATTTCAAAAGTGACTTCAGCATTTTCTGCAAGGGGTGCAGCTTTTTTGATTCCCGAAAAAAGAGCTGATATCTGAGAAGGAGACAAAAGGCTTGGAGTCCCCCCACCAGCATAAACAGTCTCCCAGTCAGAAATTCTGTAATAATCTGCGTAAATTTTTGCTTCTTTTACCAGAGCTTCAATGTAAGAATCAGACAAATCGCAGGATTTTCCATGCCGGTCTGACTCCCCTATGCTGAAAAAATCACAATAATCACACTTTTTCTTACAGAAAGGAATGTGAATATAAAGCGAAGCCTTCACGACGATTTATAGAAACTTGAATTTGCTGAAAGGAAAATAAAGGACAAGCGCCTTACCGAGAATCTGACTGTGCTTAACAGGCCCCCAGACACGAGAATCAGCCGCTGAAAGACGATCATCACCGAGAACAAAATATTCGTCTGCTCCTAAAGTGATCTGCTGAATTGACGACTTGGCTCCAAAATCAGGATCCCAACCAGCCGGAGGAACAAGGATTTTTGCATTATATTTGGACTCTGTAACTTCAAATTCTGTAAGAAAATGACTTGCAGATGCCGGCTTTACAAAAACAACATAGCGGTCTATATAAATCGTATCCCCCGGCATACCGACAACCCTGCGGAGTACAGGCCGTGTTCCTTCAACAGGTTTTTCCTCAAATGGCTGCCATTTCCGCAATGAAACAAAAAGAGCCAGAGAACGCAGAAAGCGCTTAAATGAGCCTGTCTTTCCATCTCCATAATTCTGAAGGAGAATAACATCCCCCCTTTCAGGATTTCGAAGCAGAGGACTGACAAACTGATAACTGCCGGCCGGAATATCCGGAGACATTGAATCGGAACAGTTTGCCACTGGGAAAACAATAAAAGTCATAAAAAGTGATACAAGGAGAAAGAAAAGGACTATAATTCCTGCGATTGAAAAAATTCTATGATATAACTCCCGGCGTAATTTATAGGAGATGGCGTAAATACTCTTTTCCATATCTATAGAATAGCAGAATTTTTGAAACTGTTGCAAGTCAAGATTGTTATGTTTATAATATGAAGATATGTCTGAAAATGTAAAAATTATTGCACAGAACAAAAAGGCCCGCTTTAATTATTTCGTTGAGGAATCTTACGAATGTGGCATCGAGCTTGAAGGAACAGAAGTAAAGTCTGTCAAAGCAGGAAATGTGTCCTTTCCCGATTCTTTTGCCGAAATTATAAATGGTGAAGTCTGGATGCGTAATTTTCATATTTCAGAATATAAATATTCATCCGTGTTTAATCACGATCCGGACAGAAAAAAGCGTCTTCTTCTCCACAAAGAAGAAATCAAACGAATTCAGCGAAAAGTTGACGAAAAGGGATTTACCCTCGTTCCGCTGGATTTTTACTTAAAACATGGAAGGGTCAAGCTTACGCTGGGTGTCTGTAAAGGCAAAAAACTTTACGACAAAAGAGATACCATAAAACAGCGTGACTTAGACAGAGAAATGGCAAGAGATTTCCGCAAAGACCTGTCCTAGCAGAAATCCTCCATGAGGTTTATATTGAAGAATCCAAACGTAAAAGCCATTCTGGCTCGTCTTACATTCATGATTCTCTCTCCTCTTTCACTGCTGCACGCTGATGACATCCTGGTGGATTATTATGGTGTTGTCTCTGAGTCATCAGACGCCAATATGCTTAAAATGGCACAGGATGTTTTTTTCACCCAACTTAAATCAATCGACGGAATTATAGTTGATGATAAACGGCCGGATCTCGGACGAGCATCCTCCGTCATTCCTCATTTTGCAGACACAAATGCAAAATTATTCTTCTACGCAGAAATCACTGACAGAAAGACAGGTAGTGGCCAGACAATTTGGAACTGTCGTTTTAACGCTGTCACAAGGGAAGACGGTATAACTCATTCCACCACCGAAAATTACGAATCATATTACAAAATTCTCGTAGGTGCAAAAAGCGCAATTGAAAAGGTTCTTTCAGACTTAAAGTCACCTGCTCCGGAATTCGCCGCAGCAAGCAAAAGCAATATCGCCGCAGATTTTAGCACAGGAGTCGATATAGAGTCACTTGCCGGAACATGGGGCGGAGAGCCTTACGCCGATAAAATAATCATTCTGAGGGGCGGCCGAGGTTTCATCATCTTTAAAAACGGAGCAACAATGAATATAAAAATCTCCGTAAAAAAAGCAGAAATTGACGGAAAGACAACAAATCTCGAAATCACACAAATAGGAAAATCAAATGCATCTTTCTTCCCGGAACTTCCACGGGAGCAGGCTCTAGCCTGTGCCGCAACAGCCTCTCCAATCACCTGGAATTTCTCCCTCACCTCAGCAGACACGCTTGAAGGCAAAAAAAATACCGTCATCGTAACAAATGACGGTACCGTTCAGGGAAGTTTAAATTCAAGCTGGACCAGAAGATAAGGGATCTATACAAGAGTTTTATCAGATAATGTGCAATTACTAATTGCTAATAGTTACGGCTCCCTGCCGAATAACTTTCACTTCACCATTTTCTTCTATTGCAACAATCGTCGACGGACGACCACCCTTCTTATCTCCATCGTCTACAATAAGCTCAACATCTTTTCCAAATTCATTTTTTATCTGCTGGATGTTATCAAGAACCGGAGAGCCGCTTCGATTTACGCTGGTTGAATAAATTGGAGCCCCACAGAGGGAAATGACTTTTCTAAGCCACTCATCTCCAGGGCAGCGAAATGCGGTCGTCTCAAAATTTCCATCTTCTGCAAATGTATGAACTATTATTGAGAGAGGCCCCGGCCACTTTTCCAACAGACCGTCAGGAATTACATCGCGGGTATATTTCTTTATATCTTCAGGTTTTGCTATGAGCTGAATAAAATGTTTACCTTCATCGCGTTCTTTTATTGCGCAAATTTTTTCATAGGTATGGTAAGAATAATGGCGACCGTCAACAATTCCCGAAAAACCATAAACAGTATCAGTCGGGAGAACAACAACTTTTCCTCTTCTTATGTAGTCCGCTGCAATCAAAACGGACTCTTCATCACACTTGCGGCAAATCATAGACTGGAATTCCCTTTACATTTATTTTAGCTTTTTTAACTCTCTTCTCTCTTCTGTGAAACTCCTTCATCATAAGATAAAGATAAGTCACAAAGAACATTAATAAGCCGGCAACTTTGCAGAACCACTCCGGAAGGGAATATGGCTCAAGCGATTTAATGGGCGTACCTGTTTCAAAATGGTACTCGTCCAGCGAAATAAGACCGTTAATTTTTACAACCTTTTCTCCGTCCCGGACATAGCCCAGTTTTCGGGCAAATCCAGCTATAACATCCGGATCTTTTTCCAAAGCCGTGTATTCCAGAGAAAGACTGTCATTAATTTTCTGTATTTCATCAGCACGGGCACTTAAAATTCTTTTTTGCTCGCGAAGTTGACCGTCCGCCCAAATTCCATCCGTTCCACATGTAAATGAAACAAGAACATAGACAGCAGTTCCTGCTAGAGCAGCAACAAGAGCCCTAAACATTTTTATCATAGCCTTTTGAATATCGGCTGGAGAGAGAATTTTCTAAAACTTTTTATAAAAAAATTGGACTTTTTACTATTATGTATGATAAAATGAAATGAATTGTATAATTTTTAGTAGATTTCTGCCGATAATATATCAGAAGACTTATCTTCATAAAAATAAAGCAAATTCACTACAAGGGGAACAATATGAGTGATTCAGATAAAACAAATGAACTTGACAATTACGGCGTATGGGTAAAAAAACCGCCAAGAACAGTTTCATCTGAAACAGAAAATACAGAAGATCTGTCAGATCTTACAGCAGACTTACCAGACTTTTCAGAAACCGAAGTAATAGATAATTCATCATTCGATTCCGGCGAAACAGCTCTTTCCACGGATGAACTTGCAAATATTGCAGATATGGGCACCTTCGAGGAAAGTTCCCCGTCTTCAGAAGCAACAGAAGAAATTTCTCTTGACGAATTCATCGAGGGAGGTGTTTTTGAAGGTGACGATACAGCACCAGTTGCCCCAGAAAACACAGAAAGCTCAGCTACTTCCGAAGAAACTGTTTCTACAGACGATTTCATGGAATCAAGCGATATTTCTGTCACAGATTCATCAGCTGCTGATTCCAGCGCTTCAACACTTGATGACGGACCTTTGGATATTGATCTCTCATTTGATGACACAGATTCAACAGCAGCCTCAAAATCAACATCTTCTGCAGCAGAAGTTCCCGGCTCAGAATCAGTTGATTTGAGTGATTTCGGAGTTGATTTCGGTTCCGATGATTCTTCTTCAGCTTCTACCTCAAACGACGGAACAGAAAGCGTTGATTTGAGTGATTTTGGATTTGACATTAATGCACCGGAATCTACCGGTGAAGAAGCTCCTGCTCCGGAAGAAGCAGCAAGTTCAGAGCATACTGTAAATGAAGATGGCACCGAAAATATTGACTTAAGTGATTTCGGCTTTGACATCAACGCAGAAGAATCAACAGGCGAATCAGAAGTTGCTGAAAGTGAGCCGGAAGAAGAAAGCGAAAGCACTCCTCCACTCACAGCAGAGGAACCTGCCTTCACAGCTACAGAAGATGATGTAGGTGACATTTCTATCGAAACAGATAATTCAGAACCCGCTGAAGAAAAATCTGCAGAAACCTCTCAAGATTTCTCTGCTCCAGATGATGACGATTTCGATCTTGATTCTATCATGGATTCAATCGAAGACGAAAACGGTCAAACAACATCACTCAATGATGAGCCTTCCGTAAATGAAAATCCTGTCGAGGAAGTTTCGGATGTATCTGTAGTTGATATGGAAGAACCGGTTTTTGAAGAAACAGCCGTTGACATTCAGGAAGCACAGATTGCAGATGAAGTTAATTTTGCTGATACAGAAATTGATTCTTCTGTTCCGGCAGATTTTACTGCTGAAGAGCCGACTATCCACGAAGAAGCAGCTGCAGACATAGCCGAATCTTCGGTAAGCGAAGATAATTCCTTTGTTGAGACAACTGAAGAGTCTCCTGTCTTTACAGAAGAAACTCAGGAAGCAAATCCTTCAACAGAAACTACTTCAATCGGAGAATCTTTTGCAGAAGTGGCAGAAAGTTCAGAAGTAATTGAACCAACTCCGGCAAATGAAGAAGCAGATACCGAGGTCGTTGAAGAAAAAACAGAAGTCAAGCAGGATTCAGAAATTAATTCTGCAGCAACAAATATTCTCAATCAGATTGCCTCAGAGCTTTCATCACTCCGCAGTGAAATTTCAAATCTTAAGACAGAATTTGAAGAACTTAAAAATCGCCCGGTTGATTCTGCAGTAGAAGCACCTTCTTCAGAAGAAGAAATTGTTATACCGGAAGCATCTGACGAACAGGAGACTAGCGGAGGTTTCTTTGATGCCGAAGATGGAGATGAGACAATTGCCCTTTCACTGGACGAAATGGACAATATTTTCAATACAGTCGAAATGATTGAAGAGGAAGCTCCAGAAGTAACAGACGATTCAATCGAATCAGACGATACTCAATCCGTTCAAGAACCACAGTCTCTCGACTTTTCAAATGCAAATATCGAAGAGCCAGTTCTTGATGACATTGATACCAATATCGCAGATGATGAACTTCCAGAAGAAATCTCTGTTCCTAAAACAGAAGATGATATTCTCGTTGAATCAAGCGAAGATAACTTAATCGAAGAAACCGAAGAAGATTCACCGAGTCTTGAACTTTCAGAGGAACCTGTAATCGATGAAATTGTTTCCGAACCGGAGGAAGCTGTAGAAGACATTAACTTTACCGTTGAAGAAGAACCTGGTAGCAGTGCAGAAGCTGAGCCAATGGATGAACCTTTTGTTTTCGACAACGAATCTTCAGAAGCTGAATCACCATTAAGCGAGGAGCAGATTACAGAAGAATCTGACCAGACTGTTGAAGAAGAAGAATCAGTTGAAGAATCTCCAGAAGTTGCAATTGAAGACGAATCTTCTGAAGGTGAAGAATCAAACGACAATGTTTCAATCAGTGAAAATGAATTAGACCAGCTTCTTACTTCTGAAGCAGCAATGAATGAGCAGGAAGAAGAGGAAGAAGAAGCTCCTGTTCAGTCTTCGATTCCTGACAACTTGCAAAAAGAAATCAAATCAGTTCTTTCATATATGGATCAGCTTTTGGAAAATCTTCCTGAAGAAAAAATTGCTGAATTCGCACAGTCAGAACAGTTTGAAACATACAAAAAACTGTTCAAGGAACTGGGGCTCAACTAATGGAAACAAGCGAAAACACAGAAAAACGGGGGCTTCTGCATAAAGCACAAAGCGTACTTGCAGACGTAACCCCAACATTCACAAATTGGTCAAAACGCTCTGGTTTCGTCCGAGCTGCAATTCTCTCTCCATGCAAAACTGCAGAAGGTGATTTTTATTATTGCACTGACGCTCTGGGCTTTTCTGCCAGAGAAATGGCGCTTCTCACAGAAACAAAAGAATTTTGGATGGCTACCCTTTCCAAGGCCTTTGAGTGGCAGTGCTTCTCCAGGGATTTCAATGAACTGGACAAATTTGACGGTCTTTTTGAGGATGAGGTATACAATTCTATTAACAAGATTTTCTTTCTTCCTTTCCGCAAAAAAGAAAATCCTCAGATTTTCGTTTTAGTTGAGCTTGACGAAGACGATGACATTAATCTTGCACCTGCATCTGAAGCGGCTGTAACACTTAAAAACATCGTTGAATTTAAAAATCAATTAAAGAAAACTCTTATAAAATTTGAAAAAAATATTGATACAGGTCTTGAAATTTCGAACAGCCGGCTTTACATTCTCTCCCTTAAGGTTTGTATTTCCAACAACCTTGCCGGAGTTGAGTTGCCAGGCGAAGAACTTCAAGCAAAAGTTATTCAGTCTGTCACTGAAGTAGCACAATCAATAGTATCCCCTCTATTCCGTGCACCAAACTGCTCTTATGTCGGCAAAAACGGCGAAATAAAAGTTGCTCTGTTTGCAAAAGATGAAGAAGACGAGCAGCTCCTTGCATATCATGTAGCCCGTACACTGATTGGGCTATTGGGAGCAAGGGCAACAAAAGAAGTGCTTCTTCTTTCAGCGGGGCTTTGCCCAAACAAAAAAGGCACAATTGCTTTCCTTTGTCAGGAATAATCTTATCCCCACGGGAAGAAAGACATGGATCAGAATTTTCACTTTGAAAGCAGCAGGAACGGTCAGGTAACCTGCAGTTTTCAGGGTAAATACCTACATTCAAAATATAATCCAGAAGGAGAAGGAGAAAGATTTGCTGAAAGCCTGGAGGCAGATTTTTCTCCTCTTTGTGTTTTTATAATAGAACCCGCACTTTCCTACTGCGCAAAAGCCTTAAAAAATCGATTTCCAGCTGCGATTCTCTGTGCCATCCACTTTACAAAAGTCTTTAAGAATTACGACTCAGACTGGGATTTTGTATTTTATTTGGATAAAAATGAGATGACGGCCAGTCTGTCAGAAGATCTCTTTGATGCCTTAGGTGAAGAAAAACTATGCTCAAGCCTAGTTTATGACTGGATTGCGGCAAAGCAGTCATTTCCTGAAGATAATCTTCTGGCATGGACTGAAATCAAAAAGTCAATTATCAAAGCAAGGGGGGTAATTGCTACACGCGCATATTTTTCAAAACGTTGGACTAAAAACGCGATTCTTTTTGCTAGTAATATTCAAAAGCCTCTCCTCCTAAAGAATGGAAAATGCCCTCTTGTCATTACAGCCTCAGGGCCAAGTTTAAGTTCATCCCTTCCCTTCTTAAAAAAATACCGAGATTCCTTCTTTCTTCTTGCTCTGTCATCTTCATATATGCCGCTCACACACTATGGTCTAAAGCCAGATTTGGTCATAAGCAGTGACGGAGGATTTTGGGCTAAAAAACATCTATGCTTTCCAGGCCAAAAAAACTCAGTCTTCGCTCTAGAATGCGAAAGCGCTGTTCCTGGTAATATTTTTCTCAAGGCACCTGTAATTCCTCTGGCTTACCCGGACGGACCGGGAAAAGAATTACTCAAAGCTGCAAAGATTCCTTTTGTAATATCACAAAGAAACGGAACTGTCGCTGGCACGGCATTAGATTTTGCCATGGAAATTACAAGTGGTAATATTTATTTCTGCGGCTTAGATCAGGCACCGTCGCCCGCTTTGCAGCACACTCAGCCAAACAATTTAGAAATCGACAATTCGAAAAATGATTTTCGACTCAGAACTTCTGAAACAAGAAATACGGTCTCAAGATTTAATTCTGAGCAAAGTCTCTCAATCTACAGGAACTGGTTCAAATCAAATTCTAAAAGGTATGCCAAAAGAGTGTTCAGGCTTTCTGACGATTACAAATATGACTTCACACTTGGAGAAATTCAGGACATAGGCTGGGAAGATTTTCAAAAAAAAGAAAGCCAGACTTCGAAAATCAAGCCAGAATTTACAGAATCAAAAATAACAACTAAAACAGAGGAGCGTAACTCACTTATTCAAAATAAACTCCTTGAAATATCTAGAAAAGACGAGTTTATAAATGAAGTTTTTCCAATGGAAAGTATAATTATCAAGCGTCAAATCTCAAACGAAGAAAAAGAAAATAAAATAAGAGAACTGAATGAAAAAATGCAGGACTTTCTGCAGGAATGTAAAAAACTCTTAAAATGGGAAGAGAAATATGAATCAACAATATAAATATTCAAGGATTGAAAGCAGCAAAGACGGAAAACTAATTCCATTATGCAAAAGAAACCTTGATGGAGCAGAGTTTTCCCTTCATTCTAAATACAATCCACTGCGTGAAGCAGAATCTTTTGCACAGAATATAGACGAGTCAAGTTTGTTCATTATAGTTCTTGGTTTGGCTGGTGCTTACCACATTAAGGCGATTCTTGACAAGTGCCCGAAATGTAAAATAATCGCAGTTGAAATATCCGCCAGAGATATCGATTTTCTAAAAACAATTCCTATGGTAAAAGAAGTCGCTGAAAATAAGCGGGTAATCATATCTGATGAAAGTTCTTTAGAAAAAGCCATTCTCAGCAACTATAAACCTGCCCTTCACGGAAATCTTAAAATTCTCTCACTCCGTCAGTGGGAAAACTTATTCGCAGATTGTGCTGAACGCTGCAGAGAAAAGATTATGGCAGCAATCAAACTTCTTTCCGCAGATTATTCAGTTCAGTGCCATTTCGGAAAAATCTGGCAGAAAAACATTCTGACAAACTTATCTCTGGCCGCTAAGACAAAAAGTTTTGGCGAAATTCAAAAAAAGATAAATACTGATAAAAAAGCGGCGATAATTGCTGCCGGCCCAAGTTTAGATGATTCATCCGAAAGATTAAAAGTCAGGCGCAATGACTATTTTATAATTGCAACCGACACGGCTTTTTCGGCTCTTTTAAAACGAGGTATCAAAAGTGACTGCATCATCTCAATTGACGGACAGGCCGTTTCTCATGAACATTATATGGAGAAAATTCCAGAATCGACTATTTGCGTTTTTGATTTATGCGCCTGCCCTTCAGCAGTACGAAAAGCATTATCAGAATCAAAAAATGTCTTGCTGACAGAAAGCGGTCACCCACTCGCTCAATATGCATCCCTTTTTCAGAAAAAGAGAAATTTTCCCCATATTAACTCAGGTAGCGGAACTGTAACCATTGCAGGGGCGAGCCTCGCAAAAAAAATAGGATTTAAGCAAATAGAATTTTTCGGTGCAGATTTTGCATATATCGCCGGACGACCTTACTGTCAGGGAACATATTTGGAAAACAAATTCTATTCAAAGTCTGACAGGCTTTCTTCTGCAGAAAAATTCTACACAGCTTTAATGTACAGAACTGAAGTCATTAAAACTGATGAAAAAAGCATCTCCACAGAAATCCTTGAAGCATACAGGAATTCTCTAAAAGACTTCATGTCTAAAGAAGAGTGCGAAGAAAACATCGAAGAAGGGCATTTCAATCTTTCGGAATTTAAGAAAAGTTATATCAAGGAACTGAAATCCGCTTTTCCTTCTGAGGAAAATATAGACGAAAACAGCTATGCAATGACAACACTTCTGCCCCTGTGCGCAAAAATGGGAAAGGGCTCAGCTTTTCTTGCATACCTTAAAACATTGAGTTATACTGAAAGAGTATGAAAAAAACAATTACCATCGTATCAAGTATCAGTTCATTATTATTTATTATCGCCCTTGTTTGGTTTGGCGCAGGAATTTACATTGACAAAAAAGGCGGCACTGAAAAAGCAAATATCCGCTACGAAAGATTATTAGCCGATACAAAAGAAAATTTTTCAAAGCATGTTTACGGCACATCTGAATTCGCGAATTCATTTATAAATGCAATCGGTAACATCGATGATTTTTCAACTCTCAAACTTGAAATAAATGGCGAGACAGTTTATTCATATCCTCCTTCATCATTCTCCCTCCCATCGCCTGAACTTGTCAAATCTTACAGCGAAACTGTGTCAATGGGCAGCAAAAGTTTCACTCTTAAAGCTTCCATTTATCTTATGACTCCGGGAACAATCTACAGCCATTCCAGATTAGCATTTCTCCTCATACTTGCCGGCACCCTTTTTGCAGGTGTTGTTATAGTAATTATGAGCGGAAAGGAAAAGGATGAGCCTGATTTTTCAAATTTTCGTGAAATCCGGCATTCATCATACAAAAACGCCTACACAAAAAATGAAGAAATTCCTGAATCCAAAAGTACTAGCGTCCGTGAAACAAATGAAAGTGAATTAAAAGAAAAACCAATTGAAGACAATAAAACAGACGAAGTCAAAAATCCCGCACAGCAAAAAGAAGAATTGTCGCAAGAAGCTGAACTTATATGGAAGGATGATGATATTTTTGATGATGCCGATGAAGAATCCGAAGATGAAAGCGGTCTGGATATAATCGACCAGTTTGAACAGGCTAACCAGAACTTGCAGGAAAACAACTTCCTGGATTATCTTGACGAAACAGAATCAGAAGAATCTCCAGAAAACGAAGAATCTAGCGAAGAAAAAGGGTCAGAAAATGAGAGTTTTTCGACTCAGGACGAACTTCTTGAAGAAGAATTTGAAGAACCGGTTTTTAATGAAAGCCTTGAAATCAATGACCAAAATACCAGGGATGAACATATATCACCAGTTACGGGACTTTTACTTCAATCCGAACTAGGTCACAATCTGGATGATACAATTGAAAGAGGAAAATCTCAGGCGACACTTGCAATTGTAAAAATAAATGGATTAGATCGCGGAAACACAATCTCAGGCAATATTGTCTCCATTCTTAAGAACGACTGTAGCGATGCAACAATATTTGAGTATAATGCCGATTCCTATGCATTAGTGCTTCCTGACAGAGATCTTCAGGAAACTGTAGATTCCTTTGAAAAAATTTACAACAAAATTGAAGATTATTTGAAAGACAGCAATGCGACAAATGAAGTATCAGTCGGAATTTCATCAGCAAGCGGACGAAGCATAAAAGCAGACCGCATTATTCTCGAAGCTGATCAGGCTTTACAGTACGCATCTCAAGACAGAGACTCAGCAATTGTAGCATTCAGGGCAAATCCGGAAAGATATAAAGAATTTATTGAGAACCAGTAGCCCCTGCAGATAGCAGGCTCTCAGGCTTTTTATCTTTTTCCGCATCAAAATTGTCAACTATTTCGGCTAGCTGCTGGGCAAAGGTTGTAAGTTGTTTGTTATCAGGAAATTTTTCTTTCAGCAAGAAGTAATAGGCTTCAGCGTCTTCCCCTCGTCCAACATGAATCAAAAGGGCGGTATAACTTTCTAATATGTTTTCATCATGGGGATTTTCTTCCATAAGCTTTTTATACGCTAGAATTGCCTCATCAGTCTCCCCTTTCATAGCCGTAATGTAAGCAAGGCTTGTTTTTATCATTCCGTTCTCAGGATCAAGTTCCAATAGTTCTTTATAAGCTACTGATGCAGAATTCCAATCCTTTGCAAGAGCATAACAACGCGCAAGTTTATAATATGAAGAAAGATATAAATCTTCATTTCGCATGGCTAATTTGTAGTATTCAATAGCTTTATTATAATTTTTTAAGCCAAGATAGCCTTCTGCAATATTATAGTATTCAGTCGAAACATTTTTTAGGATTATTTTAGATTCACCTGGAATTCGCAATCCCCCGGATGCACATGAAAAAAGAGAAAATGAAAGCAAAAGCAGACTAAGTTTCGAAAATATTTTCATAAAATTATCGCAACATTGAAAGAAGCCGGTTTTTACTTACAGGCAAATCTGTAATCGTAATCTGTTTTTGACCAGTCTGAACAATTTTAGCAGGAATACCGAAAAGCATTGTCTTAAGAAGAGCACATGTGGCTTTACATGTTCTTGGGTCACTTAAATTAATTACAAGTCGGACATTAAACTGTTCCTTTACTCCGCGATATTGAGAAAGCACAGCAAACATTGAATCGACAGGCGGCGTAATATCTGATCCAAGAAATGACTTTATGAATGACTTAGGAAGTGGTGAATACATAAGGATATCAGGACTCTTATTATCATGAAGGAATGAAAAAATCGATTCAGATAATCCTTGTGAAAGCAATTTTGCATCAACGGCTCCAGTATTTGAAGGAAATGCGACTTTATTGAAACGATTAATCATCGGAGCGATATCATAAGATAAGAAAGCGTTCGATGAAGAAGGAATACAAAGCTGATAAAGTGATGGCTGATGTGTGTAGTAAACCTGTTCATTATAAACACCACTTCGCCAGCCATTTTTTTCAGAAAGTACAAAACCAAGCATAGTGGAAGGTAATTTTCCGGATGCAGATAACTGGACTTGACCAACAGAAGATATAGCTACAAAAGCTGTATCCAGACGATCTGTTATTTTTTCAGCATCAGACTCTTCTACATGAGCAACTTTTTGAATTGCAGAAGTAACGAATTCACGATTTGCCTGTACGGGGACAGAAAGATAAAGAGCCGCATCTCCGTCCAAAAGCTCAAAGGGATCAACAGGTGCAATGTCGGGAGTAGATTTACAAGATGTAAAAAGGCCTGTGGCCACCAGAACAGCAGCCGCAAGCCTTGTAAGATTAAGCTTTTTCAATAGAAATGCTCCAGGTTTTGTCGTCAGCTTCGACAGAAGAAGACTTGTCAAGTTTTTCCTTCCATTCTTCGACGACAGCCAGAGTTTCGCCTTTTACGAAATCCTTGAATTTTGCGAATGCGTCCTTTAGGTCAGAATCACCGGAAACGAAGAGCTTGATTCGGTCAGTAACTTCAAAACCGCTCTCCTTTCGGAGATTCTGGATTCCACGGATAAGGTCTCGGACATAGCCCTCTTTTTTGAGCTCGTCTGTGACTTTTGTGTCCAAACCAACTGTGAGCGTTCCGTCATTTACGACCTTGAGATCTTCTTTTTCGATTCGCTCAACGATGATTTTGTCGGTATTGAGGTCAACATTCTGACCGTCAACATCGAGAGTGACTTTCTTTCCGCCCAAGATGTCGGAAATAGCCTGATTCTTAAGCTCGGTGATTTTTGCGGCGGCGGCCTTCATTTTGGCTCCCAGCTCTTTTCCGAGAACCTTGAAGTTTGCCTTTGCTTTGTACTCAACAAGCTCATCCTCTCGTTCGTGGAAGATTACTTCCTTGACGTTAAGCTCTTCACGAATTGTGTCAATCATGCTCTCAAGAACCTTGCGTTCCTCGGCATTGCGTGTGACAAGCTGGGTTGAGGCAAGTGGCTGACGGTTTTTGAGGTTGAACTGGTTTCGCAGGCTTCGACCCATTGAGACAGCCTTCTGAACGGTTGCCATACGGAATTCAAGTTTTTCGTCCCGGAGGGCAGCGTTATAGACAGGGAAGTCTGCCAGGTGAACGCTCTCAGCATCCTTTTCAGTGCGGAGATTCTGCCACATGCTTTCTGTGATGAAAGGAATGAAGGGGGCGGCAACCAGAGAGAATGATTTTAATGCATAGTAAAGTGACTCATAGGCTTCTGCCTTGTCGCTGTCGTTCTCGCTCTTCCAGAATCTTCGGCGGCTTCGGCGGATGTACCAGTTGTTGAGCTGGTCGATGAAGTTGATGAGGGGGTCAATTGCCGTGCTCAAATCGTAGTCATCGAGAGCTGTCGTGACATCCTGAATCATCTTCTGTGTGATTGAGACAATCCATGCGTCAAGGGGATTAGAAGGCTTTTTGCCCTCAAAGACAGTTCCTTTTGCCGTGTAATTGTCGATATTTGCGTAAGTTACGAAGAAACTGTATCCGCTCCAGAGAGGAATAAGGATGTTTTTGAGAACTTCCCGGACTCCGTTGTCGCTGTAGCGCAAGTCATCCGCCTTGACGACAGCCGAGTGAGTGAGGAAGAGACGGAGGGCATCCGCTCCGAACTGATTGATTGCCTCAACCGGGTCAGTGTAGTTTCTGAGGGACTTAGACATTTTGCGTCCGTCTTCTGCAAGGACAAGGCCGTTTACGATACAGTTCTTGAAAGCGGGCTTGTCAAAAAGCTCTGCGGCCAAAATCGTAAGGGTGTAGAACCAGCCTCGTGTCTGATCCAGTCCCTCTGAGATGAAATCAGCAGGGAAATGCTTTTCAAAATGCTCTTTGTTCTCGAACGGATAGTGAAGCTGGGCGTAAGGCATACTTCCAGACTCAAACCAGCAGTCAAAGACTTCCGGGATTCGGTGCATGGTGCCGCCGCACTTACACTTAATCGTAACTTTGTCAACGAACTGCTTGTGAAGGTCTTCCAAGTCAACGCCGCTCTTTTCTTTAAGCTCGGCACGGCTTCCGATACAGATTTTCTCGCCACAGTCGTCACATCTCCAGATTGGGATTGGGTTTCCCCAGTAGCGGTTACGGCTGATTGCCCAGTCGCGGCTTCCTGCAAGCCATTTTCCGAAGCGACCTTCCTTGATGTGGGCAGGCTGCCATTTAATCTGAGCGTTTGCCTTTAAGAGGCGGTCGTGCTGGTCGGCAACCTTTACGAACCATGAACCGATTCCGCGGTAGATGAGTGGCGAGCCGCAACGCCAGCAGTGGGGGTACTGGTGCATTACAGTCTCGCGCTTAACCAGTTTGCCCTCTTTCTTGAGGCGGTCCATGATGTCTTTGTCGGCATCTTTTACAAAAAGGCCGGCATAATCAGAAACTTCTTTTGTAAAGCGGCACTCAGCGTCGATTGGCTCAACAAAAGGAACACCAGAACCAGCGAATACTTTGCTGTCGTCCTCACCAAATGCCGGTGCGATATGAACGATACCAGTACCGTCTTCGGTTGAGACATAATCTGCGTTCATGAGGCGGAATGCGCCCTTCTCACACTTCTGCCCGCTCTGTTTTTCACACTCGGCAGAATCTTTGAGATTTGCAAAGTAAGGGAAAAGAGGCTCGTATTCAGCGCCCAGGAATTCTGCACCCTTGTGGCGGTAAATAATCTCGTAGTCCTCGGCATTTTTGTAGTAAGAAGCAAGGCGGCTTTCTGCGAGGATGTAATAATCACCAGAAGACTTGTCCAAAATCTTTACATAGTCAATCTCTGGTCCCATACAAAGACCGA
>CAMVJE010000026.1 GCA_947167745.1 uncultured Treponema sp.
TTTTTTCGCAGAGTTCCTTCAAAAATTCTTCGTTCAGGACAGATTCTCCGGCCTTAGGATTTGGATTCCAAGCCGCACTTCCGACGATAACTTTTTCGGCTCCCAAAGAAATAAGCTCACGGGCTTTTTTGACATCGCGGATTCCTCCGCCTACGCGCACATTTCCCCGCCGCAAGAGTGATTTGAGCAAGGGCGTGTTTTTCGTGTTGCCTTTTTCGTCTGTATTACGAAGTGCCTGATCAAGGTCAATGATTGCGACCTCACCGTATTTGTTAAAATCAGAAATCAAAGAATCAGAATCGTCTCGCTGGAGAACCAAATCCTTTCCGTTTTTGAGCTGGACAACATGTCCGTCTTTCATGTCGATTGAAGCGATTACCATAGACAAAATTATACAAAAAAATCAGATTATACACAATTAAGAATCGGGCGCAACGGCTCCGCCGTCGGGCCTTCCACCCTTCGCTCACGCTCATTGCATCGCTCACTTCGTTCACTCAGCAACTTCGGGGCTCCACGCCCTTGCGCAAAAATTTACATCATAATAAGCATATTTTAGATATTATTTTACAAAATATGCTCTTATCCTCAAAGTAATGGAGGAATTTATGATGAAAAAGTCACTATCAATCATCGCTGCGGCTTTGCTTTCAGTCTCTCTTTTTGCAGAAGGAAGCAAAGATTATGTAAAGCAGGAAATCAATGCAAATGATCGCTGCTTGCCAACTTTCTACGAGTCAATTCTCAAAAAATGGAACTTCTCGCTTGGCTGGAAAGACGGAAATGCAAAAAAATGGAAGAAAGCCGGTCTTGAAAAGGCAAAAGAGCTTATCATCCAAAATGAAGACAAAACGCCATTTGATATGGTCGTAATTGCCGAAGAACAACGCGAAGGCTACAAAGCCCAGAAAGTCGTTTTCAACATCAGTGAAGAAAGCCGTGTCCTCGCTTATCTTCTCATTCCTGATGGTGGCAAAAAATACCCGGCTGCCCTCATGCTTCACGATCACGGTTCAAAATTCGTAATCGGTAAAGAAAAGATGGTCAAACCATTTGGCGACACCGAAGAAGACGCTAAGAAACTCACTGAAGCAGAAAACTGGTCTGTAAAATACTTCGGCGGTCAGTTCCCTGGAGACGAACTTGCAAAACGCGGCTATGTTGTCTTAAGTTTTGACGCTCTTGGCTGGGGCGACCGTTCTGTTGACGGCTTCAAAACTGCCAGCCAGCAGTCACTTGGCTCAAACCTCTTCAATATGGGCACAAGTTTTGCAGGAATTATCGCACAGGAAGATTGCCGTGCCGCAAAATTCCTTGCATCTCTTCCACAAGTCGATAAAAAGAAAGTTGCCTGTATTGGATTCAGCATGGGTGGATTCCGCTCATGGCAGCTTGCCGCTTTGAGTGACGACATCACAGCTGGCGTTGCAGTCTGCTGGTTCGGCACAATGAAAGGCCACATCAAGATTGGTGACGGTCAGCTCAAGGGAAATTCTGCATTCAGTATGCTCCATCCAACAATCGCAAAATATCTGGACTATCCTGATGTAGCAGGTCTCGCAGCTCCAAAGCCAATGTACTTTATCGGTGGCGACAGTGACGCTGTAAATCCGACAGAAGGAACAAAGGCTGCTTACGAAGTCGTTCATAAAATCTGGAAGGCAAACAAAGCCGAAGACAAACTTAAGACAGAGCTGCTTCCAGGTGGCGGACATGAATACCTTCCGGCACAGCAGACGGCAAGTTTCGACTGGCTCGACGCGCAATTTAAATAAAAAGGGGAAAGCCTTCCCCTTCGCACGCACTTCGTTGCGCGCTACCCTTTCTACGGGGTACATACTACCCCGTAACGCCCCTATAAAATCTTGAATCCCGGCATGCACTCTTTTATCATGTCGGGATTTTCTTTTGCATAAGAGATGATTTTTTCGCCCAAGCCAGAATTGACGAGATTTTCTACATTTTGAAGGCTCTGGCGATTTATGGCAGGGCAGGTATTTTCCAGCATGACTTTGACCTGTCCGTCAATTTTTGTGGCTCGCAGAGGCCAGATTGAGCAGTCGAAAGGTTTTTCCTCTTTTGAGAGAAGGCAGCCTTTGTCACCCAAAAAAGGACAAGCCGCCTCTTCTTCACTGTCATCGCTTTTGTAAAGATGGAGCAAGTCCAGGGTGAAGCTTTCGCTCCCGGCATTTTTAAAGCGCGCCTGAGGGTACTTTTTTTCGAGTTTTTCTTTCGTTGATTTATCAAAAAGTGGCGTTTCCCACAAACTCTTCCGCCTGAACGAGCAGCAGAATCGGCAGGCGGCACAATCTTCCCCGGATAAAATTGATTTTAACATCGCCCTTCCCCCTAGACAGAATAGAATTTCTCAAGCAGATTATCGGGATGGTAGCTCAATTTTGCCTTGCGCAGACCTTCCACACCCATATCTTCCTCTCGGTTCAGAAATTCGTAAGAGTCCGCTGAAGAAGCAAAGCACCAGTTAATTGCCGCATAAGCTCCGTTTGCCGCTGCCTCGGAAAGACACTTCTCAAAATGAACATCCAGCATTTTTTCAGAAATTCGAGAAGCAAGGGTCATGGCAACAGGCTTTCCATTCGTGTACAAAACTCCGCCATCTAAAGCAAAATCATCCTTATTATTGAGGGCAGTTTTTATCATTTCATGTTCCAGATTGAGAATCCGCTTGTCATCCTCACTCATCTCGACTGTAGCAAAGCGTTCTTCAAGCCACTTTTCGGCCACAAAAATCATATCTTCGGAAATAGAACAAAGATTGAGTGAACGGAATTCCCAGTTTCCCTCGTAGATTCTCTGAAAGCGGGAAACATGGTTCTTTTTTTTGTGATAAGTCTTTCCCTGCAGACTGGCCAGATTCTGCCGGAGATAAATATAATCGCAGTCGTCCCGGTTAGTCTGCCAGTCAATCTTAATTTGGGGAAAATCGCTTTTTAATACAGAGTCAATCTGATTTTTCTGACTTTCGCTCAGCAGGCAGAATTTTACGGCCCGCCCCATTAACTTGGCATCTTCAATAATCAGGGAAATCGCCTCGCCTAAAGTGTGCTTTCGGTCAGACTCCGGCATTTTTAAATCGCAGAGCTTTAATGGAAAACCGTAGCCAGTGCGGTTCTCGGAGCCCGTGTAATAGCGGAAGAGAAATCCCTTTTCGATGGCGGTTTTGGTATCGTATTTTTTTTGAAGAAGAAAAATGTTTACAAGGGAAGTATCGCTGCCCTCCAAATCCGAGGAAAGCAGGCAATCTTTGAGACAGTGAAAATCTTTTAAAGTCAGAACAGACCAGTTCATGCGTAGGTAAAATATACTAAAAAATCAGCAAATCGTCATCAAAAAAAATAAATCCGCGCCCGCTATGGAGCGGCACGCCTGCGTGGTGCGAAGCACTGAGCGTAAGCGAATCGCGGAACAGCGGCAGCCAGTTGATTACGCCCGAATTATATAAATACATATCAGAATTTTTCAAAGATTCGTATGTTTTTTATTTAGCCGAAGAATTATACTTAAGATACAGAAAATTATTATGAAATTCTGTAACATATCAATTAAAAAAAGGTTCTCAGTTTAAGAACACTTACGGAGGTTTCTCTTATGAAAAAAATTCTTGCTGCTCTTACAGCAACATTCCTGCTCTCAGCTTTCTCTTTTGCAGAAGGCTACATCAACGCTAATGACCTCGAAAAAGGTCCGATTACTGCAGAAAAACACGAGGAAGATGGTTTTATTCTCGTTGCTTCTGTCGAAAAAGCAATGGAAGTAAAAAAATGCGATACACGCACTGTTGGTGACGACACTTTCACTCAGTGTATCTCTACAAAAGGTTCTGGAAACGCAAAAAAACAGGAGCGAGTTATTACTTTCCCAGTTAAAGCTGGCGAAACTGTAAAAATCCTCTGCAACAACTCTGGTTCAGGCTCACGACCTCTTCACCTCTACAATGCTGAAACTGGCGAAGATGTCAAAGTAATCGCAGCTGGCACTTACAAGGATAACGGTCCTGTTCATATCGATTCAACAAAAATTTCTGCAGCCGGCACATATGGTGTTTACTCTACAGGTGGCGGTATGTACATCTACAAAATCGAAATCAGCAAATAATGATTTCAAATTTTTGTAAAATTTTGTTATAAATTACTCAAAAAGGGGGCAGACTGGTAAAGGTCTGCCTTTTTTGTGGTATAATAAGTAAATATTAAAAAAGGAGAAACGAATGATGAAAAAATCACTCATGAACCTTTTGTGTGCTACTGCAATTTCGTGTATTGCAATGGCAGGGGCATTCGCGGACAAAAAGCCTTGGGCTGAAGTTGCCGCTCCAACCATCACAAAGGTAGAACAGTCTGGACCAAACGAAATCAAAGTTTCGTTCAACTCAGTTACTTCAAACAATGGAGCAGATAAAGGCTCTGTTGCTTTTAAATCTGATACAGGTGCTTCCGGAAGTGAGACTTACGGCCGTACCCGAAAGGAAGCAAAAGTCGCAACTCTCACTGTAAACAAATCAGGAACATATACATTTACAGTTTATGCTGAGCGAAACGGTGAAAAAGAAAAGCATGCTTCTGCTCCAGCAACCTTCAAATATACGCTTCCACTTGTAAAAAGTTCCGTTATTGTTCGCAATCTCGGCGAGGGCAAAATGGAAGTAAAATGGACATCTGTTCCAGAGGCTGAAGGTTATATTCTTTCCTATACTGATGCTTCTAAAAAACAGGTTTCTTTGCCACAGACAAATGAACTTCAGGCAGAAGTTACTCTTCCTGTTGGAACTGTCTCAAATTTCGTCGTAACAGCAGTTCGTGGCAACGACAAAACACCGTCTGACACAATCAAAAAAACTGCCCGAGCAGAACAGGAGCGTGTCTGGAACTTCACCGAATTCGGTACTTCTACAAACCCGAAGCGAAACAAGTTTGAGCTTCTTGATTCGGACAATCTCAAAGTCAAGTTGAGTTCATGTACTTTTGATCCAGCAACCGGAAACATCATCGATAAAGGTGGAAAATTCGAAACATTCTTCGATGGTATTTCTTTCTATTATACAGCTATTGATCCCTTCAAAGAAAACTTTGAACTTACTGCAACTGTAACTGTTGACTACCACAACCCAATGCCAGATGGTCAGGAAGGATTTGGTCTTCTTGCAATTGACCGCCTTGGTATTGACGGCGAAGCAATGGTTATCGCTTACAACAACTCGGCTGGCGTTATTTCCCGCAAATTCACTACTCATGTAAACGGAGTCAAAAAAGAAATTAAAGACGGTCTCGGCTCACGATTTGTAAGTGGTATCACAGATTCAATCATCGAAGAAGGTGATGCTGCAATTTCTCAGAAAGCAACCAGTGTCAGCAATGCATTCAGCTACGACCAGTCTTCTGATGCAATCAAAACAGGCGATGTTTACCGCATCACCCTCAAAAAAGACAACACTGGTTACCATGCAATCTACAAGAGAGCAATTGCTTCTGTCGATACAGTCGAAGAATTCCTCATGTATGATACAGAAAACAAAAAACTCACTCAGCTTGATCCTGAGCATGTTTATGTTGGTTTCGCAGTTGCCCGCGGTTGTAACGCAACTTTCAGCGATGTTGAATTCAAAGTAACTGACCCAAAAACAGATCCAGTTGCTCTTGAAGAACCTCCAGAGCTTGTTCCGCTTACAACTCTTATCGACTGTCCTGTAACTTGGTACAACACAAGCTACCCATTCGTATTTAACGCAAATTCAAATGGTACAATCACTGTTACAGATTCAAAAGGTAAAGTACACATCAACAAAGCTAAAGTCGAGGCAAAAAAAGATTTCAGAAAAGTTATCAATATCAGCAAAGGAAACAACGACTTCACAGTTACATTTGATCCAGAAGACGGATATCGACCGGAACCAAAACAGGTTATTGCTCAGTTCAACAGCAGCCTTGATGTAAATGCATACGAAGAGAACTACAAGCCAGTAACTTACACTCACACTGTCATTTCAATGACATTCTCCGGAAAGAACCTCTATGTTTCTCAGAACGGTTCTGTATTCGGCACTGGTACAAAAGACGATCCAATCGACCTTCTCTCTGCACTCCAGTATGCAAAACCAGGTCAGACAATTCTTCTCGCTCCTGGAAAATACTATCCAAGCGCAAGCCTTTGGATTGAACGCGGAAACGATGGTAAACCAGGTGCACGCAAAGTTCTTAAATCACAAGACCCCAACAACCGCGCTATTATTGATTTCAATGGCTCTAAAGCAAAAGTTTCTGGATTCAACCTCTATGGAAGCTATTGGACAATCGAGAATATCGACATCACAGGTACCCCTGATGACTGTAAGGCAATTCAGGTTGCCGGTCACCACAATATTCTCCGTATGGTCGATACATACATGAACGGAGATACTGGTATCCAGATTTCTGGCCGCGGTTCAGAAACACCTGATAAGTGGCCAAGCTACAACTTAATTTACGGCTGTGAATCATTCGGCAACTGTGACCCGGCTCAGAACAACGCAGACGGATTCGCATCAAAACTCACATCTGGCGAAGGAAATGTATTCCGAAACTGCGTCGCTCATCACAATGTTGATGACGGTTGGGATTTGTACGCAAAAATTGAGACTGGCCCGATTGGTGCTGTAACAATCGATAACTGTATCGCTTACAATAATGGTCGCAAAATTGACAACACAGGTAAGGGTGATGGTAACGGATTCAAACTCGGTGGTGACGGTATCGCTGTTAAACACCTGATTAAGAATTCTATTTCTTTCAACAACGACTTGAACGGAATCACAACAAACTCTAACCCGGCACTCATTATTGAAGCTTGTTCTCTCTACGGCAATAAAGCAACAAACCTTAACCTCTATGGCAAAGGTGATGCAGCCAAATACCCGAGAACTGTACAGTCGAAGGGAGTTCTTTCACTCGAAGGTGTTGGTGGTGACAAATTCGACGAAGAAAAAGACCCGGGTATGAAAAAGCGTCTGGAATCAGATGACAACTTCTTCTTTGATGGTGCACAAGCAATCAACAAGAATGGCGAGAAACTCGGCAACGATTCATTTGTAAATGTTGATTTCAGCACGATTTCAAATGGTCTCAGCTCAGACGGAAAGTCATTCAACAGACTTTCTCGCTCTGCTGACGGTGTATTTGAACTTGGTGACATGTTCAAACTTTCAGACAAAGTACCAGCTGGAGTTGGTGCTAAATACAATGCCACTTCATTCAAGATGCCGTCTGACGGTGGAAGCAAACTTCCAATTGTTATCGTAGTAATCATCGTACTCGCTGGAGCTGCTTGCACTTACACACTTCTTTCTAAAAAGAAGAAAGCTAACTAAGCCGGCCCGACACCGATAATTTATTCCCCGCATTTCATTTAGAAGTGCGGGGATTTTTTTCATCTTCCTACTTTTCATAATTCATTAAACAAATTAAACTTTCTGAATGCGCACAATCTGTTATAAATGTCTTCGTCCAATCGAAACATGTCTCTGTAAATTCGTTCCACCTTTTGACTCTGGTGTAAAATTTGTTTTTCTTATGCATCCTAAAGAAGCAAAACGTAATCGCACAGGAACTGGAAGAACAGCTCATGCAGGGCTGATTGATTCAGAAGTTCTCGTTGGAATTGATTTTACAAAGCATCCCCGCCTCTGTGAGCTTTTGGCAGACCAACACTATTATCCTGTACTTCTCTACCCCGGCGAAGACGCTTGGACTGCAAAAAAAGAAGGCTTTAAATCTCAAATCGGAAATAAAAAACTACTCGCAATTATAATTGATTCAACCTGGTTCTGCTCAAAAAAAATGATTCGCCTTAGCACAAATATCATGGCACTGCCTAAACTCAGTTTTGCAAAATCCTACCGTTCAATTTATACCTTCAAAAAAGAACCCAGCGAGGAATGTGTTTCTACAATAGAGACATGCTACTATCTGATTAAAGAATTGCAGGAAGCAGAAATTGTTGATGCAAAGGTGAATCCCGAATGTCTGATGACGGCTTTTAAAGAGCTGATAAAGCTTCAACTCCAAAAAGAAAATGACCGAATTGACGGAAAGTTGCCGAATTCTCATGCAACGGATTATAAATACACGACAAAAAAAGTCATTCCTGACTTTTAAGAATGAAGCAGGCAGGCACTTCATTAATGCCGATTAATTAAGCGGCAGCTTTCCTTCCGGCTCAAAATCTCCACAAAGAGCGGCAAAAAGTGCTTTAAAAGTATACGGAGAATAACTGTATCCAAAAAGGATTGAATCGGCAAAGTCAAAACCTTTCAAAACAGGCACAGGCGTAAGCACAGACATAATAATTACGCGTTTTCCTGACTTTTCAAGACGCTTTGCAATCATCGCGCTCCGTTCATTAGCCACACAAATGATAATGGTATCGTAATTTGCCGCCGTAGCCTCAATGTTATTGCTCATCCAATCTGCCTGAATCGGTCCAAGTTCATAATCGAACTTAAATTGCGCATATTCACCCAGTCTGTTTTTTGCTTCATCAAAAAATTCTGGAAACTGATTTTGACCGGCAACAAGTATCTTTTCTTCAGCTGATTTTTTATATGGGATACAGCCTTTTTTGTACATAGTAATCGAGCGGCAGGCTTGTGAAAGAAAGAATTTTTGCCCCTCCCTGTCAGGAATTTGCTCTTTAAGACGGGCAATTTCCGGATAAAGAGGAGCCGCATTTCCACCCTTAAAATAAATCAATTTTGAAAGAATCACGCGATGAGCCGCAGCAAGAACAATTTTTCTGAATTCAGGATTTGTCCTCATGCTGGCAAGATTCATTGTCCACAACCGCTCATCCAATTCTGCAGTGCGGGAAGAAATTATAATGTCATTACCAGCTTCAATGGCTAAACGAAAGGCTTCAGAACTGCTTCCTGCATAGAGGGTTGCACCATTCATCATCATATCATCTGTAATAATTAACCCCTTGTAGTGAAGTTTTTCCCTCAAGATATCAGTAAGAAATGTTTTTGAAAGTGATGCAGGCTCACCATTACCAATAATTCTGGGAAAACTCAAATGGCCACTCATAATTGCGGGGACATTTTGCGAAATCAAATATTTAAATGGAACAAGCTCCCTTTTTTCAAGCGTTTCATAATCGGCAAAGATTTCGGGCAATTTTCCGTGTGAATCTGCACTTGTGTCTCCATGCCCGGGGAAATGCTTTGCCGTAGGAATTACTCCGGCCGCCATTGAACCAGCAACAAAAGCAGCCCCTAACTCACCAACAAATTCTGGATCTTCACCAAAAGAGCGGGAGCCTATGACAGAAGAATCATGATTCGTATATAAATCAATTGTAGGTGCAAAATTCAAATTAATACCAAGTGCTTTTATCTCCCGGGAAATATAATAGGCACTGTAGTAAGCATCAACTGCGTATTGCGAAGCTCCGATTGCCATATTACCCGGTGTTTCTGTTGTATCGCCTTTAACATGACGAATCCAGCCACCTTCCTGGTCTGTAGCAACATAAAGTGGAATTTTAAGCTTGCGACGCTGAGATTCTTCCTGCAGTAGTGAAACTGCTTTTGCAACCTTTTCTGTATTATCCGTATTCCATCCGAAAACTTTTACACTTCCAAGCCCGCGATTCAGAACCCATTGATTTAGAAGCGCACTTGGCTCTTCTCCCGCCCAACCAAACATAAAAATTTGAGCAAGCAGTTCTTCATCCGTCATTTTGGAAGTCAGAAAATCTGCCAGTTCTTCGTGGGGATAATTACTCCAAAAATCAGATGTATCTGGAATAGAATTTTTGCTGGCAAAAGATTGTGCATATAAGGAAATGGATATAATTAAAACTGAAAAACAGAAACCTAACTTTTTCATATAGAGTAAAGGAATTTACCTCGCCACAGTGATTCTTTATTTTACCAAATTGCAGAGATTCTTTCTATTAGACTAGACAAATCTCTCGCTTTCTTGTATATTATATTCACTTTGGCGTCTTACCCAAGCGGTAAGGGAGCGGTCTGCAAAACCGTTATGCAGCAGTTCGATTCTGCTAGACGCCTTGCAAAGTATGAGTCGCCTTTCAGCGGCTCATTTTTTTGCCTTCCGAGCCTTACAAGCTAAGCTGGGGCTCGATAAAATATATAGGGAGTGGCACTGCAAAACAAAGCAGAGCGTTCACTCCCATTTTTTTATGGCTTTAATTTGGGAGCAAGTCTTAAAATTTCTTCCACGGCCTTTTCTCGCTCCTCTTCACTATCAAAAATTATAATAAGTTCTTTTCCCTGATTCGTTATTACGCGCAAAGTTTTAAAATCTACCTGCGTAGTATCAGGATCATTTTCGTATGCCAGAGTTGGAAGAGACAGAATATCGCTCCATAAAACAGCATCAGTATTTGAAATCAGCATATTTTCGTAAATTCCAGCCTTTCCAGCTCCTCCTGCTTCTCTGGCAGCTAGTTCTGTAGCAAATAAAGCTGCTCCCAAAAGCACAATATTTACCATCCAACCAAAATTACGAATCGGAACAAAAAGAATAAGTATAAAAGCCATCACGGCAATTGCAATCCATTTTTTTGAGGAAAGATTCTTTAATGGGAAAATACAATTCCCCGCCTGAGAAAAAATTTTTTTCCGCCGAAATGGAATTGAAGCCAGAATAGCGATATAACCCAAGAGGGCAATCCCAAGCATTGAAAAATAAGCAATTTGTTCAAAAGTCATAATCTTTTTGTAATCCCCTTGATTCTACGAGCACTTATAAAAGTTTCTCATTAATAGTAGATGATTTTGTATTCATCGAAAATTATAAAGCCACAGTTTAGATAAACATTTTCAGCCGTTTTATTCGTTTTTTTTACAAAAAGAATAAGCTGTTTTCCTTCATTCTTAAAACGCGTAATTATTGTTCTTATCAGATATGTGGCCAAGCCCTTGTTTCTAAAAGCAATGTCTGTATAAACACCCCCAAGTTGAATACATTTTTCGCCAATTGCATTGATTGAAGCTTTTGCCACAATACGATTGTTGCAGCGTAGCCCGAAGACATTTCCATCTTGAATTGATTTTCGTAATAATATTCTGGAATTTTTTTCATTATAATTGGCTTTGTCTATGACAACTTCTTCAAGTTCATATGCTTTTTGTAAAGGAAACATTTCCTCAAAATCAGAATCTTTACAATCAAAGACTTCGCATCCTGTAACAGAACCAATTCTTGTTCTATCTGATTTGGGATTTAATAACTCAGCCTCGGCTGCGCTGCGACTATATTCCATCAAATTGTATTCTGTTGCGGATTTTGGAAGCGTACCGTATAAATTTAAAAAAATTTTTGCAATTTCATTTGTAAACTTCTGCTCACCTATTATGCTGAATAATTTTTCAGGTCGATTAACTGAAAAAAACTCCTGAACAAAAGGCATGACAGTATCGCTCTCAAAACAATGAAGAATCTGCCCCCCAGAAGAAATTGAAAAAACACCCCATAAACTGTTCCGCTCATCAACAATATAAAAAATCCTGACATCCTTTTTTTTAAAATGTGAAACCAAAGAAACACACTTATGTTCATTTGCAACGAGGAAATCAGAAACTTGCTGACGAACCTGCATAAATCCAGGAGAATCGCCGTCTAATAATTCAAAAATCAGCATTTTTCACAAAATTATATCATAATATGTTCGAATTTTCAGATTTTTATTTGAATATTTAGTAATTTTTCTTTATTTTTATAGAACAGTAAATTAGCTTTTACTGCGATTTAATTTTCAGGAGTCCTTATGGAAATCGAATATCAGAAAATGGTAAAAATCCATTATACGCTTAAAGATACTGACGGAAATCAACTTGATTCTTCCCTTGGCGGAGAACCTTTGGAATACATGCACGGAATCGGCTCTCTCATTCCCGGTCTTGAGTCAGAACTGACCGGTCATAAAGCGGGCGACAAATTTCACACAGAGATTGAACCTGCCCTCGGCTATGGTGAATATGACGAAAAACTCGTTGCTGAAGTTCCTCGCAAACAATTTGATACAGGCGCGGAAATCACAGTTGGTCAGCAATTTCAGGCTGATACCGCAACAGGCCCGATGATTGTCAAAGTCACGAAAGTCTCAGATGATACTATTACTGTTGACGGAAACCATGAACTTGCAGGAAAAACACTTTGTTTTGATGTTGAAGTAGTGGATGTGCGGGATGCCACCGAAGCCGAACTTGAACCATTCGTAAACGATTCATGTGGCTGCGGCGGTGGCTGCTCCGGCTGCGGAAGTTCATGCGGTGGCTGCTCAGGTTGCGGAGAATAATTAAACCCTAAATTGATCGATTTCTTCGCCAATCTTCTGGATTGAGCGATTCATTTCTACAGAAATATCGGTGAGGGCATTTCCTGTCTCACTGATTTTTCGCGCGCTTGAATTGATTTCACCGACAGAATCATTCAAATTGCCGGAAGCGTCCTTCAGGCGCGAAACTTCCTGTAAAATCTGCTGGCTTCCAGAGCTCATCTCTGCGGCTGCGGCACGGACATTTCCAGTGCTGTCACTCATTGTGTGGAGTGCGTCCAAAACCTGCTTTGAACCTTCTGACTGCTCTTCCATTGCGGCCTTAATCTGGCGGACGAGCTGGTCGGTTTCACGAATACTTGCCGAAACTGCGGTGAATGCCGCGCTTGACTCAGAAGAAGAAGAAACGACCGTTTCGATTGACGCACGGATTTTCTGCAACTGATCGCCAATTGTTTTTGACTGAGCGGAAGAAGTTTCTGAAAGTTTTCGGATTTCGTCTGCAACAACAGCGAATCCCTTTCCTGCGTCGCCTGCATGAGCCGCCTCGATTGCCGCGTTCATAGCGAGCAAGTTTGTCTGGCTTGCGATAGATGCAATCGCCACATTTGCTTCTTGAAGCATAGCCGACTGATTTTCAATTTCACCAATCTGATCGTTAACCGTTGCCTGTTTTGAAGCACCAAGATTTGCTTTGCCCTGAAGCTCGGCAAATTCGCCGGCCATTTTTTCGATTGAAGCGTTGATTGCGCTGATATTTCCAATCATCTCTTCGGTTGCGGCAGATGCCTGAGTTACGCCCGAAGCCTGATTCTGAATCATATTCTCAAGGGACTGAATGTTTGATGTAATCTGAGTTATTGCACTAGCCGTTCCGTCAACGCTTGAAGTCTGCTCGCCTAAAATCTGTTTTAGAGAGTTGATGTTTTCGTTGATTTCGGCAATAGCCCCTTCTGTGTCGGAAATACTTGCCTGCAAGCTGCTGTCAATATCCTGCAAAGACTGCTTTGAATCTTTAACTTCAGCGATGATTTCCTGAAGTTTCTGGATAAATTTATTGAATCCCAGGCCGACAGAACCAATTTCATCATTTACCTTTACTTCGATTCGCTTTGTAAGGTCTGCGTTGCCACTGGCGATTCCTATGATGCTTTCGACCACCACTTTGAGGGGGCGGAATGCAATAATCATAAAGAGAATGATTACAAGAAGTACAATGACCGCAATGATAATATTGCTTCCGATAAGAACATTTCTGATTCTGTTTGCTGAGGCGTCAAGCTGAGTAAGCGGAATTGCAATTGCCACAGACCAGTTTGTGCGCTCAACAGGATAAGAGAAAATTACATCCATATCTTTTGGATCTACGAAACTTTTTATAACAGCATTTGTCGGACTTCCAGAAATCATTGCCCTCGCCGTTTCAGCAATATCCTCGTGGCCTTCAATCGCATCAGTCACAAAGTTTTTCTGCATCTGAATGCTAGAATCCGGATGACACATGGCCATTCCGGTTCCTGAGACCATGAAAGCATAGCCCTTTTCACCAAGCTTGAACGAATTGATTTTTTCTTGAATCTTGTCGATTAATTTTACGCCAACGAACATACCGACTTTTCGGCCGCTCATGTCAAATGCAGGTTTTACAAGCATTATTGAGACTTTTCCGGTGGCTTTTGCGACAGTTGGATCCGTGATGTAGTATTCTGCTCCAGCCATTATTGCCTTATAATAGGCACGGTCTGAGTGATTTCCTCTTTTTCCTGAATCGTAATAGGTATTTCCTTCTGCCGTAATGAAAAGAACATAGTCAATTTCTGGCGAACGTCGGTTTACTGTGCTTGCAAGCCAAGCCCCAATCTCATCGTAAGTCCCGAAGTTGTAAACGACATCGGCCTTTGTATAAAAATCGAGGAGATTAAGATTTTCGTCCAGCCATGTACTTACATAGGTTGAATAGGAACTAGCAATAATACCGACATCTGCATCTGCTGTTTCCCTTGAAGACTTATCGACGGTGTTGACCGTAAGCTCAACGAGAATTACAAACAAAGCAACAATAATAAGCCCTGTTATCGTGACCATTTTTCTAATAACGCTTTTCTTCTTCATAGATTCAGCCCCATTCAGGATAATATTTTGTTATATTCATAGTATCGACCCAAAAATAAGAAAATGCAAATAAATTCGACAGCGGCTTGAATTCAGCGCGAATTTCGGTCTTCATTTTCCCTTATTGCAGATTTTCTTATTATAGAATATAATTTTACTATTATTTTGCAAAAATCCGCTTCGTGCGGAAAATAGGAGATTAAAAAATGGCAAAAGTAGTTACTTTTGGTGAATTGATGCTTCGCATCCAGCCTGCTGATTACTATCGCTTCGTTCAGGTTGACTCAATGACAACAACTTTCGGTGGCGGTGAGGCTAACGTTTCTGTTTCTCTCGCTAACTATGGCAACGAGTCATACTTCGTTACAAAGCTCCCAACACACGAAATCGGTCAGGCAGCTGTTAACTCACTCCGCAAATATGGCGTTCACACAGAGTATATCGTTCGTGGCGGCCCACGCGTTGGTATCTACTACAACGAGAAAGGCGCTTCACAGCGTGGTTCAAAATGTGTTTACGACCGCGCAGGCTCATCAATTCAGCTCGCTAAGCCAGAAGAATTCAACTGGAAAGAAATCCTCAAAGGTGCCTCATGGTTCCACATCACAGGAATCACACCGGCTTTGGGACCAAACATGGTAACTGCTTGTATCGAAGCTTGTAAAACAGCTCGCGAAATGGGCATCACAACTTCTTGTGACCTTAACTACCGCGGAAAGCTCTGGACAAAAGACGAAGCTCGCAAAGCTATGACAGAAATCTGTAAATACGTTGATGTTTGTATCTCTAACGAGGATGACGCAAACGACGTATTCGGTATCAAATCTGAGGGAACTGACACAACAAAGGGAACTTTGAACAACGACGGTTATGTTTCAGTTGCTCGCCAGCTCAAAGAGAAATTCGGCTTCAAAAAAGTCGCAATCACTCTCCGCTCATCAATCAACGCTAACCGCAACGACTGGCAGGCTCTCCTCTATGTCGACGACAAAGACTATGCATTCTCAAAGAAATACGAGATGTGGATTGTTGACCGCGTAGGTGGCGGTGACTCATTCGGTGGTGGTCTCATCCACTCACAGCTCAAAGGAATGAACACTCAGGATTCTATCAACTGGGCAGTTGCTGCTTCTTGTCTCAAGCACTCAATCATCGGAGACTACAACATGGTTTCTGAGGACGAAGTCAACAAGCTCGCAGGCGGCGACGGTTCTGGTCGAATCCAGAGATAAATCACTTCGTGATTTATCTTAACGACAACTCTCACGAGTTGTCGAGCAATGAACTCCACTCAATTGGGTGGAGTTTTCTTGTTTTAAAGAGAAAAAGCCCCTGTTGAGGGAAATTGCTCAGCAGGGGCTTTTCATATATGCCTCACATGGATTTTCTGATTCGAATTACTCCTGACTTGTGACTTCCTTGTAGAACTCGCAGAAGTCTTTTCGCTTGTCTTTTGTGAACTGAATAGCCGTTCGTGGATGCTGGTTTAATACACCAGTTAAGAGGTACTGTAAATCGTACCCCCAGACAACGCCAGATTCCTTCATAGGATTCATGTGCTCTTCAATGAATTTGATTACTGGGAAAAGCTTGAATTTCGGATTTCGCAGGAATCCAAGCAATAGTTCCATAGAACAGTTTCCGGCTCCTCGGCCCATTGCGGCATAAGTTGCATCAAGATAATCAACTCCGTCACCGGCTGCCTCGATTGTGTTTGCAAAGGCGAGTTTTTGGTTGTCGTGAGCGTGAATACCGAGCTTTTTGTTGTATTTTGCGGCAAATTCTCCGTAAATGTCGGCGATTCGGGCAATTTGCTCCGGATAAAGGGAACCATAGCTGTCAACAATGTAGATGACATCAGCGGGCGATTTTCCAAGCAAATCAAGGGCTACCTTTAAGTCTGACTCCTGGGAATTTGAAATTGCCATGATATTACAACTGACTTCGTAACCCTTCTTTTTTGCGTCTTCAATCATGTCCAATGCTCCGGGCATCTGGTGAAGATATGTAGCAACTCGAATCAAATCGACCGGGCTGTTTGCCTTTTCATCGATATCCTGCTTGTAATTACAGCGGCCGACATCAGTCATGATGGCAATCTTCAGGTCTGTGTTGTTGTCACCAACGACAGAGCGGATAAAATCATCGCTTGAAAATTTGCATGGCCCGAATTTTGACTCATCAAACATTTCTTTGTCGGCACGATAGCCAAATTCCATATAATCAACGCCGGCCTTAATATTTGCCTCATAAAGCGCTTTTTCGAATCCTTCCGGGAAGAAAAAATCATTAACCAAACCACCATCACGCAAAGTTGCATCAACAACCTTAATACTAGGACGGAAATCCATCAATTTAGAAAGTTCTTTCATTTGTGCTCCTGTTACTTTCAATAGTATCAAAAAAACGACTTTTAGAAAATAGGCCTTTTATTGGACTTTACAGGCCTTTGCGCGCTCGGAAGGTCAACTGCTTTAAAATAAACAGGGACGCCCGTTATTTTATAAAGAAAAGAAATTCCAAAATATGCTAAGCAAAGATTTATAAATACCAGCACACAATATTTTATGAACGCATTAATTTTTCCTTTCTGTGACTTAAAAGCAAACACAAAATCTTTGTTTACTTTAAAATTCAAGAATAAAGAAATTATACGTGCCAATATTAATGAGAAGGCAAGATTATGGATGTAATGAATGAAATAACAAGCATACTTGGAAAAAATATAAGGGAACTTCGTATAAAATCAGGTTGGACACAAGAAAGACTTGCAGAAAAATCAGGAATCTCCGTTCCTTTTATGACACAAATTGAATTAGCAAGAAAGTTCGCATCTTTGGAAGTTATCCAGAGCATTGCAATGGCATTAGGTGTTTCTTATGAGAGGCTTTTCAAGACAGAAAAATCAAATACTTCTGATGCAAATTATTCTCTTCATATTCTTGAAAAAGATTTAATAAAATCAATAACAGAAATTGTTCAAGCTAAATTTGAAAATACAGAAATTTAAAATTAGATAAAATTGTTTTATAAAAAGATCTTATTATATAGTTATCAATAATCTAGCTTCTCACAAATAAACAAAAACACCCCCCAAAAGGAATCTCTTCCTCTTAAGGGAGCGTTTTACTTTTTACCCTATGATTTAAAACGCACGAGGCCAGCCAAAAGGCTGACCGCGTGTCGTCTTTGAAATTGATTTGACACGCCTGCGCATTTTGCGAAGCAAAAGAGCAGGTCGTGGCATTAAGCGTTTTACGCTGCACTCGTCAGAGTATCAGCGTGAAAACTTATTTATACAACTCAACCAGCTTCTGCAAGTGAACGAATCTGTCCTTAGCAGCCTGTTCGTTGCGGTCGAAGAGAACCTTCGCACGCTCCGGGAACTTGCGTGTAAGAGCTGAGTATCGTGTCTCGTTGTTGAGGAATGCCTGGTAAGTTCCGTCGCCTTCTTTTGAAGTGAGGGTGAACGGATTCTTGCCTTCTGCCTTGAGGGCCGGGTTGAAGCTGAAGAGGTTCCAGTAACCAGCCTTGACAGCTGCCTTCATCTCGTCCTGACAGTGGTTCATGCCGCCCTTAACACCGTGGAGCTCACATGGAGCGTATCCGATGATGAGTGACGGGCCATTGTAAGCCTCTGCTTCCTGAATGACTTTGAGAGCCTGTGCAGGATTTGCACCGA
>CAMVJE010000027.1 GCA_947167745.1 uncultured Treponema sp.
AAAAACTCCTTAAAGAAAATCCAAATAGGGCTGACTCAGAAAAAATTAAAGAAGAAATTGCAGAACTGTCAATGTCTATTGAAAATATTTGTGATTCGCTAGATAGAAAAGATTAATTATGATTTGTAGATTCTGTGGTGATAACTTAAAAAGCGTAAATCAAAAATTATTCTCTTCGCTTGGTGAACGATGCAAAGGAAATCCAAGTGGAAAGCATGTCGGCGTAACTGATTGCGTTTGCTGTGTCTATTGTGGTGACGAAGCAAGACCGCAGAATGGAAGATTGATTACTAAACTTGGCTTGCAATGCAAAAACTCCCCTACAGGCGGACATTGTTTGCAGTAAAGAAGACAATCCCCTCTCTAGAGACTTTAGCAAAAATTGCAAAAGCGATGGATTTGCATTTAAGGGATTTTTTTATTTAAGATTTTAGAAAACAGATAAATTGAATCTTGATTTTTCACCAGTTTAATGCGATATTATAAATGTAAGCAATTTATTTGCTTGCGTGAGCGTTGAAGTAAGGTGTTGTGCCAACAAGCAGTGCCTTATCAGTTCCATAGGGGTTCGACATTTACCGCCAGTTGGCTAGGGAACCGAAAGAAAATGTCCGTCTTTTATCCTGCTCAATCAGGCAGGATTACATTATCTCACGGACATTCGTGACTTAAAAAATGACAGAGCAAAGATTTTCGACAAACTTCTTGCTGATTTTGATTTCTCCGAAAAAATTATAAAGTCAGATTTTTATGACAAAATTCAAGAACGAGTTAATCACCTTGCGAATTTTGAATCTATAATCGACAGCAACAAGACGGTTTTCAAATATAACGAAACGGAGCGACCTTTTTCAAAAATTAAGGCAGATTTCTTGCTGAAAAACAAAGAAGAAGATTTATATTTCGACCGGTGAAGAGATTGTTTTGTATGCAATGAAACAAAAGCGTTAAGGATTGTAGCACCGCCGAAAGCGTACCGCTTGCGGTATGGAGCGGTAGCGGAAGTGCGGAAAGCCTGCCCCACCGTAGGTGGGTAACGCCCCCTAAATTCGTGAAACTCCCGGCTGGATGATTCTGGCCGGGAGTTTCTATTTTAAAAACATTTATGCAATACAAATATTGCACTATCTTTACAAATTTATGCTATACTATCCCAAATGTCCCAAAAGAAAAGCTATATCGCCATTGACCTGAAATCCTTCTATGCCTCTGTTGAATGTCGGGAGCGGGGCCTTAATCCTCTTACAACAAAGCTTGTGGTCGCTGATTCAAGCCGCTCAAGCAAAACGATTTGCCTTGCGGTCACTCCGGCCTTAAAGGCTTACGGGCTTTCCGGGCGCAGCAGACTTTTTGAGGTGGAGGCCAAGGCCCGCGAAATCAAGAGACAGACCGGGAAGGAGCTTGAATACATCACGGCGCCTCCCCGCATGGCGCTTTACATTCAGTATTCGGCCCGCATTTACAACATTTATCTCAAATATTTCTCGCCGGAAGACATTCATGTTTATTCCATCGACGAGGTTTTTATTGATGCAACTTCTTACCTTACGCTTTACAAAACTGATGCACACTCACTCGCCATCAAAGTCATCAAAAATATTCTCTCTGAAACTGGAATCACTGCCACGGCGGGAATCGCTCCAAACCTTTATCTCTGCAAAATCGCCATGGACATTGTGGCCAAGCATATTCCTGCGGACAAAGACGGAGTGAGAATCGCTGAGCTTGACGAAATGACTTACCGGGAAAAACTCTGGTCTCACAGGCCGCTCACTGACTTCTGGCGTATTGGAAAAGGAATTGCCCGCCGGCTGGAGAAAAAATACATTTTCACAATGGGGGACATTGCCCGCTCTTCCCTCAAAAATCCCAATCTTCTTTATGACGAGTTTGGAATTGATGCAGAAATCCTGATTGACCATGCCTGGGGCTACGAAAATGTTGGCATGAAAGATATTAAAAGCTACAAAAGCACGGCAAAATCCCTCACCAGCGGGCAGGTTCTCCAGCGGCCCTATTCTTTTGATGAAGGAAAAATCATCGTGCGGGAAATGGCAGAGCTTTTAGCCCTGGATTTGTTTGAAAAAAATCTTGTCACAAGCTCGGTTACTTTGCAGGTGGGCTACGACATCGACGGAATCCCGGAGAATTTTGACGGGGATTTTGTAAGTGATTTTTACGGCCGGATTGTTCCAAAGCCTGCCCACGGCTCAATTTTTGTGGGCGATGACACCAATTCCTCAAAGTCAATCGTCGAAGGTTTTGTAAGCCTGTATGAGCGCATTGTAAATCCTGCATTAAAAGTGAGACGATTCAATATTTCTGCCAACGAAGTAAAAAATCAGTCTGAGAGGGAAGCCAGTCTTTTTGACAGTCTTGAAGAAAATCTCCCTGACAAAAAAGAAGAGAGTCTTCAGCAGGCCAGGCTGGCAATCATTAAAAAATTCGGGAAAAATGCAATTTTAAAAGGAACGAACCTGCAGGAAAGCGCAATGACAATCGAAAGAAACAAACAGATTGGAGGCCACAAGGCATGAAATACGATGACATAATCAATACCAGATGGCCGCCAGAAAGATCAGACTTTAATCACCCCAGAATGCCCGTAAGTCAGCGGGCAAAAATCTTTCTTCCTTTTGCGGCCTTGACCGGCTATGAAAAGGCTCTCGAGGAGACTCGTAAAATGGCGGTCGCTGAAATGGAAGAAAAACCGGGTGAAAATTTAGGAAAGTGCTGATTAACACTTGTCGCGATTACTCAGTGTTTCCTTATAATACTGCCTTTAAAATAGCAATCAATACGCAGGCTCCAACAATGTCGAGAATGAACTGAATGACCGTATTCTTGACTTTGAGGGCAGAACCCAAAAATCCGCCGATGAATGAGCCGACGATACCGACTAAAACACAGACTAAGAAACCGACCAGCGTACTTCCGCCGAAGCTGAAGCCCATAAAAAATCCACCAAGCAGACCGACGATGAGACCCATAAGGATTGTAACAAGCATTTTTTACCTCCAGAACTTGTATAAAATTGATACGGTAAAGCCCGGACAATAAAATTTCCGGACTCTTTAGATATTTTACCCCTCGTTTTCCTATATATCAATCAAAAAAAATCTGCTATAATTAAGAAAAATATTCTTTAAAGGTAAAAATTATGAAAAAACTTGTTACAATTGCAGCTTCGCTTTTTCTTGCACTTTCTTTAATTTCTTGTGGTAAAAAAATTGATTCGTCTACATGGCTTTCAGACTTTGACGATGCTAAAAAGGCTGCTCAAACTGAAGACAAAAAAATCTTCCTGTTCTTCAGTGGTGATGATTATGACGGAGTAAGTTCTTCTCTAAAAGAAAAAATTTTTAACACTGAAGATTTTATCAAAAAATATACAGAAAAATTTGTTCTCGTTAATCTGGATTTTTCACAGGAAAAATACGATAACGATCAGGAAACATCTTTAAAAAACATCCGCGTCTTCAACAAGTACAATGCCTCGGAAATCCCCTACTTTCTCATTCTTTCAAAAGAAGGTTACATTATTACAAAACTTGCACTCGCATCCGATGTTGCTTTAGACAGCATTCATGTTGTTTTTGATGAAGCGGCCGAAGAAATCACAAAATTTGATGAAGAAATTGCAAAAATTTATACTGGCACAAAAGAAGAAAAATTGGCGGCAATCAACAATTTCTTAAAAAATACCGACCAGGAAACTGTTGCCCTCCTTCGCCCGTTAAATGAGCTCTATATTTCTCTAGACAAAAAAAGGGAAACACCTGAATACAAAAGTCATTTAATCGCAATCACATATGCAAAAGCCCAAGATTGTCTTATGGATAATAATGTCGATATGGCATGTAAAGAATTTGAAGACTTGTCAAAGAATAAGGCTCTAGATGATGGTGACAGACAAATTGCCCTGTATACAGCAGGATATGTTCTAGCTCAGAGCGGAAGTGATGATAAGCAAAAGATTTACGACTATCTCCAAAAAGCTTATGACATTGCACCAGAATCAGAAGAAGCTCAGCAAATTAAGATTGCCCTCACCCAGGTTAAAATGATGATTGACGGTGAAGGCGATATTCCAGAACAGGAGATGGGGCCGGCAGAAAAACCAGCCCAGAACTAAGGACAACAATGGACGACTATCCATCCAGTAAACTGATTATTCTTTTCCTACTCGCGGCTCTTTGTATCACGCTTTCCTCCCTCTTTTCGGCGAGTGAGAGTGCCTTTTTGGGATTGAACAAACTTCGGGTACATTTTTTGCGCGAGAAGGGCGACAAGCGGGCAACTCGGGCGGGCAAACTTCTCGAAAAAAAAGAAGAATTGCTCAATATGCTCCTTGTGGGCAACGAAATCGTAAATGTCGCCCTTTCTGTCATTCTCACTTCAATTTTCTTAAAATTATTCGGGGCGGCGGGCTTACCAATCGCAACTTTTATCGCCACAGTCCTCTTGCTCATCTTTGGCGAAATTACTCCCAAAAGCGTCACCACGACACATCCGGAAACCTGCGCTTTTGCCCTGAGCGGATTCGTAAAATTCTTCTTTTATCTGCTGCGGCCTCTCGTAATTTTCTTTACATTCCTTTCACGGGGAATTCTCCGTCTTTTTGGAATCAGCACGAAAAAGAAAGCCGTGTCTTTCACTGAAGATGAAATCAAGACGCTGATTGATGTGGGCGGCGAAGAAGGTGTCCTTGAAGCAGGCGAAAAAAACATGATGAGCCGCGTTTTTAAATTCACCGACCTCAATGCCACGGATATTATGATTCCCCGCCTCAAAGTCGTCTGCATTGACCCGAATATGTCTTACCGCGATGTAGTTCAGCTTTCCGAGCGGACGAGAATCTCAAAGTTTCCGGTCTACGAAAACGACGACATCGACAACATAATCGGCGTGCTTTATGTAAAAGACATGCTCTTTTTTACCGAAGTGCGGGAAGATTTCTCAGTGCGCAAAGTTATGCGACCTCCTCTTTTTATCCCCGGAAGTACAAAAATGTCCTCGATTCAGGAACTTTTGCACGAAAACCACCAGAGTTTTGCAATCGTAATCGATGAATATTCTGGCACGGACGGAATCCTTACAATCGAAGACATTGAGCAGGAAATCTTCGGAGCCATTGCCGATGACATTTACCACGAAGTCGAAGAAGAGCATAAAGAAAAGAGTGAATTTGAGGAATTCATTTCCCTTTCGATTGACGGTTCTACCCGCCTTATTGATTTGGAAGACACTCTTAAAATCAAGCTTGAATCCAAAATGAACGAGACCATTGCGGGATATATCTGCGAAAAACTTGAGAAAATCCCCATGATTGGAGAAAGCATCGAAGAAAATAATTTTGTCTTCACGGTAGAAAAACTCGAAGGACACAGAATCGCAAAAGTCCATGTGGAGCAGGCTTTGGAAAAAGATGATGAAGAAAACGGCGTTCATCTTTTGGAATCTTCGGGAGGTGAAGAATGAATCTTCTCTCACAGATAATAATTCCTGCCTGCGCCGTCATTCTCCTCGTGCTTGTGGTCGCTTTTTTTGCCGGCAGCGAAACAGCCTATCTTTCGATTACCCGGCTCATGCTCCGCCACTTGCAGAAAAACGACGCTTCTGGTAAGAAAAATTCCCCGGCAAAGAAAATCACTTTCCTCAAAAAAGACACGAACCGCCTTCTTTCCCTCATTCTTATTGGAATCAATTTCATTACTTCTCTTGTTTCCGGTCTGGCGGCAACACTGGCGATTTCTCTGTTGGGTGACAAGGGCGCATCTATCGCAACTTTCGTCATGGCATTCGTATTGATTATCTTCGGCGAAATCGTTCCGAAAACAGTGGCGGCTGTCTATCCCGTAAAATTTGCCACACTTACTGCAAGTCCCCTCATTTTCCTCGAAAAGCTCCTCTTTCCTATCGTGTGGTTTTTCTCAAAAATCACCGACGGAATCACCTCAGCCTTGCAGAATTTCTTTAAGAATTCCAAAGAACTGATTACCGAAGAAGAGCTCAAATCCCTGATTGAAATTGGTGCAAAAGAAGGAACTCTTGAATCCAGCGAAAAGAAAATGCTTTACAAGATTTTCGACTTTACCGACCTGCACATAAAAGACATCATGCGCCACCGAAGTTTAGTTCAGTTCATTCCGATTGATGCAGAATATGACGAAATCGTAAAGATTTTTGCCCTCTCAGGCTATTCCCGTCTTCCCGTTTGCGACGAGGATTTTTCAAAGGTAGAAGGAATGCTGTTTTACAAGAGCGTACTTTTAAATGCCCCAAAAAACACGGATTCCAAATCAGCTTCCAGAAAATCATTTGCCCGAAGATACATGAAACCAACTCTTTTCGTTCCGGAAACACTTTACGCCACTGAACTTCTACAAAAATTCAAGAACGAAAAACAGAGTTTTGCCATCGCAGTGGACGAAAATGGATCAAATTCGGGAATTGTAACGATGGACGACATTTTGCGGGCTGTATTCGGACGAAGCATCAACTCAATCCACAATGAACTTCCCCCCGAAAAGCGCATTCATCCGGTATCAATAGTAGAATATCTCGTTCCAGGCGACATTAAAATCGATGATGCGAATGAATTGCTGGATTTGGACTTAGAAAGTGAAAATTACAACACTATCGGCGGTTGGCTTTTGGAACAGTTTGGGGAATTGCCTGAAATCGGCGCAACAATAAAAAGAGATGGTGTAATTTACAGAATTGAGGAACAGAGTCAGCGGCGCATTCAAAGCGTGCGAATAAACCTGCCTCATGCGCCAGTGCTGAACCGAAAATAGAATTTTTACAATCCGCAGAAACTGATTAATTTTTTGTAATATCCCTCTTCATCAATATAATATGAAATAGCATGAGGAGCAGATTCAACGAGATACAATAATTTTTCGCTTGTACAATACTGAAAATTTGCAATTGTCATTTCGACAGGAACATAACTATCACTGGTTCCGTGGATGAAAAGAACCGGTATTTTGTTATAACGCAAACCTTTAAATGTGTCATATTCTTCAAAATCAAAATCAGCAAGAACACGAGCCATCAGATTTCCTATTCCTAAAACTAATCTCGGAAGCGGTACATTTTTATCTTTTCGGGCAACCTTCCAAAATATTTCATAAGGCGAAATATATCCGCAGTCAGCAACAACAGATTTTAAATTTGAAGGCAGGTCAAAACTAAGTGTCATCAAAACTGTAGCACAGCCCATTGAAATTCCTTCAAGATAAAGGGGAAGCTTATCTCCATAAATCTCATTTACTTTTAACAGCCAGTCACGCACATCATAGCGTTCTTTTACACCAAAAGTGATGTAAGTTCCCTCGCTTTTTCCATGAGCACGCTGATACGGAAGAACAACATTATATCCAAGTTCATGAAAGAATTTTGCAAGCGTGGCGAATTCCCGGAGAGGAGATGACCGATGCCCATGAATTAAAAGCCATGTTCCTTTTGCATTCTCAGCAGGAAGATTGTAAGCCAGAAGCTTTAAGCCGTCAAAAGATTCTACAGTGATTTCTTCCGGGTTTTGGGAATAGAACCATTCCGTATCGGCCTTGTTTTTCTGCAAAATTTCTTCAGTTGCGAAATGTTTTTCATCCATTGATGTTGGACGACCATTTCCCCGCATAAAATTCGGTCTGAAAAGGGTAAAATAAATAACCGTAAAGGCAATTACCACAAGCCCCGCAAAAATTCCAAGAGGAAGCGAGACTTGCTTGAGCAGTTTTTTCTTTTCTGTTTTCATCTGGATCCTTAATTATTCTATTTCGTAAGATTCGCCGTATTTTACGATTTGGACTTCCGGGAAGCCATGCTCTTCAAGATGCTTTTTGAAGAATTCCTGAGATTCCCTTTCACCGTGAACCATAAAAATCTTTTTGAGGCGGCTTGTGTCGATTGTTTTGAGCCATTTCGTACATTCCTCGTAATCGGCATGGGCAGAAAAGGCATTGATACACTCAACATTCGCCTTAACATCATACTCATCTCCCATGATTTTTACAACTTTTGCACCGTCACGAATTCGCCGTCCCAGCGTGTTTTCTGCCATGTAGCCGACGATAAGAATCGTGTTCCGCGGATCAGAGATATTGTTGGCGATGTGGTGAACGATTCGACCGCTTTCACACATGCCGTCCGCAGAGATGATAATCATTGGGCCTTCTTTTTTATTGAGATTTTTTGACTCTTCCAAACTGTTGATGAATGAAAGAGAGCCGAATCCGAATGGATTTTTGTGATGCTGTAAGAATGCCTCGTGGATATCATCGGAATAGCACTCCTGATGAACCTGAAAAATCGAAGTGGCGTTAATTGCCATAGGAGAATCAACATAAATCGGAACAGGCGGAATCTTTTTTTTGTCTACCAGCATGTGCAGGTAATAAACGATTTCCTGAGTACGCTCAATGGCAAAAGACGGAATAATGACTTTGCCTTTCTTTTCGATAGCACGACGCACGATTTTACGAAGTTCATCCATAGCGACAATCGTGTCTTCGTGCTTGCGGTTGCCGTAAGTGCTTTCGATAAAAATATAATCTGGAGGCGGTACATTCGTAGCCGGGTCGCGGATAATGGGCTTTTGCTTTCGACCCAAGTCACCGGTGTAGAGAATGCGGATTTCATCCTTGCCCTCGCGCCGGTCATGGCCGCTTCGCCGTTCAGGCCCTTTGTACTCAGCCTGTTCTTCTGGAGTTGCCTTTCGCCGGTCAGATGTGGCCCGCTTGTCGTCCTTTTTCCAGCCGAAAAGCTTATTCCAGATTCTCAGGGCGTTGCTGTCGCTTTCTTTGATTGGCTTTCCGTTTGCATCGCGCTGGCCTTTTATCGTGATATATGCAAAGGCTGAGCCCAAAATATGCCCTGCATCAAAGAATTCAAGTTCAACTTCCGGGGAAATATACATTTTACGGTTGTAAGAAAGAGTGATTATCTGATTGGCGGCCTTGAGACAGTCTTTTTCGGTAAACATTGGTGTCCAGTTGAATTTCTCGCCCTTTTTTTGAGCCTGTTTTCGCAAATACTCGGCATCTCTTGCCTGAATGCGTGCGCTGTCCATCATGACGAGGTCAGTCAAATCGCGGGTAGCAGGAGTTGCATAAATGTTTCCGTTGTAGCCTTTTTTTACGAGCAAAGGCAAAAGACCAACATGGTCATAATGCGCATGAGTGAGGATGACAGAATCAATTTTATCGACGGGTATTTCAAAATTACGGTTTTTTTCGTCAGATTCGGCACGCTTACCTTGAAATGCTCCGCAATCAATCATATAAGACCGGCCATTTATTTCGATAATGTGTTTTGAACCAGTGACTTCCTGAGCCGCACCAAGAGAATAAACATGAACAGACATAGGAGCCTCCTTACTTTTATTTTCTCCCATAAAACTGAATTTCACAAGGATTTTTTTCTCCCTAGACTTTTATTCTTTTTGCACTTACAATTAGAAGATTAAAAACTGTTTTCGAGGATAATTTGTATACTAGAGATATTAAAACGCCGCCAGAAAGGATAGTACACGGTGGTAAAATCGAATTTGGCACTTTCAAAGGCCTTTTACCTGAACTCGATATTCGTGGCGTTCGTACACCTTTTACAGGCTTCCCATTTCCAACAGTAATTACTAATCTCCGCATCCAGAGTTCGCTTATGTTCTTCTTCAACATAGGTTCTTATATTGGTACAGTGGATTTTTTCGATCACAAAGCATTCGGTTTCGCTGATGTAGTATTCTGGAATAAAGATAGCGGGCGTAAATTCGCTTATCGTTCTTTCATGGGTCCTCGTCGCCGTTTTATTCCCCACAACATGAAAGTCGGATTTTGTGCAAGTTTCAACAAAAAACGCTATATTCGGGTAAGCTGGGATCATCAGAGGGACAGACTTTCCATGATTTTCAACCTTAAAGGAGATTCTTCCCGTCCGTCAACACAAGCCGCTTTTGTAGCCCACTATTCTGACGAATCAATGTGTGAAATGGCAACTGTAGTTCCATTCCCGTCAAAACGACGCTGCTCGGCAACTTACATCGCCACCCCACAAATCCATGGCACACTTTCCCTCGAAAAAACAAAACTTTCCGAAGAAGTAAATCAGGAAGATTTCGATGGAAGCGCGTTGCTGTCAATAAATCGAAGTTATTATAATCTTCATTCCATTTCAGAATTTGTCGTTGCCTCTGGTGAAATTGAAGGCAAAAAATTCAGTTTTCAGATTTTTACTACGCAAGAAAATGCCGTAGATTCCGACAATATAAATGGTAATGTTCTCTGCGTTAACGGAGAATTCACTCCACTACCGCCCGTTACGATTACACATCCATTCGGGCTTTCAAAAAAATGGGTCATTCAAGATTTTGAAAACATGGTTGACCTGACTTTCACGCCGGCATCAGATAATCATCGTGATGTATCATTTCTGGTAATGAAAAGTCAGTTGCACACAATTTTCGGAACTTTCGAAGGAGTAATCAAAACAAAAAACGGAGAAGATATCGTTCTTCACAATTTTGAGGGCGTCGCAAAAAATCAGCTTTTAAGATTATAACAGAGGAAGATTATGGCAGAAAAACCTGAAGCAAAATGGGAACCGGGAACACTTGATAATACACGCCGAAATATCGGTCCGATTGATGCCGAAGAAGCAAAAAAGATGATGCAGAAGCTCGGTGGAGAAGTCTTTGCCGAAAAACCTGCCCCCATTGATTACTCTGCACTGCCAAAAGCAAAAGAATACTCAAAGCGAGTTGTCGGTCGTTCTGCTTCAAGTATCTCGTCTCAAACCGCAAACTCATCATCTATTCCCGTCAGTGGAAAAGTTGGTTTCGCCACAAAAGAAAAGCCGACAAGAGCAGGCTCCCTGCCTGAACTAACCTCAAAACAGCGCGCACTCATGGACAGAATCATGATGAGCGATGATTACAAAATCAAAACAAACTACGGAATTTTCAATTTCGTCCGCAAATTCAAAAAAAATGGCAGCGAAGCAGTCCGCAAACCTTTCGTTGAATATAATCTTCAAAAGCATGTTGAACATCTGCAGGAATTCGTCACAACTGTCAAATCAATAATTCAATTTTCTCCTGATACATATAAATCAAAAATTATCTCTTCCAGTGAAGACAGATTCCGTTTTCTCAAAACGGTGGGTTCCTGGACAATGAAAGATATAAAAAAATATCTCTTCGAACTTCAGGATACAGAAGAAGTCACTGTCGCCATGATGATTCCTTTCGTAAGGGAAATCTACAAAAATCTAATTAAAATCTACTATCTTGGTGAAACAAAAATTTCTGGATATTTCAAGGAAATCTATAATGATTTGTCAAAATATCCAAAGTTTGACCTTAAAAAAGCTCAGGTTCTCTCAAAAACCGGCATAACTGAATGGTTCTATATTTACAGTCAGGTTATCAAGGGACTCTATCCTCTCCTGATGCGCATGAGTTCAACAAATTTCGACTACTTTCAGGATTTTTTCCTTGTGCAAAGTGCCAATATTCTCGCATTTCTAGGTCTTACAAAATTCGATTTATTGCTTCCAAACAAAAAAGGTGAAAAACCGGCTGATATAAAATCAAATGAAAAAGCCGAGGAAGAGCAAAAAGACAAAGAGGAAGAAGAAAAAAAGGAAGAACCGGAAAAGAAATCTGATCTTGTGGAAGCCGGTCTCAAACTTCTGGACAATCTTTTCCCGGAAGCAGGCTTTAATAACATCGATCAAATGCCCGATATGTTCCCATACTTTCAACCACTCTATCAATTTAGGGATGGTTATAATCTTCTCGCCCCGGAAAATCCTCTCCAGATTACAGTCACCCTTCTCCGCATAACAGAAGATATTTTCCAGGGCTTAAGAAATGTTGTCTTCACCGAAGAAAACGAAGAAGATGTTTCTAAAAATACCGAAAAACTCTCTACCGTTCTCAGTGAATGGTCTGTTTATCGCGAAGTTCTCTTTGAGCGGCATTATGCCGACCAGATTACCGACTTTGTAAACAATGAATATTCTCAGGGTGACTACAAATCAACGCTCTTTGGTAAGAAAATGCTCACTTCAATTCTCTGGCAGACTAAATATAACTTCCTGCCATATTTTGAATTTGAGCAACTTCTTCTCGAAAAACCCAAAAACGACAGTCAGTACCGGCCAATGTGTATCCGGGTTGGCTTTCTTCTGCGATTCTTTACAACTCTTTCAAGAAATATTGACTCTGCAAAAGGTCAAGGTTCAGTCATGGGAATTCAGAATCCCTGGGATCGCTATAAATTCGATATTCCAAATGCAATCTCAAAACGAATGGATGTTCTTCTGGGTGCAAAACGACTCACAGACACAGCTGCAACAAACGCAAACCTTATTAAATATTCTCTTCTCATTGTCGCAGTTCTAGACTGGTGGGTAAACAACCCTGCAAGTCCAGCCTATAGCACCGACTCAAGCAAAATTTATCGAATCAATCCAGATGACGGCGGTCCGGCATTCAGTGTTCCTACCCGCAACGATCAAAACAAACTTTTTGCAGAACGAGTTAAGCAGAATATCGAAAAACAGAAGGAAGCGGCGGCAAAATAAATGGAAAAGGAAATAGATGAAAGATTCATTGCCCTGGAGACAAAAATTGCCTACATGGACGATTTTATAAACAAGCTTCAGGATGAAGCCGTTGAAAATCAAAAAATGATTCAGTATTTGCGCGAAGAAAATCAAATTCTCGCCAGTCGAATTCAGGATTTGTCAGAAAATCTTGAAATTCCCAACAGAAAGCCGCCACACTACTAGTATAAACAAAAAGGGGATGACCAATAAGTTCAAAAAGTGTCATTTTCGGGCTTGACCCGAAAATCCATTTAATTGCAATACAAGAGATTGCCGTGTTCAAGGGCGACAAGCAATGCCCTTGAGCACGGCAATGACTCATACTTATTGGACAGCCCCTTTGTTCAATTAATCTTTATTTTTTAACCAGCCAAGAAGGGCAATAACCCAGCCGATGATAATCACAATAAGACCAATGCCAATGTGATTTCCAGCAGCCTTGTGAGCCATTTTTACAAGTCCCTTTGCCCATGGAGCGAGGTTGAGATAGTTAAGAAGAACATAAATACCGCCAACGATTGAAACAATGAGCGAGATAAGTTTTACAGGAAGTTTTGTTCCCAAAGAAACAAAGCAGAAAACGATACCGGCAATTGCACCGCCGAGAGCCAGGATTGAACCGATTTTAAGGTCGCCAGAGCCGTCGACAATTGCATTGAAAGCACTTGTACCGCCACCGAAGAATTTGCTTGCTGTAAGTGGCAGGAAACAGCCGATTACAACGAGAGCCAAGCCGATGAGATAAAGACTAAGCGTTCCAGATTTTTTACCCATTTTTATTAATCCTCCTTATTTTAAACGGATATGCATATTATAACGCAAAATTATAAATTCTTAAATGAAATATTTAAACAGAATTTTGACTTTTTCAAATTATAGACGATAATATATAATAGTAAAGAGAGCATCAGCGGGGTTGTAATTATGAAATTGAAGAAAGAAAAAGCAGCAAAAATTCCGAAGTCTCCCAAAACTCCTAAGGCACCGAAACCGCCAAAGGCAGCAAAGATCAAGCTCCCTAAAAGCAAATTTTCAGAATCACTGGCCTTTAAATTTGAAAAGGCAGTTTTTCTTCTTCTTCTGGTTTTCTTCTCAGCTCTTGTTTTCATTCTTGACTTTACAATCAGCCGCGACAGTATTGAAACTTACTCAACTATGTTTGGTTCACTTTCAGAACGGACTTCTACAGCCCTCACCTACTGGATTAACGGCTACTTCAAAGATTTGCGCGTATTTACCAAAAACGAAATATTCCTTGAAGGAGATGTCCAGAAAGTATATGAGTATATTCTCAACAATCCAACCCTTATAGGTGATGATTTTGAATATGTCGGTGTATGCGGAATGGACGGACAGATGTACACTTCAAGAAGTGAGACATTCAATGCAAGCAATTCAGAATACTACAATGCCATCATCAATAAAGGAATGGGTAGCTTTGTCTCAAATCCGGAGAAATCTCCTATCACTGGCGATTATCTTTTCTATGTAGCTCTTCCATCAATTGACAACCGGGGCAAACTTTTCGGAATCTTCATCGGAGCCGTTAAAATTTCCGATATTCAGATTCAATTTGAAAAAGTAAAAGTCGGCAAAAACGGTTATGCATTTGCCCTCGACGAAAATGGAACTACAATCGCAACTCCTGATCAGTCAACCCTTATGGAGAATTTATCGCTTCAGGACGATGAAACTATAGGGCTTATCGGTTACAGTAATCTGGCCCACGAAATGACAATGGGTAATAACGGTGTCGCAAAAATTAAAAATACAAAAACCGGCAAAACTGACTATGTTTTCTACTATCCGATTTTTGAAACAAACTGGTCGCTTGGACTTTCCATTCCCGAAAAGGAAGTTCTTGCTTCTGCCAAAAAAAGCGGACTCAATATTGCCGTAATCAGTATCGTAATCGCTATTCTTCTCATAATTTTTATCGCAATTTACATGAAGCAACTCCTCAAACCGCTTCTTCTCCTTAATTATTCAATCAAAGAAATTGCAAAAGGTGATGCAGACTTAACTAAACGCCTTGAGATTAAATCAAAAAATGAAATTGGTGGCGTTGTAAGCGGATTCAATACATTTATCGAAAATCTTCGTGTAATCATAAGCGAAATAAAGAATTCAAAAAATGCACTGCAGGCCGTTGACAGGAATCTGCAGCTCACCACAAGAGCGACAGGAATTTCAATTGACCAGATTTCTTCTGATATGAGCAATGTATCAATGGAAATCGACAATCAGAGTTCAAGTGTCGAGCAGACTGTCAGTTCAGTCACTCAAATTGCAAAAAATATCGAAAACCTCAACCTGATGATTGAGAATCAGTCTAGCGGTGTAAATCAGGCAAGCGCAGCCGTCGAACAAATGCTTGGAAATATCATTTCAGTCTCAAAAAGCACAGAAAAAATGGCCGAAGCTTTCGAACAGCTTGAACTTTACACTCAGAGTGGAATTCAAAAGCAGAATATCGTAAACGAACAACTTGCGACAATCGAAGAGCAAAGTCACACTCTTATGCAGGCAAACAGAACCATCAGTAAAATCGCAAGTGAAACAAATATCCTGGCCATGAATGCTGCAATCGAAGCGGCCCATGCAGGCGTAGCGGGAGCTGGATTCAGCGTAGTTGCTGATGAAATCCGTATGCTCTCAGAAACTTCTGCCCGTCAGTCAAAAGTCATCGGTGCAGAACTTAAAAAGATTCAGCAATCAATTACAACAGTCGTTGCGTCTTCTGAAGAAGCAAAAGCTGCCTTTAATTCAGTAAGTACAAATGTTCAGAATACCGACCAGCTTGTACGACAAATTCGCGGTGCAATGGAAGAAAGTGAAGTCGGAAGTCATCAAATCACAGATGCTCTCAAAATGATGAATGATTCCACAACCGAAGTACGCACTTCATCTCAGGAAATGTCTGCCGGAAACCAAACAATTCTGGATGAAGTTAAAGTTCTTCAGGATGCTACAAAAATTATCAGGGAAAGCATTGGGCGAATGTACGAAGGTGCAAATCAAATAGTCAAAAACGGCACAACACTTTCAAATATTTCAACCACCATGGAAGGCTCAATTAAACAAATCGGAAGCCAGATTGACCTTTTCAAGGTTTAGCGAGCAATTATCTGATACATTGGCGATTCACCTGGCTTTAGTTCCAGAATGTGCTTTTCGCAGGGCAGGGCTTCGCTTGGGTCGTGGGTGACATGAAGGATTGTTGTAGTTCCTGTCTCGGCTACGGTTTCGATTAAGTCCAGGATTTTCTGGCGGTAGTTTTCGTCGAGACCGTGGCATGGCTCGTCCAAAATCAGGATTTTCGGAGCTTTTACCGCAGCTCGCAGAATCAAAATTGCCCTCTGCTCACCATAACTCAGACTTCCAAAATTTTCGTGTTCACGACCTTCAAAACCGCCGAGTTTGAGCCACAATCTTGCCGCCTGAATCTCAACATCAGTTTTCTGCTCGTACAAGCCGATTGAATCCTTGAATCCTGAGATAATTACGCTTTCCAGGTCAGTACCGCCGACCATTCGGTATTCAACATGCCAGCGGTAGCTTACGATTCCCAGATTCTTCTTGATGTCCCAGATTGTCTCGCCAGTCCCCCGTTTTCGGCCGAAAAGCCAGACATCGTTACAGAAAACCTGATGATTGTCGCCGGTAATCAGCTCAAGCAGGGTGGTTTTTCCGCTGCCGTTAGGGCCCCGGATAAGCCAGTGCTCACCTCGTTTTACTTCCCAGTTGAAATCAACAAGAACCCGATGGTCGTCCCAGCCTACATTCACATTGTTCATTTTTACGAGAGATTCTGACTTGTCGCCATTAGCATTTTCTTCATTATTCTGCAAAACTTCTGTCTCGCTCTGGATTTTCTTTAATTCAGCGATGAAAGCATTTTTTTCAGTCTCGCGGGATTTTGCCTTTTGGGCCTCACGCTGAGAAATCAGTTTTTCATATTCAGATTTTGTTCCAGAGAAAGAAATCTTTGAGTCAGCAAATTCAAGCACATTCGTAATCGTGTCTGGAATTTCGTGGTAACGCTCCATCCCGAGAATAATCGTTGTGCGCGGGTCTTTTGAATCAGAATTCTTCTGCTTTCCGACGATTGTCTTAAAGAATTCAAGGAGAATCGAGCGGCTCTGGGCATCAAGACCGGCAAAAGGATCGCTTAAAATAAGAAGCTTTTTCCCTGAAAGAAGGGCACGGCAAAGCAAAGTCCGCCTGATTTCACCAGTGGACATGAATTTAAGCCCCCGGTCAAGGATTTTCTCCACGCCGCAGAGCTTTACTTCAGGCAGAGTCTCAAGCCGCTGGGCAATGGCCGGCAAAGGAAGATGACGGTGCTTTGCGTCAGGCCCGCCCAAAACCTCGCAGATAAAACGCCGGCCTGTTCGTCCCTCGTCAATCTTGTTGATGTACTCGCTTTCGTCTAAATCACGCTCTTGTTGAATCAGGCTGGCAGCCCGCTCCAAGGAGACAATCTCAACCGAATCCTCAAAATGAGTTGAATAATCGCCCGTGGTATCGTTGGGCAAAATCTGCTGTTCACCAGCCAGAGCACGCAAAAAGTCAGCCTTGCCGCCACCGTTCGGCCCGATTACAAGCCAGGCCTCGCCAGAGCGCATTTCCCAGTTTAGGGAAGCGATTTTTGTTCCGTGCAAATCCTGTACACGACAATTGTTTATGTAAATCAGGGAATTTTCTTTCATAATGAGGAAAGTATAGCGGGAAAATGAAAAATTGAAAATGGAAAGGTGAAAGTTGGGCGCTCCCCTCAGACATTTCTTCGCAATTTTGATATACTTACACTCATGAATTATTCTTCAAACATTCGCTTATTAAAACTTCTTTCTATATTTATTGCACTTTCTGTCTGCACGCAGCTTTCCGCAAAAGACTATGCGCAAAAAATCTTCCTCTGGGATGGCGTTCCCAAAATGGAAACCCAAAAGCGGGACACGATTCTCTACTACTGTCCGCCAAAAAAAACGGCTTCTGATGAAAATATTTCTTCCCAAAATGCTGACTCTCGCTCCCTACCAGCCGTGATTATCTGTCCGGGGGGAAGCTATCATCATCTTGGAATGAGCCACGAAGGCTTTGCTTCTGCCCGCTGGTTTTCTTCACAGGGATTTGTAGCCTTTGTTTTGCAGTACCGGGTTGCTTACAACTGCCACCATTATCCTGACCAGCTCGAAGACATCCAGATGGCAATCGTCTATATACGGGAGCATGCGGCTGACTTCAACATCGATAAAAGCAAAATCGGTGCAATCGGCTACAGTGCGGGCGGGCATCTGGTCACTATGGCAGGCGAATTTGCCTCAAGTCACAATGAGCTTCCAAAACTCGGAATTGAAACGAGCGAAAGTGTACGCCCCGATTTCGTCATGCCTATTTACCCGGTCGTTACCATGCAGGACGACATAGGCCATAAATGGAGCCGACGGA
>CAMVJE010000028.1 GCA_947167745.1 uncultured Treponema sp.
CCAAGAACTTTTTCAGGGATTCTGTTATTAATGCAGTTCCTTTTAAATCCCAATAGCCAGTAGCAATGCAGATTTCTTGAATCTCTGGAATATTAATTATTTCATTCAATGTATCTACAAGCTTTAGGTTCTGTGAATTATCTATAAGAGTATTTCCTAACATCTACAAACTCCCCTCATCTTCAATAAATCTATCAAAGTCGCTTTTGTATAATCTGTCCTGCACAATGCGGTATTTTTCAAACTCTGTTTCTGCATGAAGCTTTGCAATTTCTGCCGTCACTTTTCCTGCATCCTGCAAAAGTCCGTATTCAAACATCTCTATAAACTTATTCAATCGTTTTTCCCAATCTGCCATTGTAAGCGGAATATGACGGTTTGCCATGTTTTCGGCAAAATCAAGGTATGCGGAAACCATGCGGTTCAATTGTCCTAATTCTTTTTCTGTAAGATAGTTTTTTGCAACTGTTACATCACTTTTCTTTATCTTTCCATTTGGGGCATCCTGCCATGTCGTAAGCCCCATATGTTCTTTTCTTGCATCAGCCCGCTCTACAATCAATTCTGCTGCTGTGTGCCCATGAACGGCAAAATGCATTTTGTTCTGAACGGTGGCATAAAAACGTTTTGTAGCGGCGGCATCTTTGTCATAGTCAATTGCAGTAGCATAAATATCAGTAATTTTCTGATAAAACTTGCGCTCACTGGAACGAATCTCACGGATACGTTCCAGCTGTTCCTCAAAATACTTTTTTGTAAGAATTGAGCCATCATTTTTAAGACGTTCATCATCCATTGCAAAGCCTTTGATGGTATATTCTTTTGCAATATTATTGACCCATTTGCGAAACTGCACAGCCCTTTCAGAATTTACTTTAAATCCGACGGCAATTATCATTTGAAGGTTATAATGCTTTGTATCATAAGATTTCCCGTCCGAGGCAGTTATTCGAAAATTTCGAATAACTGAATCTTCTTCAAGTTCAGAATCCTCAAAAATCTTTTTGATATGATAATTGATTGTATTTGTCTCAACCTCATACAAAACGGCAAGCATCTTTTGCGTAATCCAAATATTTTCGTCTTCGTAGCGGACTTCTACGCTTTCTTTGCTGTCACCAGTCGCCGCAACAAAAGTCAAATATTCTGCGGCTGAACTACGGATTGTAACTTCTTTTATTGTTTTTCTTGCCATTATTTTCCGCCTCCTAATACCATATCCACAAAACGAATATTTCTATGAGTTTCCCAGTCCTTAATAATGCAGTAAATACCATTGTGTTTTCGGTTGTCACCTTTTGTACAACCAACACAAGGTTTTGCGATGATTCTTCGTTCAAACAAATCTTCATCAATTATTTCTTTTGTACAGCAAGAATTTGGAATATTGCAAATCCAACTAGGTGTAAACACTTCCGCTTTCTGCCGAACTCTCTGCTGCTGCTCTGTTTTTGATTTTTCAATTCGAGGCTTTATAATTCCGCCATGCTCGCCCGTAATTAATTCAATCTTGATTTCTTTATCCGAAGTGTAAAGTTCGCCGTATTTTGCGTAATTGTCCGTCGCCCAAATGATATTTTTTCCTGTCGTTTTGTCCTTCAGAAGAATTTCAAGCAAAGTACGGTCAATTTTGAGAAGATCGTTTTCTTTTATATCTATCAAATTTTGGGCTTCCATCACTTTTATTCTAGCACATTCCTAGACTTTTTTCATTCAGTTTCCTCTTTAGGCCACCGCTCCCCCATCACTTCTCCCGCTTCCTTCGGTTGACCAGCATGAAAATCACCACGGGCGCGCCGAAAACCGAAGTGACCGTGCTTATACTTAGTTCCATCGGGGAAAGGACTGTGCGGGCGATAAGGTCAGAAATGATGCAGAAAACCGCTCCGCCCAAAAATGAAGCCGGAATCACGACCAGACTTTTTGAAGTGAGAAGAAGCCGCTTGACCAAAAAAGGAACGGCGATTCCCACGAAGGAAACCGGGCCTGCAAAAGCCGTGACGGTGGCAGAAAGCAGGCTTGAAAGGAGAATCAAAAGCGGGCGGAAAATTTTTGTGTTCACTCCCATGGACTGAGCGTAACTTTCCCCAAGCTGGAAGGCTTGGATTGGTTTTGCCAGCAAAAAAACAAGGGCTGTGGTCACAAAGATGATTCCGAAAGAAAGTGCGCAGTCGCCCATGCCGAAGCCAGAAAAGCTGCCCTTTGACCAGCCGTGCAAGTTCACGATGTCGGCGTCTTCGGCAAAGGCAATCAAAAAATCTGTAACCGCCGAAGTGACATAGCCAATCATGATTCCCGCCACCAGAAGGGAGCCTGCGGAAGAAATTTTCCGGGCTACCAGTAGAATAAAAGCCGTGGAAAGAAGGGCACCAACAAAGGCCGAAGCGACCAAAATAAGAGACGATGATGCAAATCCCCTCTTGAGCAGAAAAATCAGCGCGAGGGCAACCGTCATCTTGGCTCCCGAAGAGATTCCCAAAACGAAGGGGCCTGCGATTGGGTTCTGAAAGTAAGTCTGCAGCAAAAATCCAGAAAGCGAAAGGGCACCTCCAAGCAAAAACGCCATGATGAGGCGGGGAAGCCGAATCTGCATGATAATATTAACTTCTTGAGCCGAGCCACTCTGCCCCGCGAGAATCGAGCAAACTTTGGCAAAAGGCAGGGAGACTGAACCAATAGAAAGAGAAAGCAAGGAAAAAAAAGCCAGTAAAAGGAGAAAGGCAATGAATATTAGGGGAATTCGCTTTACTTTCATTTAACTTCAGTTCATCTCCTTTACTCTACCCGAAGTAAAAATTCAGGACTTCTATCATCTCCGCTGATAATAGCCTTTAAATCAAGAATCATATCGCCGATGCTGTCGGTGGCCTGATAGAGATATTTCCCGGTCGCCCACACCGAGCCGCCCTGAACTGCCTTGAATTCGGCAAAGAGGGGGCTTTTTGAACGCAGGTCTTGCATGGAATGAACGCTGTTGTCGATTGAGGAATTGTAAATGAGGATGTCGGCATCGGCGCACTGGGCGTAAAATTGCTCCATGGAAATCGTGACCGAAGGGCTGCTAGATTTTCGCGTAGAGGGAAATGCATAAATTCCGCCGGCCATTTCTATCATTTTTACTATGTAGTCATCTTTTCCACGAATTACTACAAGACCGTTGGGTGTTATATAGAAGAAAGCGATTTTTGAAGACTTTTCATAAGTGGCTGATTTTGCTGAATAATTTTCGATTTTTCTAAGTTCTTCTTGAAAAAAGTTATCTGCCACATCAAGTTTCCCACACATAAGACCGTAGAGTTTAATCCATTCGACGCGGCCAAAGGGATTCTCTTCGTAACTGGATTTGTCAACGAATACCGGGATTCCAAGAGACTCAAGCTTTTCTTTAATCTGAGGTGCGTGATAAATCATAGTGGACTCTATGGCGAGCGAACATTTTTCTTTCAGTAAAAGCTCAAAATCAGGGGCATTGTATTTTCCTGCGTAGAGGATCCTCCCCTCTTCCATGGCAAGAGCGGCCTCTTCTATATACCAGTCTTTTTTTTGAATGGCAGAAAAACGGATTGAATCAAGGGAAGCAAGGCGAGCCCACAAAGCCATAGCAGAAGAAGCGCAGAGATAAGCGTTCGTGACCGGAGTTCGGATTATGGTGATTTCAGAAGGAAGATTTTGGGGAATAGCTGATTCTTGTGGGAGAAGAAGATAGCGGTCAGTGTCCGCAACTGTGACCAGAAAAGTGCCGGAATTGTAAGCATCGATTTTGAGCTGTTTTGCGTATTTTATGGGAAGAGATTTTTCGTAGGAAAGTCCTTCGATTTCAAGCGGAGAATTGCTTTTGGGAGGTGCTTTCTTACAGGAAGATAAAGAGAGAAGAAAGCAAAAAAGAGGAAGTAAAAGCCTGACTGAAATTACTGCAGACGGACGCAGATTCATACTAAAAACCGAAAAATTCTTTTTTGGCTGATTTTGAGTCAAACTGAATCCAATACTGAATTTCGTGCGCCTTGCTCATGGCGACAGTGTCTGCTATGACCGGAATTTTTTTGTCCAGGGCATAGACCGGGATTGTGAATGTGGAATTTCCGCCCTTTTCCAGGATTTTTTTGTCCGCATCGTAGCGTTCGTGGTTCACTTTCATGTAGTCATAGTTGGGGCTAGACCACTCGATGACGACGAATGCCTTTCCGTCCTTTACGCTCACTTTTACAGGCGAAGTGATTTTTGCCTTTCCGCTTCCGCCGGTAAGTGCAACTTCCACGAAATATCTTCCGTCTTTAAGGTTGATTTTTTCAATCTTCGGGCTTACGAGAAGTTTTTCTTCCGGCAGGCTTGAAGCGTCAAAGAGAATCTGGCGGTCATACCATTTTGACTTTTTTTTGCTGAATGCGGCACAATCAATAGAAGAATTTAATGCTGAGACCGGGATTTCAAAGATGACGGCTCCATCCCCGTCATTCGGGAGAATCTCCCCCTGGCCTTTTGAAGCACTTGCGGCCTCCGCACTCCCCAAAAAGAGCTTTGAGTAGCCCTTCCCGCTCATGGTGAGGCTTGCGCTCATTCTGCCATCTTTTACATGAAGGACTGAATTCACAATTCTGAACATTGAAGAGCTTGACTCAATCTCAACTTCATAATCTCCGTCAAGGACATCGCCCGCCAGAACGGGGAGCATATCGTCAGTCCCCACCTTGCTTGGAGCAAGCATTTCAGAAGAAGAAGCGACCTGGGCAGTGAGCAGTGAGCAGTGAGCAGTGAGCAATAATATAATTTTGAAGAGGAGGGATTTTCGCATGATGGAGTCCTTTTTAGATTTTAGATAGCTATAAAACAATATACACCTGGAATTTAATTAAAAATGCCCAGTGGGACGCAGAGAAAAAGTGAGGGGGTCCCCTCTGTAGGGAGAGTCCTTACTTTTTCTCGTCGCTGGGACCCGCTGGGCATTTTTTATAAGCGCAAAAGTAATTATTATTTTATAGAAGCCTTTACATGGTCAACATAAATCTGCTGGATTGTTGAGTCCTGACCAAGGCCTTCGAGAACGCACTCGACCTCAAAACCGGCTTTCTGGAAGATTGATTTCCATGAGTCATTCTCGTCGCCAGCCATATCGTTGTTGGCGTGATCACCGGCTACGACCATGAGAGGATTGAGAACGACCTTTTTGTAGCTGCCTTTTGCCTTGATTGCGGCGAGCAAGTCCTCTACGCTTGGTTTTGCCTCGACTGTTCCGACATAATAGTTGGCATATCCTTTTGAAGCCAGAACTTCCTGCATTTTTGCGTAAACACCGTTTGAAGCGGCCTCGGTTCCGTGACCCATGAAGCAGACAGCGGTTTTCCCGTCGTCAAATTTCTTTGTTTTGGCGGCGATTGCATCGGCTACACGAGAGAAGTCGTCATCAGAGGTGAGAAGTGGTGTTGAGAGAATGACCTTTGAGAATTTGCTTTCGTATTTAGAAAGTGTTTTCTGCAAGTCAGTGTATTCAAAGCCGTTCATAAGGTGAGTTGGCTGAACGACAAGAGTTTTGACTCCATTGTTTGCTGCGCGGAGGAGAGCTTCGTCAACATTATCGATTACAAGATTTTCACGCTCTTTGAGGATTTTGATGATTGTGTCGGCTGTGAAAGCACGGGCAACTGTGTAATCCGGGAAAGCTTTTGCGATTGCGTTTTCGATTCCACCGATTGTAAGGTCACGGGAAGAATTGTAGCTTGTTCCGAAAGATACAACCAGAATTTCTTTGTCATTAGAAGCAACTTTTGTGCTGCCACATGATGTGAAAACCGATGCGAAGAGAGCGCCTGCAACAATGGCAAGTGCGGCCAATTTTGAACATTTGTTCAATTTCATTTAAAACTCCTTTGTCTCGAAGAAGACTTTTTATTAACTCCAGGCTGGTGTCTGACTCGAAGAGTTCTGTCATCTAAAGGCGACTCAGAATCTCTTCACACAGTAGCGGCACTGCTTGGGCTTTTCACCCAATTCCCAATTAAGCCCGCCCCCAGTCGAAACTGTTATGCGGGCACCTGAAATTGTAAACAAGTCTACCACAGTGAAAATGATTGTTCAATATTTTATGCCGTTTCTTTCAGGTGACCAAGCCGTATAAAAACTTTTTTTGCAGAATTCGGCTCCTGCGGTCGCCCACATCGAACAATAAGCGAAAAGACCACGCTAGTTTTTCATTATTTTCCGATTCTGACTTTTGCCGTGACTGGGACTTCCCATGTCCAGCGATATTCGGAGTCGGTGATTTCTTTATAAAACATATCCCAACCGGCGGTAACTGTCCATTTTCCGATTTCAGCCATAAACCTCGGGTAAATTTCCCATGTGTCGAAAGATTTAGATGTGTCGCTCGTGTCGTAGGCGGCATAGTAGCCAAACTGCGGTTTGAGCGAGACACAGCCAAAAATTGGGAACTGGACTTGAAGAGCCGTGTAGAAAGGGACCATGTTTCCATCGATTGAGTGGCCGATTTCGCTCTCACTGGTGATTTTTACACTGCCGATTGTCGGACGGAATGCAAGCGAGAATAGATTTGAGCGTTTAACCTGAGCATACTGTTCTGATTTGCTGTTACTGACCACAGAAACCGGGCTTAAAACAGTGTGGGCAACATAGGGCCGAACATTATGCGAGAATGCAAAAAAAAGTGAAAAATCCTTAAAAAATGCAAGATTCTTTTTTGAATAATTGAGCGCAAGGCACTCAGAAAAATCTTTTTCAGAAACAGTGTTTACATCTTCATTATCATCTCCTGTTGCAGAATAAAGTAAATCAGCTCCAAGAGTAAGGGGAAGATTTTCAGAAAGTCCGCCAAAATTATATGAAAGGGCAAGGTTGGCAGCCCAATTCTTTTTGAAAGTAACATAGCTTTCAGTAACTGGAAGCGCTGCACCTAAAGTAAAGCCTTTAAACTCACTTTTTACTCCTACCCCACTTTCGCCCCAGCGGCTGGCTCCAGTGTAAGTCTCAGTAAGCGCAAAATATCCGCCGGGAAGATAATACGAATAAAGTTTTCCGATTGCAGCCTCAAAAATGTTCGTTCCAAAGGGCCTGATTTTTGCATAGGCCCGCTTTACATCAAGTTTCTGGGATTCTTCTTCCTTTGTGTCAGTTTTGTTCAGCCTGTAATACAATTTTCCGCCTAGTGTCACATATTTATCGCTCATCGTTGAGTCGGCGAGAAAATATGCGCCACCAAAGATCATTTTTTCATTTAATTTGTCATCTACTTCTCTGCTGATTGGAGTTACCGAAAATGTACAAGAAGTATTGTTTTTCATTTGCGCAGACAGCGAAGCAGCTAGAATTGAAAAACCAACCGCTGAAAGAATCTTTTTCATAAAAATCTACCTTATTTACGCGTTAAAACAAAAAACGGAACAGTCTTTTGAAGTTATTCCACTTCAGCAAGCATGTTCCGTTTTTTTTGTTTTATGCTATGAGCTGAATAAATTATGCAGCTTTCTTGCACTGGCGAGAGAATGTTTTGACACCCTCAACGACGAGAACAACTGCAAGAATTGCCATTGAAGCCGCAAAGAAAAGCTGGAACCAATTACCCCAGTGGAATGCTTTTTCAGCTCCGGCTGCCATATCAGCAATTTTTCCCTTAACCGTAAGGATAAGCTGGGTAAGTGTGGCACAAAGCATGAATACTGTCGGAATAATGAACATTTTGTTGTTCTTTCCAACCTGACCGAGCCAAGCCGCCACTGCCATAAGAGCGATTCCTGCCAAAAGCTGGTTTGCAGAACCGAAAAGACCCCAAATCTGAGAAAGAGAGAGACCGCCCAAAATACAGCCGATGATTACCATAAATGCAGTTCCTACGAATGGATTTGCAAGCGTTTTTCGGACTGAAGATTTTGCGTCCTTCCAGGTTGCCTCATCATCTTTGAGGAAAAGCTCAGAGAACATAAAGCGGCTCAAACGGGTTGCAGAGTCAAGAGATGTGAGGGCGAAAACTGAAACTGCAAGAGTCAGGAGAGCCTTGATTGTATTAAAAGCAGTCGTTGTTTTGTCACCGAAAAGATATGCGATACCTTCACCGAAAGCGGCGGCAGGAGAGCCTTTGAAGGCGAAAAGACCTTTAGCATTTTTAGTGATGAATGTCTGGTCACTGATTGAGCCTACGATAATTCCGATTGCAATCAAAGAAATGATTCCCAGTGCTGATTCAATGAGCATTGAGCCGTATCCGATTGCCTTTGCGTTACGCTCGTTGTCGAGCTGTTTTGAAGAGGTTCCTGAAGCAATGAGAGAATGGAAGCCAGAGCAGGCACCACAAGCGACAGTAATGAAAAGAGCAGGGAACATATTTCCGATTGCTGTTTTCCAGCCAGTGAAAGCCGGCAAACCGAACTGAACGCCACGGCTTCCACCGCAAATTGCCGCAAAAACGATTCCGACGAGAGCAATCAACATCATTGCGTACAACAAGAATGAAGAAAGATAGTCACGAGGCTGAAGCATAATCCAAACAGGAATAAGAGAAGCTACGGCAATATAAAGGCCGATAAGAACAATCCAAGCCGTTCTGTTAAGGGCAAGACCAACATTAAGACCCAGGATTACGATTCCGACGATTGCGACGATTCCGATGATTGTAGCCGGAAGAGTTTTTACACCACAGCGATTCGTCAAGAGTCCGTAGATTACTGCCAAAACAATAAAAAGGAAAGAAATCATAGCAGTTGTCTGGTTGCCGGTTGGATGCAAAACAAAGCCAAACTGATTTGCATCACTTGCCGTAAAGAAGGTAGCCGCAACTACATTTACGAATGAAGCGATAACCAAAATCAAAACAAGAAGGGCGAAAATGATGAACAATTTTTTAGAGGTTTTTCCCATTGAGTCTTTGATGATTTCGCCGACAGATTTTCCACCGTGTCGTACAGAAGCAAAAAGAGAACCGAAGTCCTGCAAGCCGCCAAAGAAAATACCACCGATTACACACCACAAGAAAACCGGAACCCAACCGAAAACAGCCGCCTGAATCGGACCGTTAATAGGGCCGGCACCTGCGATTGAAGAAAAGTGATGTCCCATCAAAACGGCTGGTTTTGCAGGAACATAGTCTACGCCGTCTGTCATTTCGTTGGCAGGCGTCTTTTTTGCAGGGTCAATCCCCCACTGCTTTGCAAGCCATGAACCGTAGAAAACATAGCCACAGAAAAGCAAAGCGATTGCAGCAAGAATGATTAATAATGCTGTCATTTTACTTTTTCCCCCTTTGGAAAACTTTTTTTTATAGCGAAGCCACGAGCTTTTTCAGGTCTGAGCCACGACGATTTGTTGCGGCACGACCTGTCGAAGTTTCGTAAGCTAATGCCCTAAAAGCAGACCAACCATAAAGGCCGAATTTATATGATTTGTAAAAATTTAATTTCTTGATTTTTTTGAGGGATTCTTCTGAAATTGTGTCGGAAAGGATGATGAGAGTAATGTCGGTGTTGCGGTGACCGTAATAGGGCGAAACCCTTGAAAGCCCCCGCTCCCAGGCGATTTTTGAAAGCTCCGTGACCTTTTCGGGAGGGAGAGATGCTGAAATAAATTCAGCATGACCGTCATTCTGAGCTTGACTCAGAATCTCATTATTTATATAGAAGAAAACAATCTCGTTGGAATCGATATCAGCGATTTTTGCGGCTTTGACCAGCATGTACTGTTCATTGTGGGATTTGAAAAGGGCTTCAGCGACAAAGGGAGCGTCAATGGTTTCTCTTGAGACTGTGTAATAGTCCTCAAAGGATTTTAATAATCGCTCCAAAGCTTCGTTGCTATTCATAGTAACGATTGTAGGATTATTTGCACTATCGGTCAATAGAACAAAATTTAATTTTTTACAAGACTATCTTTACTCTTTTGCAAATTCCACCAGTTCCGGGTAGAACCAGGTTAAATTCTTTCTATTAAAATAACCATATCTTTCCCCGCTGCCACCATTTGGATAAGTCACCATATTGTCCCAAAGAATTACCGGAATATTTGCCTCTTTTGCCTGTGAGATATAGGAATTCGTCCACTTGATGCGCTCTTCGAGGTTAGCCTTGTCGCTCGCCCCCGTTTCACTGATGATAACAGGCATCCCTTTTGAGATATAATTATTCTTCAGTGATTCAAAAAGTTTTGAGATAGACCTTTCGTGCTTCCTTATAAAATTCTTACCTCCGACATCCTTCATACAGAATTCGTAAGGAGTATATGCGTGAACCGAAACTATGAGCCTTCCTGCTGAATCATCGGGCAGAGACCAGCTGTCGGTCAGGTCATGCTTGGCAGCATAAGACGGAATCATTACATAGCGATCGGCATTTTTCCCACCTGCACCACGAATGGCTTTAAGGCAGACTTTTTCGTATTCACAGATAATTTTGTTCGCGTCAGAAATCTCTTTACCCTCCCCGCGCCACTCGTAACTTGTACCGACACAGCGAGGTTCATTTAAAACTTCAAAAATCAGCTTTTCATCGTAATCCTTGAATTCATCTGCCACCTGAGACCAGACAGAATTCAGATAAGCTTTAGAGCGAACTTTAATATCCGAATTACTGGTGACACAATAGCCATAACAATGCTTCATCTGAGCTTCAGAAAGATTGTCGTGATGAAGGTTGATGATTACAAATAAACCTGCACCCAGCGACCAGTCCACCACAGTGCGGATTCTTTTTAACCAGGCTGTATCCACCGTGTAAACTTCATTTTTCTGACTTATTATATGATTGTGCCATGAAACAGGAATTCTAATTGTCTTAAAGCCCTGAGCGCGGATTGCCTGAATCATCTCTTTTGTTGTAAGAGGCATTCCCCATTTTGTTTCACTGTCATTTCCCAAATTATCACGGTTTCTGTAAGAAGAGGCATCAAATGTATTTCCGAGATTCCAACCTTCTCCCAGCGATGAAATAAATTCCGCTGTCTCTGCTGAAATTTTCCCCTCAGCACTTACGCCACAAACAAAGAAAAAAATGAATGCAAGGGTCAAAAATAAGTTCCTGTAGATGGCATTTTTCATAATCTACCGCCTGTATTGCAATCATTTCGTCTATTATCGTATACTTATTTCTGCAAAGCAATATTATTTGCAGTCTTTCCGGCAGAACGAGGGAAATTATGAATCAATCGGTAAAGAATTTTTTAGCAGAACACGGTTTTTATCTTGATTTGAATCTGAATGCGCTCACAAACGAATTGCTGGCCGACATGAACAGAGGACTTTCAGGTAAAACTTCTTATCAGGACATGATCCCCACTTATTTTGATCCGTCTTCAATCAAAATTTGCGAAAAATCCGTTATTGTAATCGATGCAGGAGGCACAAATTTCCGTTCATCTCTCGTTACATTCAAAAAAAACGGCTCAGCAGTCATATCAGATTTCGAAAAAACAAAAATGCCAGGTACAGAGGGTGAACTTAGCAAAAAAGAATTTTTTACACAAATTGCCCAAAACATCCATCGATTCAAGGGAAAGTGTTCCGAAATCTGCTTCTGTTTTTCTTATGCAATGTCTATCACAGAAGATCACGACGGAGTCCTTATTAATTTCTCAAAAGAAGTAAAAGCACCGGAAGTCGTTGGTTGTAAAATCGGAGAAGAACTTAAAAAAGCACTCCAGAAAGATGGCTGGCAAGGCGAAATAAAAATTTTTCTCCTTAACGATACTGTTTCTGCCCTTTTGGCTGCTGCCGGTCAAAAAAAATACTCTTCTTATGTTGGTTTCATCCTCGGAACAGGCATGAACACAGCTTATGTCCAGCCGAAAAAAGCTGACTATGATCTTGAACGGCAGATTATCGTCTGTGAGAGCGCAAAATTCGGTGGATTTAAAAATTCTGACTTTGACATTATCCTTGACGAAAAAAGCCTGAATCCAGGCAGTTCTGCCTTTGAAAAACTTTGCGCAGGAGCTTATTTAGGCCCACTTGCCTATGAAACACTTTATATCGCCGCAAAGGAAGGCCTTTTCTCAAAAGAATTCAACGAGAAAATTGACTCCTTAAAGTCATTATCTCTGATTGAAGTCAGCAATTTTCTTGAGTCATCAAATCCCAAAAACGGCGAATTCTCAAATCTTTTTGATTCAGAAAATGCAGACAAAAAAGACCTTGAAATGATTTATGAAATTTTCGATGCCCTTGTAAACCGCATGGCACAGCTTGCCGCAGTTTTGTTGTGCGCAGCATTGATTCAAACCGAAGAAGGAAAATCGCCCGAAAAACCAGTCTGTCTTGCCTGTAATGGAAGTTCCTTTTTCAAAACTTTTAAAGTCATTCAGCGGACAAAACAATATCTCGACGACTTACTGCGGGACAAGGAAATCTATTACGAAATGCTCCCGGAAGAAATGGACATCACCCTGGGAACTGCAAAAGCCGCCTTCATTTAAAAAGAAATCGGGCTACCAGAAAGTTTCCGGCAGCCCGATAATTATTAATCACTGTTTCCTTAGAATACCACGACTACTTCGCCGTTAGGGTATCGCTCAGAAATGTATTTCTTAACCTTTTCACTCTTAATTGCTTCGATTAAAGCCTTGATTTCTTCTTTGTTTTCGTTACCAGCTTTTACAGCGATGACATTTACATATGGAGAAGAAGAGCCTTCAACGAAGAGACCGTCTTTTTTTGCACTCAAGCCGGCAGGAATAGCATAGTTTCCATTGATGACTGCACCATCAACATCGCCCAAAACGCGTGGAAGTGAAGCAGCTTCGATTTCCTTGAACTTAAGTTTTTTTGGATTCTTTTTGATATCAAGAGGAGTTGCTGTAATTCCAGCACCTTCTTTCAAAGTGATGAGACCTGCCTCCTGAAGAAGAAGAAGTGCACGGCCTTCATTTGTCGGATCGTTAGGAATTGCGATTGTAGCCTTTTTCTTCAAATCGGCAAGCTTTTTGATTTTATTTGAGTAGAAAGCAAATGGCTCAACATGGATTCCAGCCGCATTCACAAGATGATAATTCTTCTCTTTGTTGAAAGATTCAAGATATGGGATGTGCTGGAAATAGTTTGCATCAATATCACCAGACTCAACAGCATCATTTGGAGTAACATAATCTGTAAACTCAACAACCTGCAAATCGATTCCTTTTGCCTTTAAATCCTCTTTTACAAGGTTGAGGATTGCCGCATGTGGCTCAGGGGTAGCACCAACTTTGAGCGCTTTCTGAGCAAAAACTGATGTTGCTGCCAAAGCAATTGCAACAAATGAAAGAATTTTTTTCATATTTCTTCTCCTATTTTTTTATTACCTAGTAACTAGGTATGTTTTGTTATACAATGAATTAAATTTTGTGTCAACTGTGTTTAGAAAACTATCGTTTTGAGAGCATTCGGTTTGTAAGAAAAGTACCCGCAAACTGAATGAGGGCAACCATGATGATAATGACGACTACCGAAGCAATCATAACATCCGTGCGGAAACGCTGATAACCATAGCGGATTGCAAGGTCACCCAAGCCGCCACCGCCCAAAGTTCCTGCCATAGCCGAATAGCTTATGAGATTGATGACCGTGAGGGTAATTCCCGAAACAACGGCGGGCATTGCCTCAGGAATAAGCACCTTGTAAATAATCTGCCAGTTATTTGAACCCATGGCCCGGGCCGCCTGCACAACTCCGGGATCAACTTCGTTCAGTGCGGTTTCGGTAATTCGGGCCACAAAAGGAGCTGCAGCAATAGAAAGAGGAATTATCGTTGCTGCCGTTCCTATTGCCGTCCCCAAAATCAGTCGTGTAAGTGGAAGAAGAACAATCATCAAAATGACAAAAGGAAAAGAACGCAAGACATCGATAATACGACTCAAAACAAGATTAAAAGCAGGCTTTGGTGTAATGCCGTATTTATTTGTGATATTCAAAAGCACACCCAAAGGGAAGCCGATTAAAATTGCAAAAAGCGTTGAGAAAAAAACCATTAAAAGGGTTTCAAGTGTTGAAGTTCCCACAAGAATTAAAATCTGTTCCATAAAAATCTCCTGAATTTAAGGCCGAACTTGCGCCTTATTTTTTCTGAACCCTTACATTGTTCTGTTCAAGCCATTCTATAACGCGGGTGATTTCCTCGTCCTTGCCAACAATGTCTACTTCCATGTAACCCACTTCCTCGCCCTGCACATGGGTAATTCCGGCCGCAAGAATATTAAAAGTAACTTCAAATTCCTTGGCCATCATACTCAAAACTGGCTTCTCAGTAGCATTTCCCACAAAATGAAGGATAAAAGAACCGCTTTCCCGTGACCATTTGACAGTCTCATCGTCATTTTCACGCTTTAAGCCATCGTTTGCGATATTTTTGATAAAATCACGGGTAGTCTGAGTCTTCGGATTAGTAAAAATTTCTTTTACAGTGCCAGTCTCAACGATACGACCGTTCTCAACAACAGCCACATTCTCACAGGCATCACGCACAACTTCCATCTGATGGGTAATCATGACGACCGTAAGATTCATCTTCTTCTGGATTTCCTTTATAAGGGAGAGAATTTGCCGGGTAGTATTTGGATCCAGCGCACTAGTTGCCTCGTCGCAAAAAAGAATGCTTGGTTCAGTGGCAAGGGCACGGGCAATTGCAACACGCTGCTTCTGTCCACCGCTTAAAGTGCTTATAGGCGCATTGATTCTGTCTTCCAGCCCGACAAGACTGAGCATTTCCTTAACCCGCTGGAGAATTTTTGCTTTAGGCCAGCCGGCGATTTCAAGAGGATAGGCAACATTTTTGCCAGCCGTTCTTGAAGAAAGAAGATTGAAATTCTGGAAAATCATGCCTGTCTTCCGCCGCTGAAGAATTAAGTTAGCTTTGGAAAGATTATCCACCCGCTTGTCGTTATAGTAAACAGCTCCGGAATCCGGAGCTTCAAGGAGGCTTACAAGCCTTATAAGAGAACTCTTTCCAGCACCACTTTTACCGATTATGCCGAAAATTTTATTTTCTGGAATATCAAGAGAGATTCCTGCGACAGCCTGAACGGTAGTCTTGCCATTTTTGCCGGCAGAAACATATGATTTATACAAGTCTTCAAGTTTTATGCGCATAAAATCATCTTACCACAAAACAAATTCTTAGTCACAGATTTTAAGCACATTTGACATCGCTGGATATTCGGATAGAATGAAGCCATGAATAATCAGTTTTCACGCACGGAAATTCTTTTAGGTTCAGAATCGATTAAAAAGCTTCAAAAGGCTCATGTTGCTGTTTTCGGCATTGGAGGAGTGGGCGGTTATGCAGCGGAAGCCCTTGCCCGGAGCGGAGTGGGTAAAATCGACATCATTGATAACGATACAGTCTCCCTTACGAACATTAACCGCCAGATTATTGCCCTTCACTCAACAATTGGGAAGGCTAAAGTTGAAGTAATGAAAGAAAGAATTTTAGACATCAACCCCGACTGCCAGGTGCGTGCTTTTCAGTGCTTTTATCTTCCGCAAACAAAAAATTTATTTGATTTTTCCAATTATGATTATATTGTTGATGCAGTAGATACAGTTACGGCTAAAATCCAGCTTATTTCTCAGTCAAAAGAAGCTGATGTTCCGGTAATTTCAAGTATGGGAGCTGGAAACAAACTCGATCCCTGCCGATTTGAAATCGCTGATATTTCAGAAACCAGTGTCTGTCCGCTTGCCCGGGTAATGAGGCAGGAATGCAAAAAAAGAGGGATTTCAGGTGTAAAAGTCCTTTACTCAAAAGAAAAACCCGTTGAATCTCATTTAAGTGAAGAAGAAAAAAAATCGGCCGAGCAAAAAGGAAATGGAATCGCGCCCGGAAGCATTTCATTCGTTCCATCGGTTGCCGGCCTTATTATTGCAGGTGAAGTAATCAAAGATTTAATTAAAGCTGCTTCATCAAATTAGCCATTTCAATTGCGCCCAAAGCACAGTCGTAGCCTTTGTTGCCGGCCTTGCTGCCTGCGCGCTCAATTGCCTGCTCGATGTTCTCTGTTGTGATTACACCGAATAGCACCGGAACGCCGTTTTTGAAGCTTGCCTGTGCGACACCTTTTGAAACTTCGGCGCAAACATAATCGTAATGTGTTGTAGAACCACGAATTACGGCACCAACGGCGATTACGGCGTCATATTTTTTGCTTGCGGCGAGCTTGTCACAGATTACAGGGATTTCAAATGCGCCCGGAACCCAGACAGCCGTGATGTTCTTTTCTTCGACACCGTGGCGAACCAGGCCGTCAACAGCCCCGCCCAGAAGTTTGTTTACGATGATTTCGTTAAAGCGGCTTGCAACGATTGCAACCTTCATGCCAGCCGGTGCAACTAATTTTCCTTCGATTAAATTGATTTCGTTCATAATATTTCTCCCATTTTTTGACGCAGATGAACACAGATGCACGCAGATTTTAAACACCATCCGCGTTTATCCGTGTGTATCTGTGTCGAATTTTACAATTTTTCGGTGAATATATGACCCATTCGGTCTCGTTTTGTTTTGAGGTAGAACGCGTCGTATTTTTGAGCCGGGATTTCAATTGGCACCCGCTCGCTTACCTTGAGGCCGAAGCCGTCAAGTCCATAGATTTTTTCGGGATTGTTCGTGAGAAGGCGGAGCGATTTACAGCCCAAATCACGCAAAATCTGTGCGCCAATCCAATATTCAC
>CAMVJE010000029.1 GCA_947167745.1 uncultured Treponema sp.
ACATGGCTGGCGGAAACCTTTACTACGACATCTCAACCTACCCTGATTACGGAAAGCTGGCAAACCTTGATCTTGAAAAGCTCGTAGCAGGCAAGGGAAAGCGAAAGGAAGTCGTCATCGACGAAAACAAGCGCAATCCCGGCGATTTCGTGCTCTGGTTCACAAAGTCAAAATTTGAGAATCAGGCCATGACCTGGGATTCTCCATGGGGACGGGGCTATCCTGGCTGGCACATCGAATGTTCTGCCATGAGCATGAAATACCTCGGCAAACACATCGACATCCACACTGGCGGAATCGACCATGTGCCGGTTCATCACACAAACGAGATTGCCCAGAGCGAAGGAAGTTTTAGCGAAGAAGAACGCAAGGAAGGCCCCTGGGTAAAATACTGGCTCCACAACGAATTTTTGATTCTTGAGGGCGGGAAGATGAGTAAGTCAAGCGGTCATTTTATCACGCTGCAGACCGATCTGCCAAAATCAAAAGGCTATTCACTCACAAGCAAGGGCTACGCTCCCCTGGACTACCGTTTCTTCCTTTTGGGCGGCCACTACCGAAAGCCGCTGGTGTTCTCCCTCGACGGAATGGAGTCTGCAAAGAACGGCCGGGCGGCTTTGAATGAGCGGGTTGCAAAACTCGTCAAAAAAGCAAAGGACGAAGAGAAAATTGAACTTACAGCCGAAAACTTTGCAGAGATTCTTGGGAAAATCGCCTCTAATAAGGAAGAAAGCGAGAATTTAAAACGATTCCGAGAAGGGCTTGAAAATGACCTTGCGACTCCAGTTGCTCTCTCAGCATTGCAGAAGGCTTCTAACGGCAAAAACCAGAAAGCAAGCGAGGCCCTGGCAGACATTTTCACCATGGACAAAGTGATTTCACTTTCTGTGATTGAAAACGCCATTGCAATCGCCAAAAAACAGGCCGAAGAAGCAAAAGTCCAGACCGATGACCACGCAGGCGACCCGGAAGCGGCAGAAATCACGGCTTTGGTTGAAGAGCGAAGTGCCGCCAAAAAGGCAAAAGATTTCGCCCGTGCCGACCAAATCCGAAATGACTTGGCTGCCCGTGGAATCACGATTATCGACACGCCGCAAGGCCCGACCTGGAAAAGGGGCTAAGCGTTAGGGATTGAAGGGGCGGCGAAGCCGTTGCAAAGCAATGGAGCCGAAAGGCGGAACCCCGGAAAGCCCAGCCCGTAAGGATGGGATTGCCGTGTCAGGCACGGCAATGACAGACTGAAGGGCAACGCCCTAAAAAATAACAAAATTTTGTAACTAATTTAAGACATCATTGTTAATAAGTCGAGGAAGGGAAAATGACGGATTCACAAATTCATAAAACTTATGCGGCCAGTAATCCGTCTGACTTCAGGGCTATTTACAACGAAACCTTCACCCTTCTCTATCGTGTGGCATGGCGTGTTGTAAATGATGAAGAAGCTGCTGAAGACCTTGTTCACGATTCTTACATCAAGGCAAGCGAAAAGAATATGGTTTTTCCAAGCCTTGACGACGCAAAATTCTGGCTTATCCGCGTTGTAAAAAACGCCAGCCTCAATTATGCCAAGCGAAAGACCCGTGAGGCAAAGGCCTATCACAAAGTCCTCTACGAAAGCAAAAAATCTTCCGAGAGTGCGGACACAAATCTGCTCAAAGAAGACGCAAAGCGAATCGCCCTCGAAGCCCTCAACAAACTCCCGAAAGGTTTGCGTGAAGTCCTTATTTTGCGCGAATACGGAGACCTCAACTACAAGGAAATCGGCAAGGTGCTCGGCATTACCGAAGGCAATGTCAAAATCCGCATGTTCCGTGCGCGAGAGCAGCTTGAAAAGATATTGGAGGCTGATGATGTCTACATCTCTTGAAAAAGATTTACACTCTGTTTACATCGATGGCGAAATGCCCGAAGGTTTTCGTTCTCAGTACGAAAGTATTGTCTCTTCAAGCGAAAAAGAAAAGGCGAATCTCGAAAAGATGCAGGCTCTTCACTCCGTTTTAAAAGAAGATTGCAGGCAGAAGACGGTTTCCAGTGAATTTATGGAAGAAAGTTTTGCCCGTTTGCAGACAAAAATGCGCTACGCAAAAAATGTCAGCCTCGCAAAGGGTTCTTCAGGTGAGTCAAAATCATTCGTTTCACCATTCGTCAAATACACCTCTTCATTTGCGGCTGCGGCGGCAGTTTTTGCACTTGTTTTCATTCCTCTTCACTATAATTCACTTTCTCAGGCAAAAGAAACGGCAGTTGCGGCCATCAGCATCATGAAGCAGAATAGCATTGAACCAATTGCAAAAAAAGACGTGGTTATTGACGGCAATATCAATAAAGAAGACCTTCCCAAAATGCTTGCCAAAACAGAAAGTCCTGTAGCCACAGCAAGTTCAGGTTCAGGCAAAGTCGAAGAAGAAAAACTTCCTGTAGAGCAAAAAACAATCAGCGCAACTAATTTTGTTTCAAACTACAGTTCAAATTCTCCTTTTTCTGGCCGAACATCAATCGGTCATCGCTTAAGAGAAAGACTTACGGCAGTTGACCCCTTCATTCCGGATTTTTCATCATCTTCCATCACGATTTCTGTTCCCAATTTTAATGAAATCGGTAATAATATGGAGATAATGGATTTCCAAAATGAAGCAGGTAACTAGCTTTGAACATTAAAAATATTTTTTCTCTTCTCTTCAGAAAATACTCTTTTTTTCGAAGCCTTTTTTATATTTTTCTGGTACTCGTAGCTTTGGCTATAATTTCGGTAGCTACCGTTAAGTCAAAAAAAATTCCGGTTATTGCCTCGGTTACCCCAGTCGTTGGTTCAGCAGGTGATACAATGATTATCAGAGGCCAGAACTTTGGTTCAATCAGGGGAACCAGCTATGTTGAAATCGGCGGGAACAGACTCACGGCTTCAGGTTACCTGACATGGACTGACAGTCTAATAAAACTTACCATTCCTTCAAATGTTCAGGATGGTCTCGTCATCGTTTCAACAAGAGCAGGCCAGTCAAAACCCGGATTTTTTGCCAATGAAGCAGGAATTCCGGTATCGGTCTCACAGAAAATTAAAACTTCACTTCCTGTAATCACATCAATCAATCCAACTTCTGGAAGCTACGGTACGCTCGTAACAATAACAGGTTCTGACTTTGGAACCATAAAAGGGTCCAGCAAAGTTTATTTTACTGCAAACACCGAAGAATCTTCGCTAGGCACAGGCGATGGTGAACTTACAGCCGATTTTGATTTTAAAACTATTGCCTTAAACGAATCAGATTACGATTACGAATTCTGGAGTGATTCAGAAATAAGAGTAAGAATTCCTGACGGAGCGGTTACCGGCCCAGTTTACATCGAAACAGAAAAGGGTAAAAGTAATCCCATTCAGGAAACTATCGAACTTAAACAGGGAAGTAAAATTTACAAATCACGAAAGACTTATATCATTCAGGTGAATTCTGATATAGACAGTATTGATACTAAAAACGGCACATCGATAACACTCAGAGTTCCGCGCCCTCTGGTAACTTCATGGCAGCCAATGGTTGAACTTACGGAATGCAATCCTGAAGCTGTAATTACTGACTATAAGAATACGGTTATTCATCAGGTAGAACTACCTCGTGCAGCGTCACAAAATAAGAAAATACGATTCAGCCATAATTTTGCTGTATCAAGCTATTCAGTACAAACTAAAATCAACGAAAACAGTGTCCGCCCTTATTCAAAAGCCGAAAAATCCAGAGCTTTATTTCAGGCCGCAACTTCCCCGGATGCCCTTATTCAAAGTGATAATCCTGATATAAAGAATCTTGCCTCAGAAATCGCTGGAAAAGAAACAAATCCCTACAAGCAGGCAAAAGCAATCTACGACTACATGCAGGAAAATTTTTCACTCAACAGTTCACTGAGGAAAGCGGACCTTCCGCCACTTGACCTTTTAAAAAATAAAAAAGGGGATGCATACGATTTTGCAATAATATATACCAGTCTGCTAAGAGCCCTCTCTATTCCGGCAAATCCAATCGCAGGAATTCTTGTCGATGCAGATTTAAAAACAAAAGCTCACTGGTGGACAGAGTTCTACATTGAAGGCTTTGGTTGGGTACCTGTGGATATAGTGCTTGGAAAGGGAATGTCTTACAATTCATTCAGACCCATAGATAATCCGCGGGATTTTTACTTCGGAAATCTTGACTCTCAACACATAGCATTTTCAAAGGGCTGGAATGAAATCAAGCAGACGATTTCTCAAAACAGCAAGATTGTCTACAGGCCTAAAACTTATGCTTTCCAGTCAATTTGGGAAGAGTCCAGTGAAGGTAATGTAAATTACAGCTCGCTTTGGAACGATCCTGTCGTTCTTGGTTTATATTAATGGAGGAAATATGTCTACAAAAGTTCTTTCTGTAGGTGGCTCAATCGTAGCCCCGGAATATCCTGATACAGAATTTGTCTCAAAGTTCGTATCTATGGTAAAGGATTTTCTCTCTAAAAATCCAGATGACCGACTTATTCTTGTTGTTGGAGGCGGTGGACCAGCCCGCATTTATCAGAAGGCTTTCCGTGAAGTAACTGGAACAGCCGAAAGTGACGGAACAGACGCCGCTGACTGGATTGGAATCATGGCAACACGTCTGAATGCCCAGTTTGTAAAGGCAAGCTTCGGAGATTTGTGCAGGGAAGCAGTCGTAACTGATCCGACTGTTGCAAAAGATTTTACAGGCCGTATTCTGCTTGCCGCTGGCTGGAAACCAGGCTTCTCTACAGACAATGACGCGGTCCTTCTGGCAGAAAAATTTGGAGCAGACACCGTAGTAAACCTCTCTAACATCGAAAAAGTCTACACTGATGATCCGCGCAAAAACCCAAATGCAAAACCTTTGGACGAGATTTCATGGGCAGATTTCCGCAAAATGGTTGGCGATGAGTGGGTACCGGGCAAGAACTGTCCCTTTGACCCGATTGCAAGCAAAAAAGCTCAGCAAATGGGCTTGACCGTTATCTGTGCAGGTGGTAAAAACATCGGAAACACCCGGGCCATTCTCGAAGGCCAGGGTTACACAGGCACGACGATTAAAAACTAGAAAGTTCGTTTAAATATCTGTCCAGTTTTATGCCATACTCAGGGTCTGTAGCCCAATTACCTGCTAATTCATGGACAGTGCGGGCTAATTTTGTACGGTGTGGCCAACTGTAGCGGGGGTCTACCAATTCCTGCTTCAGTTCAACTTCGGCCGTTGTCGCATAGGCATGGAGATGCTGAATATGCGCCCGTACACCTATCTGCTCGCTTTCAAACCATTCTCCAGGATGCTCTGCGTCCATTGCGCCAAGACCGCAGAAATTATTCATTTCAGGCTGAACAAGATTTCCATATCCCAAAAAACCTGTTTCAAGACACATCTGAACGAAGGCCAGGTCTGAATTAATTCCTTCAATGGCGGCTTCTTCAATGTAATATGAGGCAAGGCGGCTTACCTTTTCTTTGTCACATTCAGGTTTGTGCTTCAAAAAGAATTCGAGAAGCTGATTAGAATCTTTTATTCCATTTCCAAGAAGTTCCCGAGAGCAAACATCTTTTTGCTGCACTGTCATACAAGAAAAGAACATAAAGATAGATGTAAGCAAAAAAAGCGTAAAAGTAATTTTAGGAAATATTTTTTTCATAACAAGATTATCGGAAAATGGATTTTTTTTTTCATTTTTTTCTTCTGATAATGCCGAAAATGCACTTTTTTTTACAATATATTACTGTATGAATAAAAAAACAGACTATGCAGAAAAACTAATGCTCTGCAAAGATGATAGAAAACTTACCATCCGGGAGATGACTCTTCAGAACGGGCTTTCCTTTCCAAGCGATGAAGAACTAATAATGCTGATTCTGGGTTCTGGAACTAAGGAAATGCCGGTCCGGAATTTGGCTCAGGAAGTTCTTCGAATCGTAATGTCGGCAAAGAGTGAAAATCTGGTCGATGATTTACAGAAAATCCGTGGAATGGGAAAAACAAAAGCGCTTAAAATTGCGGCAGCTCTAGAATTCGGGCGAAGGCTTACAATACATCCGCACATAAGACTAAATTGCCCAAGCGAGGTGGTTCCCTATATTCAAAGTTATGCAATGATGACTCAGGAACATTTTCTCTGCGTCACTTTGACGGGAGCAAGAGAAATCATATCAATCCGAGTGATATGCACCGGAAGCAGTAATATGGCAATAATCACACCTGCCGAAGTTTTTTCAGAAGCAATAAAAGAACACGCTTCGGCTGTCGTACTGAGCCACAATCACCCTAGCGGAAGCATTCAGCCTTCAGATGATGATGTAACTACAACACTACGCCTTTATCAGGCGGCAAATCTTCTTGGAATCTCCCTTTTAGACCACATCATAATCACAAGAACAGGATATTACAGTTTTCTTGAGAATGGTGTTATTGGTTGAGAGAAGCTGTGATTTTCGATATTATAGAAAGCATGAAGCGAACTATTTTTATTATTTTGGGTCTTATTTATTCTCTGGCTGTTTTTCCTCTTTTCGCACAGGAAAACAATGAATCAAAGGCGGGAAGCAATTCTGCAGATGCATTTGCAATTATCCCTGAACTTGAATGTGAGGAAATTAAAGATATTGAGCCATCAAGGACAAAAGTCACTTTTAAGGCAAATGTAAAAAACTGCGAAATTCAATTAAACGGGAACAAGCAGGGAAAATCAAATCTTACACTGATAAATCTTGTTGAAGGCTACTATCTTCTCCGGGCCGAAAAAGAAGGCTATCTTCCTAAAGAAAATTTTGTTTACATTGAACATGGAAAAGACAAGACTTTCTACATTGAGCTTGAGCCAAAGGAAGAAACAAAAAATAAAGAAAATTCCACAAGTCAGTCAAATTCTGAGTCGGCTGCAAACGAAAACCTTCCTGCACAGGAATCTTCACCAGCTTCTCTTCCTGATTCAGGAGATGCAAAATGAAACTTTACTCTCGTTCCCAGCTTGTAAAATCAACTCTGGCTGGTGTAGCAGTCGGGATTATCATAGCAAGCTCAGGAGTTACATATTTTTCCCTCTCAGCAAAAACTCCTGAACAAGAGTTAGAAAATAAAAGCAGTGAAGAGTTATCTCTTGCAGCAGAAGAAGTAAAAAAAGAGCCACTTCCTGTAATCGAAGAAATTCCCGTAAAGGTTGCAAAAAATTCCTTTCAATCAGGCTATACTCAGGACGAGCAGCAGAATATCGCTGTTTATGAAAAATGTAATGAAGCCGTAGTGAATATTACCACTCAGGTCATGGGTATTAACTGGTTCTGGGAGCCGGTTGCTCAGGAAGGAGGTTCCGGTTCAGGCTCTATAATCGATAAGCGGGGGTATGTCGTTACAAACGTACATGTAATCAGTAATGCCAGCAAAATCACTATTTCTACATCTGACGGCAATTCATATGAAGGAATTGTAATCGGTAAAGATATCGAAAGTGATATTGCAGTCCTTAAATTCAATCCCCCGGATAATGTCGTCCTCAAAACCATAGATTTCGGAAACAATGAAAACCTTAAAGTCGGGCAGAAAGTTATTGCTATCGGAAATCCATTCGGACTTGAACGAACCATGACAACTGGTATCATTTCAGGTTTAGGCCGGCCTATTCAGGAAAGCAGCAATGTAATTATCAGAAATATGATTCAAACAGATGCTGCCATCAACCCTGGAAACTCAGGCGGTCCCCTCCTCGATACAAACGGTAAGATGGTTGGCATCAACACGATAATAATCTCAAATTCAGGAACTTCTGCTGGAGTAGGATTTGCAGTCCCGGTAAGCACTGCACGCCGTGTAGTTGATGACCTCATAAAATACCGCACAGTAAAACGGGGCATTCTAAAAATCAGTCCCGTACAGATGACTCCTGCCATTGCCAGATACCTCGGCCTGCCTGTTTCAACAGGAATTCTGGTAAGCGAAGTTGAACAGGGCTCATCTACAGCACAGTCCGGACTTTTGGGCGGCACTGAACAGGTTCAGTACGGTAGCCGCTTCAACCCGACCACAATTTATCTTGGCGGGGACATCATTACAGGAATTGATAATATTACAGTCAACAATTATGCAGATTACAGCAGCGCGCTCGAATCAAAACGCCCTGGTGACACGATAAAGCTTACAGTATTCAGAAATGGAGAATATAAGCAGCTTAAAGTAATTCTGGACGGAAAAGATGAGGATAAAACGTCGTCCGCAACTCTTTAGTCTTTTATTTCTCACAATAGGAATTTTCTCGGCTTATGCAAAAAAAGAAGATTTCGTTGTAAACGGTCTGCTTGTTGCAAATCCTGAACCTGTGCATATTTCTGTAGACTATGAAGACAGATGGTTTTGGGAAAGCAAAACAAGCGAGTACAACCACAATATTGCCCGAATTGCGGCTCTGCTCTCAGAAATTTCCTATGTTCCAGTCGAAAAAAATCCTGAATCAAACGAATTAATTCAGGCCTACCACAAAATAGGCATTCCTGATAAAAATATTGAGTGCAATTATATTCTTGATTACTCAGCTCCGATTATGGGGAACAATCAGGCCGCATACAGTTTTGCTTACAAGGATATAAATACACCTCATGGTCTGCGAAAACTCGTTTTTATAGTTCTCAGGGGAACGCCGTTAAGCGCAAATGAATGGTTTTCAAATCTGAATGTAAGTGACAGCACAAGAAAAGACACACAAATTCACGAAGGATTTTATAACACCTGCACAAACATTCATAAGGCAATGATTTACTTCATGCTGAAAAAAAAGCTTAGCCCTGATGAATGTTACTTTTTGATTACAGGACATAGTCGTGGCGGTGCTCTGGCCAATCTTCTTTCAGCGATTCTGGATAAGGAAGGAATCATTACTGGAGAACAGCTTTTTACCTACACTTTCGCCTCACCAAATGTCACGCAGGAAGATTTAAAAGAGACTCAGAGATTCAACTTCATTTGGAATATAGTAAATGCTGAGGATATAGTTCCATCTTTTCCGCCAAATAGAAATAACTGGAAATGGCGAAAATACGGTCAGACAAAAGTATTGCCAAACTATTGGAACACAGATGCAAAAATTTATACCGAAAAATACATTCCAAGAATGAATAAAATATACAACCTGATGCTTCTCAGGGATTATTCTCCTTTCAAAAACGGACCTTTTATCCAGACTCAAATTTCAAATATTCTTACTGTTTTCTATAAATCAGTCGAAAACTACTATGACGGCTTTTTTCCTCTGCACAAGATGGCAAACAAAGTCTTCCGTAATGTTTTCAAAAAGAAAAATGATGAAAGCTCAGAAATAGAGCAGAATCTGAAAGAAAATCCAGAACTTCAAATCGATCCGGAAAAACTTCCCTTTCTTCTCCGCATGATTCAGCGCAATGTTGATGCAAACACCGCGAACGGTTTTGAATACGCCATAAAAGCCTGTCTGGACATGCATGCCTGCGAGAGCTATCTCTCATGGATGCTTGCTCTGGATGAAAATGAATCTTTCTCCACTCTCGGCAGCGTACAATTGATTATGAACGGCAATTATGACTGTGCAGTATACGATGATGAAGGAAACATGCTTGCCCGTATTCTTGACGGCTCGATAGAACTCTACAGTCTTAAAACGCCGGTTGCTGGAATGCCCTATCTCAATAAAAATGTTCTAGGCTTCCCTGGAAATCAGAGTTTAAATGTTGTAATTCACAAAGCAAGCCTTATTCCGACAATAGTTGACTACAAAATAGCCCGTTTTTCTGCATCTGGAGAATATCTCGGCGAGTCAAAAATGCAGAATTTTTATCCCCAAAAAAACAAAGTCTTAAAATTTCAGATTGGGGAAAATACCTTAACAAGTGATTCGCTTAGTGTTGAAAGGCTCTCAAAACAGGAAGGGCAGAAAATTGCAGCAACTTATGGCCTTAAACAAAATAAGAACTTCAGAATTCAGCCGGAAATCAGTTTTTCCACAGAAAATGTATTGCAGGTAGGTTTCAGAACTGGAACGCAGGTAATTTACGGTACTTTTCTCGGAGATTTCTGCATGTCAGGTAATTACAGAAGCTACGGATTTTCAGCAGGAGCCGGTCATCAGCACTCTCTCTATGGTTCAATAATGCTTGATGAAGAATTTTACGGACGCTTCGTTTGGATAAATAATGAAGTAGAAGGAGCTGAATTCAATTTTGTTCCATATGGCCGTCTTTCACTGTCTTATAAACCCCGGCATCGTGTACAGTTCTTTGCCGCTTTTCTCACGGAAGCAAGAATTAAAAACTTTAATGACGGTGCATTCGATTCCCATGTAAAGGCTAAAAATCTTCCCAGCCTGTCACTTGGAGAAAATCTTTCTCTATACCCGGCCCTTCAATTCGGAATACGATTCTAAGGTGATTTATGCTCGACAAAAACAATATAATGATTTTATGCAAAGTTGTGGACAATTTCGGCGACATTGGCGTAGTTTATCGCCTTGCAAGGGCACTTTCTGACCTGCGAGCGGAACTCAATCTCACACTGGTCGTCAGTAACCTGGAAAGTTTTCACAAAATGGCAAGTCAGATTGACCCAAATAAGGATGTCCAGGAATTCAAATACAAAAATTCCACATGGAAAATCCTCAACTGGCACTTAGATAATGCAGAATGCAGAATGCTGAATGCTGAATGCGCTTTCAATTTTTCGATTATTTTGGAGTGTTTTCAGTGCGGCAGGCCGGACTGGCTTGAGAACATTCTTTTTTCACAGGATTTTACACAGGAAGTTCAGATCCTCAACATTGATTATCTTACGGCCGAGGATTATGCCGAAGAATTTCATCTTTTAAAATCAGGAACCCGAAAGACAAACATCAGAAAGCGTTTTTTTATGCCAGGTTTCACACAAAAAACAGGCGGCTTAATAATTAATGAGGAGGCTCACAGCAGGAACGAGGAAACAGAAGAAGAATTCAAAATGTTTTTCTTTGCCTATGAAGATGACTGCTCAGCCATTGTAAAGGGAATTTCGGACTTTCAAAGCCAAATGCGCTCTTCAAAAAAAGATTTTTCGGTCTGTATTTACCTTGCCGACGGAAAATCTTCCGCTCCATTTGAAGAAGCATGGAAAAGTTCAGGTTCGCCTTTTAAAATTATAAAACTCCCCTTCATGCAGCAAGAAGAATTTGATACGTTCATTCTTACAATGAATTTTCTTTTCATCCGCGGAGAAGATTCGCTTGCCCGTGCCTGTCTTTCAGGGCTACCCTTTGTCTGGCAGGCCTACAAACAGGATGAAAATTACCAGCTGGTCAAAGTGAATGCCCTTCTCGACCAGATGAAAGATTATTTTCCTGCAAAAGAATTTCAGGCGATTCAAAATTTCTGGAAGAATTACAACGATTATGAAAATCCGACCCAATCTGCCCAACTCACTGAACTGCTCATTTCAAGTGCGATGCAGAAAAACAAAATGGGATTCCAAAATTTTGCTGAGAAACTGCATAAAAACGGAAATCTGGCCGCTCATCTTTTGGATTTCATCGATTCACTCTAGCATTTTCTGCTTTTCTCCGATAATAAATTATGCTCTCTTTCAGGAAAACATTAATTTCCCTCATTTTTCTCTTTTTACCGGCATATTTTTTTTCTTATGAGCGCGTTCCTGTAATTATTCCATTTAAAAACGGCGGAGAACTACACACTTTTTTCTATTGCTTTAACGATATTTCGGAAGGGAAAGAAATCGCCCGGGAAATTTTTCATGTCAAAAAATACGATGAACTGGCAAAGGGCGAGAGGGAAAGAATGATTCCAGTACCTTTAGGAACGCGAGTCGGATATTATGACTGGGCAATTTTCTGCTACGGAGAAGAATTCTGGCTCTTTGAGGTGCGCAACGGCTTTTTGTGGGGACGAGGACTTCTTTTGGCAGAGCCCCATCAATAATACTAGAGAATACCCAACTGGGCCGATGTAAAAATTATGGCGAATAATGTGAATGCGCTTGTAAGAGTCGTCCAAACAACAAGCTGCCCGGCAAGTTCTGAGTCACTACCCATTTCAGCAGACATTGGAACAGTAGAAACAGCAAGCGGAGTGCCGTACAGGGCAATTAAAGCTGGGAATTCCAGTTCCCGAAAGCCCAAAAAGTAGGCTGCCGTAAGACATACTAGAGGACAGAGAATCGTCCTTGAAATGACGCCTGCAATAATTTTGTTTTTAAGCTTTGCCACCGCACTAAATTTGAAATTGCCCCCAAGAGCAAGAAGTGCGATAGGACTCGCAGTCTGAGCAAGCATTGAGACTGTTTTATAAATAAACGGAAGATTCTGTTTTATCGTAAAATATTTTCTACCTGCCTCATCAGAAGGAATTACAAAACGCAGAAGCAGACAAACAAAGCCGGCTGCCACACCAAGAATCAAAGGATTTGTGACAATTTTTTTGACTACAGAAAGAAGGGTAACTTTTTTGCCGTTTTCTTTTACAAAAAGAGAAAGAGCTATAATTGCAAGAACATTAAAAAGAGGTATCGAAACCGAAGAAAGGATTGATGCGGCAACCACAGGACGGTCATCACCTGCTGAAATCGACATGGCAAGAGAGATTCCGATAATAGCATAATTTGAACGATAAGCGCACTGAATCATAACGCCTTTCTGCCTGTCGTCCTTAACAGTTGCCATAGTGACCATAAGGGAAATAAGAAAGAAAATAAGGGTTGAAACTACAGCAAAAATGCAAATCCGCCCGTACTGAGAAATTTCTGAAATATTATCAACATTATAAACATTGAAAAACAAAAGACAGGGAAGACAACACCTGAAACAAAGTTTATTAAGCAAGGGGAAAAATTTTTCATCAAAAAGGCGAATTGTCTTTAAAAAAAAGCCTGCCGCAATAACGAGTATTATGGGCATAACGGCATTCAATGTAAAAAAAAGGTTAGAAAGCACTCTTTATCTCCATATTTGTATTCTAAATTAAATATGACAAAAAATCATAAAAATTCCCTTAAAATTTTTACAAAAAAATGAAGATTTTAGAGATTCTATATGGTATAATATAATGATGAAAAGAATCTGGTTCATTCTATTTTCCTACATTGCTTTCTCAGTATTTTTCAGTTCTTGTTCGGGAACCAGCGGACGGGAGAACTATATTGACCTCAAAGACAGATTCTACTGGGCTCCATGTGACGAAAAAAGCACAATTCGAGATGCAGAAACAATGCGTTTTCATAAATTCTCTACTGAGGGAATAAACAACATCAGTGAAGTTGCAGGTAAAGATCAAGATTATATCTGGCTCATGGCAACATTTACAGTTCCACGCAGATTTCAACATAAGGCTTTGGGGCTTCTCATAACATATCTTCATTTTGCAGATAAAGTTTGGGTCAACGGCAACTATGTCGGCTGTTATGGTGCATTTCCTCCAAACGAAAAATCTGCCTTGTGGGGCTCACAGTTTTTTTCAATCTCGGAATCACTCATAAAAAGAAGCGAGAGAAATACTATTTACATAAAAGTATTCTGTCACGGCTCCTGTGGAATATCGAATAATATTTTCATCGGCGACCATGATGAAATAAAAAAAATGAGTGAATTTCACACTTTCCGTCAGTCAATTCTCTATGTATTTTCTGAAGGCGGGCTTTTCTTCACTGCATTATTCTTTCTTCTTATTTTCGTCTGGCGCAAAGAGGAAAAGGAATATCTTACTTTTGCTCTTTTGTGTATCGCTTCCATGCTTTTTGTCTTTCCATTCTTTGCACAGCAAATTCCTTTTTACAATTCTGAATATCTTTCATATACATTTTTCATAAAAATCACCTTGTGCGAAGGTTTATACCTTATGGCCTTTTTCCTCGCAAGGCTCATAATCGCTTTCGTCAAAAAAGAAATAACAAAGGCGTTCTCGATTACCCAGTATTCTTTGCTGGCAGTTTGCTCAATTCCTTCACTTTTCTCACCAAATTACAGTTTCTTGATGATGATATGCCCCTTCACTCTTTTTCTTTCCATAGTGCAGGTAATACTGGCTTTCTTCTATCTATTCAAAACAGGAGTCCACGACACAGAAAAACGCAACCTTAAGCAGATTATTTCAGCCTTTATCCCACTTTTTCTTACAATAATTCTTGATTTTATAATCCGTGGAGCACTTCAAATTGTTGACTTGCCATACATGACACTTTTTGGCTGGCTTTTAACTATTTGTGTATTCATTGCCTTTATGAGTATCCGCTACAATAAGGCGATTGTTCAAAACGAGTACCTCAATGTTCAGCTCCGCCGGGAAGTTCTTAAACAGACCAGAGAACTTTCAAAAAAGAATTATTCCCTCACCGAGCAGATTACACGAAACGAAACTGACCTTGAAATGGCTTCTCTGGTTCAAAAAAAATTTTTCCCTTATCCGCCAAAAACACTCCGTGGCTGGGATATTGCAGTAAGTTACAGTCCTTTGGATAAAGTTTCAGGAGACATGTATGATTTCTATGTTTCAAACAACGACTTGAACGGTCTTTCGCTTTTTGATGTTTCTGGTCACGGTATTGCCGCAAGTCTGGTTACAATGCTGGCAAAAAACATAATTTTCCAGTCATTTATTCGAAACATGAAAAAGAAAGAGACGGTTTCCCGCACTCTTTACGAAATCAATGATGAAATTATCGAAGCAAAGGGCGGAATCGAAAACTATTTAACAGGCCTTATGTTCCGTTTTGGTAGTTTTAACGAAAATGACGAATGCTATGTTGAAATGGCTAATGCCGGCCACCCGAATCCAATTCTTTTCTCTGCAAAAAGCAATATCTGCGATGAGATTGTATCAAATGAAGAACATCACGGAGCAATAGGGCTAGATTTCATTACAGTATCATTTCCGCAAATCAATTTTACTATGGGAGAGGACGATATTCTGCTCTTCTATACAGATGGTCTGACCGAAAGCCGCAATATTAAAAATGAAATGTTCGGAAAAGAACGTCTGAAGCATATTCTAAAAGAAAATTACGCAAAAGACGCACAATCCATCATGGAAGATATTATCGATAATTTCAACAATTTTACGGCTGGGGTAAAACGAGATGATGATATTACAATCGTTGTAATGAAACGCGAAAATTCAGCAAATTACATCGAAGAACTTGATGAAATATAAAGAGGAAAAAAATGACAGAATTCAAACAATGGTATGATGAGGACGGAATCACCTTTCACTCTGAGCACAAGGTCCAGTTCTCACAAAGCAATTCCATGAAGAAGATGAGCTTTTACGAGCTTTTAAAAGTGACCAGCGACATGGCCGTTGAAGATTATGCCCAGAAAGGCATGGACAGGGACACCCTCACAAAAAACGGATATGCCTGCCTTGTCTCCAGGGTAGCCTTCCGCTTTCACCGTCTTCCGAGAGAAAACGAGAACTATGTCTTCACGACCTATGAAGAAAAGGCCGAGGCCCTGCAGCTCGTTCGTGCCTATGAATTCACCACGCCAAAAGGTGAGCCGCTGATTACGGGATTGAGTTCATGGCTTTTGGTTGACCCGGTAGCTCACAGAATCATTCCGACAAAAAAATTTGACTTGCGGCCGCCGGTTGAGAGCCAGAAAGAGCATGACTGCCTCAAATACGGAAAGATTCAGATTCCAGAAGATTTGGAAAAATGGGATGAATGGAAAATCCGCTATTCTGACATCGACGGAAACAATCATGTGAACAATGCCCGCTACGGAGCCTTCGTAGCCAACGCCATTCCCGAAATTTTGCGGGAAAAAGATTTCACGGACTTCCGCCTTAACTACGCAAAGGAAGCAAAATTGGGGCAAAAACTTGAAATTTTCGGAAAAGTAAACGAAGAAGAAAAACGCCTCACGATTGTGGGAAAAACAGAAGAAGGCGTTTCCTTTGAAAGTGAATTGATGTGGTAAAAAAGTAAAGGAAACCACAGATGTCACAGATTACACAGATGTGACAAAAAACTCACAGAGGGCACAGAGCACACAGAGACTTTTATAAAAAAACACCCCAGTCTTGTCTGTTTCAGAAAGGTGACCGAGGTGTTTTATCGGAAATAAAAAGCCCCGCACGGAGGCGGGGGATATGTAAGGAGAGAATTTTCAGCATGAAAATTCTCGTACGAATCAAAAAATCCACGGAGGGATTTTTTTTTCGCTAGTCCTTAGCCCGCTCTACGAATGAGCCGTCGCGGGTGTCGATTACGATGCGGTCATCTGTGTTACAGAACAATGGAACTTTAACTTCCATAC
>CAMVJE010000030.1 GCA_947167745.1 uncultured Treponema sp.
TGTCGTAAAGGTTCTGGACATATTTTTCGTCGTAGCGGGTGCGGTCTGTGTCTTCGAGACGAAGAATGAATTTTCCACCCTGGCTTCGTGCGTAAAGATAATTGAAAAGTGCAGTGCGAACGCCACCAATGTGCTGCATTCCTGTTGGGCTTGGAGCGTATCTAACCCGAACTTTATCTGACATGTTATACCTCCGAGAGGAAATTTCTCGAGTTTCGGTTGGAAACTCGCTTGAAAAATCTGAACTTGTTCAGATTTTTCATAACTTCTGACATAAAAATTCCTCTAAAAATAAAAAAGTTTCTATCTATTATAGTGAATTGAAGCATTCTGTTCCATAGATTTAAAAATATGAAAATAATCTGTATATTTTTATGAATTTTTGTGTTATAGTGTTACAATCTATTACTAGAGGAGCAATATATGTTAAGAAAAATCCTTTCTGTATTTGCCGTGCTTTTTATCGTTTCGGCATTTTCATTTTCTCAGGCAAAAAATCAAACAAAAATTTCAGGTCTTGAAGATGAAAACTATCAATGGTACGAATTTAAGGCAAAACGATTAGGCAAAACATTCAAATTTTTTGCCTTTAAAACAGATACTCAGAGAGACAACCGCACCATACAACTTTTCAATAAGTCTGGCTGGGGTATGGGGCCACATGAAACTATTACTGAATTCTACAACTTTAACGGTGGTGAAATTACAAAAACTTGGGATGAAGAGCTAAAGCCCACAATGAAAAAAGAAGGCTACAAGTATGCTTTCACCACTTACCGTGTTACAGGCAAGGATGAGACAACAATTTACCTGTATACCTTCTACTACGACCCTGACACGGACAATCTGTTCATGCTTAAGTCTGTAAAATAAGAAAGGGGAGAAGTCTCTCCCCTGCGTCGCACGCTGTTGTGCCGCTCCCCTCTCTGCGGGGCAAAAATCACGCTTAAAGCCCCGCAACGCCCCTGCTTATTCTCCCAGCATCATGCGGTCGTTCAATTCTCCGGCCGCATTGAACTTTTCAAGCAAGTCTTCAGGCTTCAGCTTCTTTTTTTCTTCGCCACGAACATCATAAACGATATGACCCTTCATCATCATAATGAGGCGGTTTCCGTAATGAATAGCATGATTCATGTTATGAGTGACCATGAAAGCAGTGAGTTTGTCCTGTTCAACGAATTTTTCGGTAAGTTCAAGGACTTTTGCCGCAGTTTTTGGGTCAAGGGCAGCCGTGTGCTCATCGAGCAAAAGAAGTTCCGGCTTTTTCAGGGTTGCCATCAAAAGGGTGAGCGCCTGTCTCTGACCGCCTGAAAGAAGACCTACTTTGCTTGTGAGACGGGTTTCAAGCCCGAGGTCAAGCATTGCAAGTTTTTCGCGGTAAATTGCCTTTTCTTCTTTTTTGATGCCCCATCTCAAGGTTCGTGTGCTACCGCGGCGCAGGGCCATTGCAAGATTCTCTTCGATTTCCATATTTGCGGCAGTTCCTGTGAGCGGATCTTGAAAAACGCGGCCAAGGAAAGCTGCTCTTTTGTATTCAGGCATTGCTGTGACATCGCGACCGTTTAGTTTGATAGAGCCGGTGTCGCAAGTGTGGACTCCTGCAATCAGATTGAGAAGAGTTGATTTTCCCGCACCGTTTCCACCGATAATCGTGACGAAATCTCCGTCCTCAAGGGTGAGGTTTATGTCGTGGAGAGCTTTTTTTTCTGTGATAGTGCCAGGATTGAAGGTTTTTGATACATGTGATATTTCAAGCATTTTATTTTCCTTCCTTTGCGGCTAGTGAGATTTTCTTTTTTAGTGTCTTTGATTTTACGACAGGAATTGCAAGCGCAATAACTACAATGACTGCTGTAAGCAGCTTGAGGTCACTTGATTTGAGACCAAGCTGGAGAACGATTGCAATAATCAAACGGTAAACGACTGAGCCTAGCAAAATAGAAAGAAGGGTCACATAAAAAGCGAATCTTTTGTTAAAGTAAGAGAAAATGCTTTCGCCCAGGATGATAGAAGCCAGACCGATTACGATTGTTCCCGTTCCCATGCCCACATCGCCGTAGCCCTGCTGCTGGGCGACAAGTGCGCCTGAAAGGGCAATGAGTCCATTTGAAAGCATTAGACCTAAAATCTTCATTTTGTCAGTATCAACTCCCATAGCGCGAACCATTTTTTCGTTGTTGCCGGTCGCTCGGATACAAGAACCGATTTCAGTGCCGCAGAACCAGTAGAGGGCAGCGATAAGGGCGATTCCGAAAATCAAGCCAATGATGAATGAAGCGATGTTTGGTGAAATGTGGAAAGCAGTTTGCATTTTGGTCATCATAGTGTCTACACCCAAAAGCGGTGTGTTTGATCTTCCCATAATGCGGATGTTAATTGAATATAGTGCAATCATGGAAAGGATTCCTGCCAAAATTTCATGAATCTTGAGTTTTGTGTGCATGAGGGCCGTTGCCAGACCTGCTATTAATCCCGTTAAAAACGAGACAAGAATTGCAACAAGTGGATTTACGCCTTTTGTGATAAGAATTGCGCAGGTTGAGCCACCGAGAGCAAACGAGCCGTCACAAGTCATGTCAGCGATGTTAAGGATTCTGAATGTGAGGTAAACTCCCAATGTCATGATTCCCCAGAGGAGACCTTGTGCGACAGCGCCCTGAGCCGCGCCTAAAATACTTAAGATGTTCATAATATTACAATTATAGCACAGTTTTTCTTACTATGCTACAATTCTCTTATGAGCACAGTTGAAAATCTTTTTTCATTTATTAAAAAATCTCCCAGCCCCTTTCATGCAGTTTCTGAAATCACAAATATTTTAAAAGAAAAGGGTTTTACTCCTCTTTCTGAAGGCGAAAAATGGAGTCTAAAAAAATGCGGAAAGTATTTCGTAACGAGAAATTCTTCATCCCTCATTGCCTTCGCCCTTCCTCAAAATCCTTCCCCCAAAAATGGTTTTTTGCTTACGGCCAGCCATTCTGATTCCCCGGTTTTTAAAATCAAGGAGAATCCGGAAATTGCCTCGGCAGGTAGCCTTGTCCTAAATGTCGAGAAATATGGCGGAATGCTGATTCAGCCCTGGTTTGACCGCCCCCTTTCTGTCGCTGGCCGGGTAATTGTCCGTAAAAACGAAAATGGAAAATCATTCTTGCGGCAAGTTCTCGTCAATATTGATCGGGATTTAGTTATGATTCCAAATCTTGCCATTCACATGAATCGGGAGGCAAACGAAGGTCATAAAATTGATGTGCAGAATGAAATCCGCCCGGTGCTCACTTTGAATGAAAAGAAAAATCTTCTTTCCCTTGTGGCAGAGTCGGCAGGGCTTGCAGAAAAAGACATAATTTCCCATGATTTGTTTCTATATAATAGAAGCTATCCTTCTCTCTGGGGAGCAGAAAATGAATTCATCTCTTCCCCAAAACTTGATGATTTGGAATGTGCTTACTCAACTTTGCAGGGCTTCCTCGCAGCGACTTCCAAAAGCATTTCAGAAAATCCTCTTCCCCTTTACTGCCTTTTTGACAATGAGGAAGTGGGAAGCTCCAGCCGTCAGGGCGCGGACTCAACTTTCCTGAGCGACACTCTTTCCCGCATCGCCGAAAAACTTTCTTGGACGGACGAGGAATACAAAATCGCCCTTTCCAAGAGCCTCATGCTTTCTGCGGATAACGCTCATGCCGTTCACCCAAATTATGTTTCTTCGGCAGATCCTGTGAATCGTCCAAAAGTTAACGGTGGCATAGTCATCAAGTTTAATGCTGCTCAAAAATACACCAGCGATGCCCTTTCTTCGGCTATCTTTAAGGAAGTCTGCAAAAAGGCGGGAGTTCCTTTCCAGATTTACACAAACAACTCAAATGTTGCGGGGGGCTCAACTCTAGGAAATATCAGCCAGAATCATGTCTCGCTTTCATGTGTGGACATAGGACTTGCTCAGTGGGCAATGCATTCACCCTACGAAAGCGCAGGCGCAAAAGACCTTGATTTTATGATTCGCGCAGTTGAAGAATTTTACAGAACTTCTATGCTCGTAAATTAACTGTTGATGCCGGAGTCGTAAATATCATCTGCCTCTTCGGCGTCGATCAGTTCTTCGATATCTTCTTCGCTTTCTTCAAAATGTTCTTCATCGGCTACAAATTCGGCTTCGTTAGTACGCTTTGCGATGATTAGGGTAATATCGTCTTCAAGCTGCCTGTGTTCTGTGAATTTTTCAAGTTCTTTAATGATGAGGCTGATTATTTCGCTTGCAGGACGGGTATGATTCTTTTTGATGATTTCTTTTATCTGGCTTGTACCAAACTGTGTCTGTTTTAAATTCGTAGCTTCGGTTATTCCATCGGTGTAGAGAATGAGAATGTCGCCAGTAGTCATTGAGAAATTTGAGCGGGCAAAAGACACTGTAATTCCTCTCATACCGATTGCACCGTAGTGAGGTTTTCCGTCATTTCCTTTGAGTTCGCATACTTCGTTGTCTTTGAGGGAGTATTTGAGCGGATAAGGATGACCTGCATTTCCAAGCTCTACATTACATTTTCCTGCTTGGCCGTCATTGTCAAATCTGCAGAGAATTCCCGTCATGTAGTTATCGATATCCCCTTTTTCGTGAAGAATCATGTTGTTTATTTTAGTGAGAATTCGATCAACAGATTCTTTGCGTCTGAAACCAGTCTGGAAAACTCGAGAAATAATATTTTTTGAAAGCATGGTTACAAGACTTGCAGAAAGTCCGTGGCCTGAAACATCAAATAGTGAAATTCCGTTAAGCATGTCGTTGATGTTGTAATAGTCGTAAAAATCCCCGGAAACTTTTGCTGCAGGAGAATAGCAGACTGAAATTTCCCAGCCTCGGAAATGCTTGTTTGGACTCGGGAAAAAATTTCGTTGGACAACAGAAGCCATTTCCAGATCCATTTCTGAGTGTTTTTTATCTTTTTCGAGTCGTTCATTTAATAGTGAGAGTTCAGAATTGGCGTTTTTTAAGTCGCGTGTTGCGGCAGCGACTTCTTCTGCAAGATGATTTGTCAGCCGTTTATTGTTTTTGTAGATATTTGCAAACCTGACAGCGAGAAGAATGATAAAAATTGCGATTGAAATCTGCCAGCCAAAAATTGAGAAATAGGGGTATTCCCTGGTATTGTCAGCGAGACGGATTATTATATCGATAGCTGCCGAAATGAAGAGCGGGAAAAAGCCTAGTATGAATTGAATGGAAATATTTCGTGATGCCTTGTTTCTGAATTCATGGACAACAATTCTCGCGCCTATTCCTCCCTGGAATGCGAGAAGGCCGAGCATATAGGGTGTGAGTTTTGTAAGTGCGTCATAGTTTGGGGTGAGCAGAGTTACGATAATCTGTGCGACAAGAATTCCTGCCCGAAGCAGTTTGTATTTGCTGTTATATCTTTTGCGGTGGTAGTCGATTGCAAAAAGGGTAGCAAAATAAATCATAAAATATGGCGGAATGCACATTGTAAGCTTCATGAAAAGAAGAAATGGTAAGGTTCCGCTGGTATAAATCGGAAGTTCTGTAGCAAAAAATGGAATGAGGAAAAAAGATGTAAAAATATTGATGATAGCAAAATCGCGGAATTCCCTGAATTCTCTTACACTCAGATAAAAGCACATAAAGAGGATGAAAGTGAAGACCAGAATTCCAACGAAGAACATATAAACTCTTGTATGATGAAAGTTTATTGATTCGAAATTTGGATAAGCGAACTGGGTTGGCTGAATAAAGGCATGACTTGAAATACCACTGGAGCCCTGAGCATAAATACGGATAAGAAGGGTGTTTTTGCCATTTTGATTGAGTACATTCATCGGAAAACTGAAAAAGTGAGCCTTAAAGAGAGTTGACAGCTCATGTGGCGGAAAATCACCGTACTGTGAGATAAAGGCTCCGTTACAGAAAACCTGTTCCGCAAAGCGTAAATGAGGGATTACAAGACCGAGAGGTCGCCCCTTGAAGTTTTCAGGGATTTCAAAATCTGCGCGAACCCAGACATAGTGAGTGCCTTTTCCAAGAACTCGCGATAAATTTGTTGCAGAATAATCATCGAGTTTTTTGAAAAAAGGGGCATTTTGCATTGCGTCGCCGTAAGTTGCCTCTGCAGGTGCCTCCCAGTAATAAAAATCCTGACCTATTACAAGTTTAGGCGTTTCCTTTGGCCCGCAGGAACAACATAAAAAGGAAAATAAGGCGAGGAATATAGATGTTAGAATATGTCTGTGATTTTTTCGCATATCTGCTTATTCAGACATTTTACCACATTTTTGTTAAAATTCTACAATTCTTTTTTGCTCAGCCAATCAAAGAGACTCAAGCCCTGGTCTTTGCATTCGTCGTTAAAAAGATAAATCCAGCTGTCATGGCCGTCATATTCATAGGGGAGACCGTAATCATCATCGTTTTTTGACGCATTTCGATTTTTTAAGTAGATTCCGCTTAAGTCTACGACATTTCTGAACTCTGAGACATGGATGTCCTTTGCACCTGCAGCCTTGAGCCGCTTTATTGTAGGAATCGAGTTTTTTTCGGGCTTAACTGTCTCATCATTAAGGGCATAAGAAAACCACATAGGCTTTTGGGCAAGCGAGTTGATTTGTTCATCTGTAATTTTTGAATCAAGATAATATTCACATGTTGGGAATGCTGCGGCAAAAATATCCGGAAACTGAATCATCATGTTCATTGTCATATAACCGCCGGCAGAACAGCCTCCGACATATATCCGCTTACGGTCGATTTCTGGATGACTTTTTAAAAAAGCGTCTAAAAGTTCTTTTACTGGAGCTGTGTAATATGAAACGGCAGCAAAGGGAACTTTTTTATTTTTGGGTGTGTCATCCATAACAAAAAATCTTTCAAGCAGACCTGAGACCGGTTTTTTTACTTTATCAATTATACCATCTTTATCAATCGGTTCCCAATATCTTATGCCACCGATTCCACTTTCGGTACTTTCAAGCCAGCCTGTTGGGCATTGGGGTGCAAGAATTGCAACTCCATTTTCGAAATATTTTTGTATACTTTCATCGGCAAAAAAAGCTGATTTTGTTCCGAACAGAAGAAAGTAGGGATTTGTTCCACTTTCTCCGATTCCATGAAACCAAAGTATAAGCGGAATTTTTTTATCTGATTTAGGAAGGTAAGATACATAGGGAAGTGTTAGAGTTTTTTCCTGATAGTTGGGGTCTGATTTGTCTTTTTCGCTTGCCGGAATTTTATAAGAGTAGGAGCCTGACTTAAATTTGGCTGCATGGCCGTTTATAAATGCTTTGCAGTCAGAAATTTTAATTCCCAGTTCATTGTTGAGAATCTGATAGCCGTAATAATTTTGGAAGCGGCTTGATAAGGCAATTCTTACAAATGGATTCAGGTTTTCTGAGTCAGGGTGTACATCTGTGAGCAGTGTGATGAAATTACTTGATGTATCAGTTTTTTTACCTTCTGAATCCGAAAGAAAAACTTCTTTTAGGGAAAGAGTGTTTTTAATCATTCCGATATTTGTTGATTTTGGATAGAGAATCTGTTTTACCTCAAAATCTTTTGCCTTTACGATTTGAGGAGAGAGTGATTTTCCTGTGTTTATTATGATTTTTCCGATGCATGGCCCCCAGTCATAAGAGCCGACATAAATTGCACTTTGATTGGGAGAAGGTACAAGTGACTCTAGGAAAGGTTGTGCATTAAGTGAAAGGGAAAGGATTACAGTTGCCAGAATATATAGAATGATTTTTTTCATATTAGCATTGTATAAATGAATTTCTTTTGTGTCGATATTTTGCTCTTTAATAAAATTTTGAAAGTGTGTATAATGCTAACAAATTTTGATTTTAAGGAGCATTTTGATGGCTATTAAAACTGTTGCAGAAATCCCCAACGCAAAAATCAAGGCTTGGGTTGAAGAATGCGTAAAAATGTGTGAACCTGACAATGTTGTCGTTTGTGATGGTTCAGCTGCTGAATACGACGCTCTCGTTAAAAAGTGCGTTGACTCTGGTTTGGCTACTCCATTGGCTAAAAAACCACACAGCTACCTCTTCCGTTCAGATCCTTCTGATGTCGCTCGCGTTGAAAAACGAACTTTCATTTCTTCTAAAAAACAGGAAGATGCGGGCCCGACAAACAACTGGATTGACCCTGTTGAGCTCAAGGCTACAATGAAAGGCCTCTACAAGGGCTGTATGCACGGACGCACAATGTATGTCATTCCGTTCTGCATGGGTCCTCTCGGCTCACCAATCTCTAAGTGCGGTATCGAGCTTACAGACTCAGAGTATGTCGTCCTCAACATGGACATTATGACTCGCGCCGGCGAAAAAGTATGGAAGTATCTTGACGATAACTTCGTTCCATGTCTCCACTCAGTTGGTAAGCCACTCAACAACGGCGCAAAAGACAACGGCGTTTGGGCTTGTGCTCCAGTTGAGCAGAAATACATCTCTCAGTTCCCAGAGGAGCACCTTGTTTGGTCTTATGGTTCTGGATACGGCGGAAACGCTCTTCTCGGCAAAAAATGTTTCGCTCTCCGAATCGCTTCTGTCATCGCTCACGAAGAAGGCTGGCTTGCTGAGCACATGCTCATCCTCAAGCTCACAAACCCAGAGGGCGAAGTCAAATATGTTACAGGCGCATTCCCATCAGCATGTGGTAAGACAAACCTCGCTATGCTTATCCCGACAATCCCAGGCTGGAAGGTCGAGACAATCGGTGATGACATCGCTTGGATGAAATACGGCGAAGACGGCCGCCTCTATGCTATCAACCCAGAAGCAGGTTTCTTCGGTGTTGCACCGGGAACTTCTGCAGAAAGCAACAAGAACGCTCTCGTTTCAGCTTCTAAGAACACAATCTTCACAAACTGTGCCCTCACAGAAGACGGCGATGTTTGGTGGGAAGGAATCGGCTACCCTGCAAAAGGCAAGCTTGTTGACTGGAAAGGCAAGGCTCGTGACGCTCTTCCAAAAGACAAATCACCAAAAGGCGAGGAATTCGCTCACCCGAACGCACGATTCACAGCACCTGCAAATCAGTGTCCGTGTATCGCTCCAGAGTGGGAAGATCCAAAAGGTGTACCTATCTCTGCTATCCTCTTCGGTGGACGCCGCCCGTCAACTGTACCTCTCGTACATCAGAGCCGCAACTGGAACCACGGTGTATTCTTGGGTTCTATCGTTGGTTCAGAAATCACAGCTGCATCTACAATCGATGCTTCACAGGTTGGTAAAATCCGCCGTGACCCATTCGCAATTCTCCCATTCTGTGGATACAACATGGGCGACTACTTCCAGCACTGGGTTGACGTTGGTGCAAAAGCTGACCAGGACAAATTGCCAAAAATCTTCTACGTTAACTGGTTCCGCAAGGACGAGAACAACAAAGATCTTCCAGGCGGATTCATGTGGCCAGGCTACGGCGACAACTCACGCGTTCTCGCTTGGATTTTCGACCGCTGCGACGGAAAAGACAACTATGTTGACACACCAATCGGCTTCATGCCAAAAGAGGGTGCAATCAACACAGATGGATTGCCAGAGTACTACAAAAAGACTCTTCCAGAGATCACAAAAGTTGACAAGGAAGGCTGGCTCAAGGAAGTTAAAGACATCCGCGAAAACCACTATCCAAAATTCGGCAAACACTTGCCAAAAGAATTGTCTGACTGCTTGGACGACTTGGAAAAGCGCTTGAACAAAGCATAAAACTCACAGAGCTTAGGAGCGCACAGAGAGCGTAATGAACAGGAACGATTTTCCTAATTCTGAAAGCTCTCTGTGAACTCTGTGTTCTCCGTGAGGAATTTAGAATACCCGCTCTGAGATTTTCTTGGGGTGGGATTTTTTTTGTGTCAAAGCACCCGCGTCTATAAAAACAATCTGCGTTCATCTGCGTGCATCCGCGTCTAATTTTATGCTAATATTTTTCCGATAATTTATTTATGATTAAGACTTTTGAGATTGATTTGGATGACGCTTTGGTTGAGAATGCCAGCGAGATTTTTGAGGCTCTTGGCACTGACATCGACACGGCGATAAAAATGTTTTTGACTCAGGCAACTCTCCGTCAGGGATTTCCATTTGAACTGACAATTCCCCAAGAAAAGGAAGAATCGGATTCTTCTGTAACTGAGTCTCCTTTAAGCGAGATTGATTCCCTTCATGACGGCGTTTCCGAGGAAGAGGAGGATGCGCTGGCTATGGCGACTGAAACTCCTGTTGAGGCAAGTCCGGTTCCGCCTGTTTCACCTGAGATTGCGGCCCGCGTTGCTGCCAATGAGGCTCTTGTCGCTCAAATGCGTGAAGAAATTGGAGACAAAGACCTTACTCCTGAGTTTGACGAAGGTGAGGAAGAGAAAATGCAGAATGCAGAATGCGAAATGCATAATGATTCTGAGAGTGAATCTCCTGTAGAAGCGGAAGTTGCTTCTGAATCGGACGAGATGCCTTCCGAGCCAGAAAAATCTCCCGTGACCGAGCCTGCTTCAGAGCCTGTCGACGAAGATGAAGAAGAGGACGAGACTACGCCCGACAATCTCTTTGACGCCTGGGATGTTGGCGAGGAAGAGGACATTGGTTGTCAGTAAATTTTAATACTCCATTGTGCAGGTGATTGGGAGATGATCAGAATATCCACTGCCCTTCCACAGTTGATAGCGTGCAGGATGTCCTTCGTTGTCTGCCCATTCACCAGAGTTTTCTGCGTTAAACTCTCTGATTTTCCCATCACCGTAAATAAAAAAGTGATCAATACGCTCCCATTCTTTTTTATACCAGTAACTGCCAGGTTCAAGGAAGGTGCCGTTTTCTAAAATCCATGGGGAGTACACCCTGAGGTTTTCTTTTCCCTTAAGTTCGACATTTTCTTTTTCATTTCCGCTGACAATGGCAAATTCCGAAATGTCTTTGTTAAAATCTCCGCAGGCAAGCATAACCTTTGATTTTGATTTTTCTTCCTGCATAAGTCTAACCAGAAGTTTTTCCTGTTCTTTTCGCCAGATTTCGGAACTTTCTTCACCGCTGCTTTTGCTCTTCCAGTGATTTACAAAAAGGGCAAGTGATTTATTTCCATCAAATATAGTAAATTTTATTATTCCTCGCATGGAAGGCTGTTTTTCTTCACTCCGAATGTCCAGATTATGTACAGAAATTTCTCCGAGTGGAAGCCTTGAAATGATACCGCAGCCTATGGAGCCCTTATCTTTCCCAGCGAAAAATCCGTATTTGTATAGGCTTGAAAAATCAAAAGTTCCGGAAAGCCGATTGAAAATATCCTGTAACTGAGATTCTTTTTCAAGTTCTTCCATAATGACAAGGTCAGCGTCAAGTTCTTTGATTACCTGACATAATCTTTCCAGACGCGCTTCATACTTAGATTTGTTCCAGCCGCTTTTTGAAGATTTGTATTCACTGTATTCATTACCATCATACTGACTGTCAAAAAAAGTCTGAAGGTTCCAGTTCATAATCCGGATGCTCGCTCTTTTTTCTTTTGACTCAGTTTCATAATGCCTGCTCGCACTACAGGAAGCAAAATTTAACAGAAACACTGACAGAAGCAAGTTGCCGGCTAAAAAAAATTCTTTGATTTTGTAAATTATATTCATACCTATTTATTTGCAAAAAAAAATCATTTTCGGCAATCCTTGGCCACATTTTTTGATTTTTTCCTGCTTTAGTCGTATACTTATACTAGAGGTTTTCGATGAAAAAGCGCTTCCATCTCTCCATTCTTTCTTTTAAATTAATATCTGGGGCAGTTCTCTTCGGCGCCCTTCTTTGCGTTATCAACAGTTACATCAGCTATCAAGAATTTAAAAAACAAATCGAAAGCCTTTATGAAAATGTAACTCGACAATTTGCTGAAACAGCTGTGTCTTATGTTAATCCAGAAAGAATATTTTCATGGCTCACAGATGGAGCAGACGGCAACTGGGATTCCACAAATGCCCGCCTGAACGAATTTACTGAAACGGCAAAACTCGCTTATGTCTACCTGACTGTAATTTCACCAGATTACAAAAAGCGTACCTATGTTTTTGACACTGTGAATAGCGAAATTCTTGATTCAAAAGTAATTCCCCTGGGCTATGAAGAATCTCTGCTTAAAAAAACTCCCGACTATATCGAAAACCTGCGTAATATCATGGAAAGTGGTAAAACTCAGACATATTTTTCCTACAAAAAAGGCGGAGGACATGTAACGACCTCAATTCCTGTTCGTGATTATACAGGTTCTGTTATAGCCGTGATGAGCGTAGTAAAATCAATGTCAGAAATCAAATCTTACAAGGATCACTATCTTACATCTTTAATAACGGCTGTTCTTATTTTTACGGCAGTTTTCGTTGCAATTTACAGTTTTTCTCTTCTAAAAGGACTTATCCGGCCGCTCATGCTCATTATCGATGAAACTTCAAATCTTGCGGCACATCATGCGGAACTCTCGGGAAACCTCAAAAAAATTAAAAATAAAGATGAACTTGGTCTTCTTGCAAAGTCTGTTGAGAAGATGAGTCACGATATGAATAACTACATCAATGACCTTACCAAAGCAACTACTGAAAAAGAACGGCTGGGTGCTGAACTTAGCGTTGCAACAAAAATTCAGGCAGAAATGCTACCAAGGGTCTTTCCTCCTTTCAAAAATCATCCTGAAGTTGAACTTTTTGCCACAATGGCACCCGCAAAGGAAGTTGGCGGTGATTTTTATGATTTTTATATGATTGATGATAATCATTTTGCCGTTACAGTTGGTGATGTAAGCGGAAAGGGTGTTCCCGCTGCACTTTTTATGGTTATCGCCAAAACTCTCTTGAAGGAGGCTGCCTTTCGATACACTTCGCCCGCTGAAATTTTCAGTCATGTAAATGATATTTTATGCGAAGGAAATGATTCTGGTCTTTTCGTCACCTGCTGGATGGGAATTCTTGAGCTTGATACAGGAAATTTAACTTTTGCAAATGCAGGACACGCACTTCCTGTGATTCAAAATGCCGAAGAGACTTCATTTTTAAAATCAAAGCCTAATCTTATGCTTGCAGCTATGAGTGGAGTTCCTTACGAAAATCATAAAACGAAAATTTCTACCGGAGACAGACTTTTTCTTTATACAGATGGTGTCACTGAGGCAACGAATATCAGAAATGAGCTTTATGGAGAAGAGAGGCTGCTTGAATTATTCAAGAAAATTAAGTCAGACAGCCCAGAAGGAACTCTTGCAGCTGTACAGGCAAGTATAGATGCATTTGTAAATAAGGCCCCGCAATTTGACGATATAACAATGCTCGAGATGATTTTTAAAAGCAAAAGGAGTCAATCATGAAAGAACTAAGGATTAACGCCGACGATAAAAACATGGATCTTGTAAATGATTTTATACATTCATGTTTGCCGGCGGATTGTTCCCCAGTAATCATTAATAAAATAGATCTGGCAGTTGAAGAAATTTTTGTAAATATAGCTCATTATGCATATAAGCCTGATGCGGGAGATGCCTGGGTTATGGCTGCCTTTGATGATAATATTCTCACGATTTGTTTTAAGGATAAGGGAAAGCCTTTTAATCCAATTGCAAAAGAAGATCCTGACATTACATTATCTGCAGAGGAAAGGGATATTGGCGGATTGGGAATATTTCTTACAAAAAAATTTATGGATGGAGTAGAATATGAATATGCGGACGGCCATAATATTCTGACAATCCGCAAAAAAATCGAATAGAATTACTCGAAGTTCAGAATTGCGTCCATACCTGTTGCACTGAGGACCTGTTTGCAAAATTCTGATGGCTGGCGTAGAACCATTTTGCCACCGGTTGGAAGCATGATTTTATGAGCGAGTAAAACAACTCGAAGGCCTGCACTTGAAACATAATCAACTGCGGCAAGGTTAAGATAAAGGATTTGTTTGGACAACTCAATTTGTTTGAGTGCTGATTCAAGTTGTGGTGCCGTTGTTGTATCAAGTCGACCACTTACAACTAATTCAATACCATCGCTTACATTGTTTACTGTAATCGTCATAGTTTTATTTTCCTATTTTTGCAGATAAAAAACAATATCAAAAATTAAATTTGTGTACCTAGGTCACTGCGACAAATTCTAAAACCGAGGCTACTGCTCTTTCCGCTGGGGACACTTCCGCTTCGGTAGAAAATCGTGCACTGATCTGCGTCATCCAGCCAGCAGCCGCCACGCTTTGCGTGCATGGTTCCAATTGTAGGACCGCGAGGGTTGACTTGTGTTGTAAGCGTCAGTCGCGGTTCGTAGTAATCCCAGCACCACTCCGTTACATTCCCACACATGTCATAAAGCCCCAGTGCGTTTGGTTTTTTAAGGCCGACAACATGGGTTGTAATGTCGCTGTTTTCGCCGTACCAGGCAACCTGTTTAAGATCACTGCTTCCTGCATATCGGGTTGGAGTGCTGTCTTTGCCTCCTCTTGCCGCATATTCCCACTCTGCTTCAGTGAGAAGACGATATCCGTTTGCTGCGAAATTGCAGGTGATTCGCTTCCAGACAGGACTGTTTGCATCAAAAGGTTGCAGGTTAGTTTGCGTACCTATGTTGTAGCAGGGGGTAAGACCTTGAATTGCACTTAGGGTGTTGCAGTAAATGAGGGCTTCGCACCAGTTGACCATTTCGACGGGCTTATCTTCGCCTTGTAGTTTGGACGGGTTTTTCCCGATTACATAAGCATATTGCTTTTGGGTAATAGGCGTTTCGGAAACATAAAAACTTGATAGCGTAACCTGGAAGTCTCCCGTAAGGCTTCCCATAAGAAAGGTTCCGCCTTTTACAGGTACAAGTTTTGGAAGAGAGTCGTTGATTGTCTGAGAAATTTCTTGAAGGGTACCGCTTGTTGGAGTGTCTTTTATAACTCTAACAGCTTTGCCACACTGTGAGCAATACTTGTCAATTGCGCTGAGAGAGGCACCGCATACTGTGCATGAGCGGCATACTTTAAGAGAGCCGACAGGAAAGCCACAGTTGCTGCAAAAATTAGCATCATCTGGAAGTTCAGTGTTGCATTTGATACAATTTAGCATTATTGTCTCCAAAAAATATTTCCTTATTATATCATTAATCCGTAAAAAGTATATATAAAAGATTTCATTAAATATCATAAAAATGGGGCTGCCCTGTATTTTGGAACAGCCCCGGAATGTTAAACAAACTTAAACTAAGTTTTTAATTCAGCGCTTGTTTTATTTGAGGGAAATTCCCATTACGCTTGAAGCCTGTGAGCCGAAAGAGTGGCCCTTGTAAGAGCCGTTTGTGTATCCGCTCAGCTTGATTGTGCCGTCTGCGTTTCTGTAGCTTGTGTGTACAGATGAGTTGCAGGCCAGACTTGTGGCTGTAGTAGAAGGAGCTGAAATCGTGGTAGAGAAATCTTTCTGCCCGTTCGTGATTGAAGCGGCAGAAGAGATATAGTAGTACTTGCTGTTGGTGAAGTAAACTGAATTAGAAATCGTTGAGGCAACGCTTGATGTACCGTACTTGTCGCTGCTTTTTGGAGCGAGAGTGAGCATGTGGTCGAATTTGCCCTTGTTTGTGCGGTAGAAGTTGAAGTTTACCTTTGCGTTTCCGTAAGATGTACAGTAAGAAACATTGAGTGCTCCTCCGTTTCCGTTGTCTGTAAATCCGTCGTGTCCGTTTCCGACAGCGAGACAGTTTGTTACGACATGGGCTGTAGGAACCTTTCCGTTTGAACCGCCAAGCTTGAATCCGTTCATATCACCGTTTGCGTAGCTTGAGTTTGTTGTGAGGCGTCCGTTGTTGTAAGCCACGCAGTTTCTGATTGTTACGACACCGATTGAGCCTGTTGCCTCTTTTGCGTAGAGGTCCCAGCCGTCGTCACAGTTACAGTAAGCGATACATCCGTCAAATACGT
>CAMVJE010000031.1 GCA_947167745.1 uncultured Treponema sp.
CCATAATAAATTCTTTCCAATCAAACCCAAAGTTTTTTGAAAATTCTCCGTATGTTCCCTTCATAGATTCAGGCATTTCTTTGTATTGGTATTTCATCTAGTTTTCCTCCTTAAAAGCATACACATAAATAATTTCATCATCAGCTTTATTTATTCCTTTTTTAAATATCTGTATGTATACACCTTCTTAAAGCCAAGTCCGTCATAAAGTTTATAGGCGCCTTCATTAGTCTGAATCACCTGAAGCAATGCTGTTTTTGCGCCATAGCTTTTTCCTTAGGTTCTGCCTCCAGGGGAGATAATCCGACATGTCTGAATGTTATTCTACCATCAAACACTTCATCAACCAGATAGGTTTTACCAACTCTCCGCCTTCCGTATATTGCAACTAGCTCTGCTTTTTTGGAACTATATATTCTTTCCAATTCTTTTATTTCTTTCTCTCGCCCAATCACGGCACTTCCTCTCATACGTGTCGTTTTATTGGGCGATATTTGATAAAAAGATGTAGTTTTCGCCCGTTTATTCAGATATATTATATGCGAAAATTGTTGGGCGGTCAACAGGATTTTTACTCGTTTGTCGCCCAATAAGATTTAACTCAATTTTCTTATTTTAACCTTTTCAATGTCAACTTAAAGCACAATTTCATAATACAAAAAATCACCCGTAAATGCACTTTCCGTTTCATTCGGTTTTCTGTCGTACATTGTGCCTCTTGGGAAATCTGTGAACTTTTTGAACTCGAGTGTTAACAAGTTTTTCTCCATCAGCCAGCAGTCTTCTTTTTTTTCCTTCCAAAAACTCACCTCACAAAATCCTGAATGCCATATCATACATTTCTCTTGCATCAACGGTGTTTCTGATGTAAGTTGGATTGTCCGGTTCGTATCTGACATATTTTTCGACTTCTTCAATGAGTGCCAGGTAGCAAACTGCAAGGGCATATCTGATTTCTGTTTCTTTAGTGAGGAAGATTTTTTCTTCGGCCATTTGGTTATAAATATCCAGTTCCTTTTGTTTTGCCGAAAGAGGTGCTTTTTGTCCGGGGCCGAGGGTTATAAAATCAGCAACCGGATCACCCCAAAAGCCGCGCTCCGGATCTATCCAGCAGATTTTTCCTGTTTTCTTATTATAGAGAATATTGCTGTCCCACAGGTCAAAGTTCACCATTCTGCAGGTTACTGTCTCAAGCAGCTTTTTATGCTTTTCAATCATTTGCACAAATCGCTCTCCGTCAGGCGTGTCGTGGCCAAGACTTTTGCAGTCATGAATCAGTCTGAGAGCCATATTTTTCAAGGCCTCATACCAGCTGGCATTTAGCCCCGTCTGTATGTAGCCGTATCCGTCATTTGTGATTTTGTGGATTTTAGTGAGCATACTGATTTTCTGTTTCTGAATTGCTTCATATTCCTCTGAAGATATGCCCATCTCCCAGATCAGACCTCCGGGCATGAGCTCCATAATAAAGCAGTTACTTTTTTCATCATGTTCTTTTCATAAGTGAGAACCTTTGAACCTTCCGCTGGCGCAATTTTTAATGCGTAGGAAAGGCCGTTATCGCAGGTGACTTTGTAGGCTGCATTAAATTCCCCACAGCCAAGGGCAGCTATATCAATCACATTTCCCATACCCCTTCTAACGGGGGACACCCCCGTAACGCCCCCCGTCAGACACAACTAAAAAAAAGACCACCTACCCGAAAAGATAAGTGGTCTTGATTTTTCAAAACAAAATGTTCAATCTTTTACACTTTGAATCCCGGGCAAAAAAAGATTACATTCCAATTCCAAAAAGAGCAAATCTTACCGCATCAACAAGTCCGTGGCTTACCATAGCAGAAAAAATATCGTGTTTCTTCTGGAGAAGAGCAAAAGGCAGACCGAACAAAATACAAAGAATTACTGTTGCCATCAGATTCTGATGATGAGCTAATGTGTGAGGAAAAGTCATCATAAACCACATTGTAAAAACCTGAGACTTTGTTGGGGCGGGACCAAAAATATAAATACAGAAGGCCATAAAAATTGCACGGCAGACAAGTTCTTCATAAATTGCAGGGCTCAGAACAATGGCTAAACGCTGCAGGGTAATGGCAAAATTAATCTGACTATTATTTTTCATTAACAAATAATTAACAAAGGAAAGAACTGTACCCACAAGAATTGCAATTAAAAGACTGAGTGCAAAGCCGGAGCGTCCATCCGTATTTTTATGAATCAGATAAAAGCCGCCGCATTTTTCCATAACAGAAAAAACAGCCAGGGAACAAAGAAAAGTTGGAAGACCTGTTGCAAGGAATTGAAAAATAAATGTTCCTAAATTGAAACTGATTGCCAGATAGCAGAGACTAACAGCCAGAGAGAAAGAAACAGAAATGATTATATATTTTACTGATGGAAACTTGTTTTTAATCAAAAGAAAAATTGCAAGTCCTGTGGCCCAGACAGACAGCAGTTGAAAAAACTGTTGCTCAACAAAAAAATAGGCAGCAGCAAAAAGCAAAAATACCAGCCAGAGAATTATAAGTCCAAGTGTAGTTTTTTTCATTTCTTTCCTCGGAAATATTTTTACATAATCCGGCGGGATTGTCAACATCTGGATTTTCAATAGAACGCGGGCCTGCTTCTAGGCTAAAAATTCTTTTATGATTAATAAAGGAATTTTTGAAAATGTCGTCAATCAAGTCAAATCTGTTTCCCCGGCGCAAGTTGCTGCGGTTTACAAATTAAAAGCAAAGCTTTTGAACTTTTCCTTTCCGACTCTAGCCATTGATTTAATAGAGTGGATTTTCGCTTTTCTTTTTCATATCGGTGCCTCAATTTTAGTCTTTTATTCATGCAATGAAAAAACAAATTTTTTCTTTATCCGCTTGCAATAATTCTCCATACCCTCATGGATTTCATTGGAGCGCTTTTTCAAATGGCCTTAGAAATCATCATACCCCGAAACCTGAATCGGGGTATGCAATCCTTCCGCATGGAACTTTTTTTAGTGTTGCATTCGTGCCTTGAAATATATCATATTTTATGTTATTATTTCTGCACATCAAATAAGGGCATTTTTGAGTTTCCCATATTGGCAGTTCTGAAAGTTGCAGCATGCCTGCATTGGCAGAAAGGATATTCTCTTTTATGAATAAACTAAATAAAGTTTTTTCGCTTTTTTCTATTCTCTTCGTATTAAGTGCATTTCAATTCAATGCAAAAAAAAGTTTGCGGATTATATCTCCTTTTTATGAGCAAGCAGGCAGCGGCTCGTCCTTATCCATCCCGGTTCATCCCGCAGTCTTTCTTTACGCAATTAATACAGACTGCATTAAAAATCTTAGTCCAGCATTTTATTTCTCCAGGGGCAGATCAGATTTTTATTCAGACATCATGCTCCATATTCTGAATTTGTTCCAATCAGGAATTACAGTTTTTATAAGCATTTATTCTTCCATAAAATACAGAAATAAATTTTTATCCAGCGTTTTATTTACGGAAACCGTATTCTGATTTTTTTTTCAGCAAAACAAAATCAACTTTTCTCATTTTAAAACAGATTGTTAAAAAGAAAAATTTCTTTTTATGATTATGAAGATTTTTTTATGAAGGACTTATATAATGAAACCTCTAAAAACAAAAATAGTATGCTCCATGGGACCAACAACAGAAGATGATGAAACTCTTTCAAAAATCATAAAAAACGGCATGAATATTGCACGCTTTAATTTTTCCCACGGCACGCATGAATATCACGGAAAGCAGATGGAGCGGGTTCGCAGGCTTTCAGGCAAGCTCTCAATTCCAGTTGCCCTTATGATGGACACCAAGGGGCCGGAAATCCGGACAGGCGATGTGGAAAACGGAAAAACAGTTTTAATTTCCAAAGGCGACCATGTATGCCTGAAAACAGACGGCAGCTTCACCACTGCAGCATCAGAATCAAAAGCGGCAGTCATCTCCCTGAACTGGAAAGACTTTATTTCCCGGACAAAAGAAGCACTTGAAAAAGAGAGCGAAAAGAAAATAAAGGTTCTTATAGCAGACGGACTTCTTGAGCTGGACCTTCTGAATGTTGAAAGTGACCACGTAAATGCCATTGCTGCAAATTCAGCAAAAATCGGAAGCAAGAAAAACGTAAACCTTATAGGCATGCACGCAAGGCTTCCTATTATGAGCGAGCAGGACAAGTCTGACATTGCCTTTGCAGCTGAAATGAATTGTGATTTTATAGCAGCCAGCTTTGTAAGCTTTCCATCGGAAGTACATGAAATCAAAAGATACCTTGAAAGCCTTGGCTCAGACATGAGGATAATAGCAAAAATAGAAAATGAAGAAGGCTTGAATAACATAAAGGAAATTGCAGATGCCGCTGACGGAATTATGGTTGCCCGCGGTGATTTAGGAGTCCAGCTCCCGACAGAGCGCATTCCTCTGGCCCAGAAGCACATAATTTCTGTATGCAGAAAGGCAGGAAAGCCTGTAATTACCGCAACGCAAATGCTTGACTCCATGATTATGAATCCAAGACCTACAAGAGCAGAGCTTACAGATGTGGCAAACGCCATTTTTGACGGAACGGACGCGGTCATGCTTTCCGGGGAAACTGCAAACGGAAGCTACCCTGCCGAAGCCGTAGAAACCATGGCCCGCATTGCACGAACCGTAGAAGAAAGTGAAGATTACAGAAAAAAGATGCAGCAGGATTTGCCAGAAAATCTTGCAAAAACAGTCGGTCAGACAATGGCAGAAATGACCTACCTTACGGCTAAAAACATAAAAGCCGGCGCAATACTTGTTCCGACCTTAAGCGGACATACAGCGACAATGATAAGCTCATTCCGCCCCGACCAGTCTATTATTGCAGTTACACCAGACAAGGCCGTACAAAGAAAGCTTCTATTAAATTGGGGAATCACACCTTTGTGCATGCCGAAAATTGCAGACGACAGCGAAGAGATGATTCAGAATGCAGTAAAGACCATGATGGATGCAAAGCTTTCGGATTTTGGCGATAAAATAATCTTATGCGCCGGAATACCGCTGCAAAGTTCAATTCCCGTAAACACAATCCGTGTCCTTATAATGGGAAACATTCTTGCAAGAGGAAGAAACGGCGGCAATTCAGAAAAAAATCAGAGGAAAACCGGCCGAATTGTAAAGGCCAGCTCCCCGGAAGATTTTGTAACATCCATCCGGCATAAAAAGGGAGAAATCCTCATGTGCCCGGCAATCACAGAAGACTGGATTCCGGTTCTCCGAGTTGTTGATGGAGTAATCAGCTCCGGCAAAAATGAACTTTCCGAAGAAACAATTTCGCTGGTAAACCCGGATTTAATATGGATTTCAGAAATAGGAAAAGCAGATAAATCCATTGAAAACGGAAGGATTGTTACGATAGATGGAAAAGACCTGCTTGTTTATGAAGGCATACAATAGAGGAAGTTTTTTCAAAATTCCATAGTTTCTGCTTGCCGCACTGGCAGGGTGATTTAACTCCTCCAGTGCTTCAGGCAAATCAGAATTTTTTTCAGTGTGCTGGAGCATGCTTATTTTTTACCGCAAAGCGGAAAATATCTGCACCAAGAATTTTTACATTCAGTTCGTCAGATTTTTCCTCAAGCATTTTAATTTCGTCATCATTTAGCTTTTCATTTACCGCTTCAAAAAGTGATTCAACTTGATAAGGCTTCCTGCATCCGCAGATTGGAATAATTCCTTTTGAAGAACAAAACGACATTGCAACCTGTGGAATCGTAAGATTGTGTTTTTCTCCTACCTGATTCATCAGTTCATATAGCGAGGTGAGTTTTTTCTTTTTACGATTAAAAATCAATTTCATTAAAGACATTTTGCTTCTGACTTTTGGATCCGTCAGGATTCCTTCCTCAAGGACGGCCCAAGCCCAAAACGAAATTCCATTTTCATGGCACCAGGCGACAAGTCCGTTTTTTTCCCATTCCCGATTGAGCAGACTGTAGTGATTTTGAACTCCATATAACGGAAGGCCTGCATCATCTAAAATCCTTTTTGCTTTTTTACATTCGTCCAAAGTAAAGTTTGAAAGCCCAATGTGCCTGATTTTTCCTTCCTTCGCAAGTCCGGCAATCTCCAAAAGATTTTCCTCAATATCAGATGGAAGATGGAGCCAATAAATATCCACATAGTCTCTTTTAAAATCCTCCAAATCTTTTTCGAGCGATTTTCGAACCTTGCCTTTTTTATAAGAAGAAGTTGGAGTGTACTTTGATGAAATAATCACATCGCTTGTACCAAAGTCCCCGATCATTTTCTGAGCCTTTCCCAAACCGTAGTCTTGGGCCAAATCGAAGATCAGAAGTTTTTTTCTTTCGCCTTGTCATAGCACTTTCTGATTGTTTCAACATCCACACTTTCGCCTCGAAGCAATTTTCCATACGCAGAACTTCCCCAGGAATTCGTTCCGACAACAGCCGGGGGATTTAAAATATCCATTTGTTTCTCCATAGTAATTTCGATTCGGTTAGTCTATGCTAATATAATATCATTCAATTAAAAAAAGTCCACTACAGGAGAAGCGGTGGAAATAAGCCTTATTTTTTACAGCGGACCTTAACTTCTATTTTCCAAAAATGGATTCACCTAAGTAGATAATCCTGAAATATATGACATATCATTAATATGCCTTACCCGGTGTTTTCCATCATCGCCAATAATCATATATGATACTCCTCCAGCAGGACCGTGTATATCAACTTCATAAAATGATTCTAGCGGAAGCCCTATATACATTGCATTCCAAATACTCAAAAGATCACCATGAGACACGATAATGATGTTCTCTTCTTCGCTGTTAATAACTTCATCGTAAAAAGGTTTTAGACGATTCCATGCATCTCTCCGACTTTCTCCGTCTGAAAACAGTCTGTCATCAACAGTATTCTCTGGACTCTCAATATTTTCACGAAGCCACTGAACTGACTTACCGCAGCATTTTCCAAGATTTCTTTCTCTTAGTTCCTGCCTGAAAATCGGTTTAACGCCTAAATATTTTGCTATTTCTTCAGCAGTCTGCATGGCACGCTTAAGGTCCGAAGAATACAAAACCACCTTTTTACCGGCAAGCTCATCGCTCAATTTCTTTCCAATGTGATCTGCCTGTATTTTTCCGAGTTCTGTCAAATCCCAATCTGTCCACGAACCTACCATTCCATCAGCGTCTATATAAAACCGTATTCCTCCTTAGAAATTCGCCCACTGATTCAGAAAGTTGGTCCTGGGTTGCACGCCACTTCCAATTTTTTCCGACAGTCGAAGGTTGATTCATTCTTGCCCTTCCATCCAGTCCAATCAAATCCTGCATGGTAAGCACACAGGTGTTTGAAACCGTTGCCATCGCAGTCAACATCATGTTCACCGCTAAGTTATTTTCATCCGCGCGAAGATATGCTTTTGCAAATTCCAAATCATCTTTTGAAATCGCGCTCATCCATCCGCGGATAGTATCATTGTCATGGGTTCCCGTATAAACTACAGAATTTTTTTTGTAGCAATGCGGAAGATATCCACTATTTGTTTCCCTGGAATCAAATGCAAACTGCAAAACTTTCATGCCAGGAAATCCAACTTCATCAAGCATTTTATAAACAGAGTCAGTAAGGAATCCCAGGTCCTCCGCAATGATTGGAAGTTCTCCAAAAGTTTTTTTGATTTCAGAAAAAAGGTCCGCTCCAGGTCCCTGCCGCCAAAATCCATTTTTCGCATCAGAAGAACCAAACGGAATACAATAGTAGGAATCAAATCCGCGGAAATGGTCGATGCGAAGTACATCATAATTTTTCAGACTCATATCCAGACGCTTTTTCCACCAAGAATATCCATTATTTTTCATGTAGTCCCAATTGTAAACTGGGTTACCCCAAAGTTGACCATCAGCAGAAAATCCATCAGGAGGACAGCCGGCAACCTCAATAGGTTTTGAATCAGCATCCAGATAAAACTGTTTTGGATTTGACCAAACATCCGCACTGTCAGCCGCAACATAAATTGGAATGTCACCTATGATTTTTATTCCACGTTCGTTCGCATATTTTTTTAATGCGTACCATTGTTTGTAAAAAAGGAACTGCAGCATTTTGTAATATGAAACACGATTCAAACATTTTTCATACCAAAACTTTACAGCATCCACTTCTCTTTTTCTGATATCATCTTCCCAGCAATCGAATGAACATCCTCCGTGCGCATCCTTGATTGCCATAAAAAGTGAGTAATCTTCAAGCCAAGCAGAATTATAATTGCAGAAGTCGTAATATTCTGATGGAATATTTTTTTCAAAATTTTTTTGGACTTTCGCGAACAAGGCATGTCGTTCTTTGTAAAGCACTCCATAATCAACAGAAGTAGAATCGTTTCCCCAGTTAACATTTTCCCAATCTTCTTTTGAAATCAGGCCATCATGTTCCAGAAATTCTAAATCAATAAAATATGGATTTCCTGCAAAGGTCGAAAAACTTTGATATGGTGAATCACCAAAACTTGTCGGCCCGATTGGTAAAATCTGCCAATAAGTCTGTGAACTATTTTTCAAAAAATCAACAAAAGCATAGGCACTGGAACCAAGTGTCCCAATCCCTGTTTTTCCCGGCAAAGATGATATGTGCATTAAAACACCGTTAGCACGTTTATCAAGCAAACTCATATGTTCAACCTTATTTTCGGGCATAACTAAAAAATCATGTTTTCTTAGAAATGTCCTTTACACTTTCTCCGTCAACAAATTCAAATGGAATCATTTTGTGTGACGGTGCTGTTTTATTTTCAATGTTGTCCAACAAAAGCGAAAGTCCTTCGTCGGCCAACTGTTCTTCCATCTGACGAATTGTTGCAAGACGCGGACAGATAAAATCAACCAAAGAAATTCCATCAAATCCTATGATGGAAATATCTTCCGGAATTTTTTTCCCCATGTCAGTAAGTTTCCTGATTGCACCAATCGCCATTGCATCAGACATCGTAAAGATTGCAGTAATCGATGGATCTTTTTTTAAAAGTTCTTCGGCGGCATTGAATCCACCTTCGAAAGAATATTTCGAAACCGCATAAGATTTTTCAAAATCAAAATCCAATTTTGCAGATTTCATTGCTTTTATAAAACCTTCGTAACGGATACAGGAGAGTTCCGAATCCATTGCGCCACCAATTACACCAATCTTTTTGTGTCCATTTTTTATCAAATATTTTGCGGAACTGTATGCCGCTTTCATATTGTCTGTACTTACACTTGAAAGATATTTTCTTTTAAGTGAATCAGCATTATTGGAAATCAAAACGCTTGGAACGTGTACCTTTTCAAAATCTCCACTCAGCTTGTCCGGACTACCTCCAAGAAAAATGATTCCCAAAGGTTTTAGTGAAAAATAAATCCTTGTCGCATTTAAGCCTTCGTTATCATTTTCATCAAGGATGATAACATTCGCTGAATAAATCGAAGACTCAAGTTTTCTTTGGATGCGTTCCAAAAGACCATTCAAAAGAGTGCTGTAAGTCCCCTTTACAATTATGGCAAGATTTTTTCTCTCCTGCGTTTTTAGCTGCTTTGCATTTGCGTTTTGAACAAATCCATGTTTTTCAACAACTGCCATAACTTCTTCTCTAGTCTTGTCACTAACATTAGGATGATTGTTTAAAACTCTTGAAACAGTTCCAACCGCACATCCACACTCTTTCGCAATGTCTTTAATAGTCATACTACCCCTTTACTGCTCCTGCAATTACACCCCTTATAATATACTTTTGTGAACATACATAAAAGATAATTATAGGAATAATTGAAACAACAAGCATCGCCATAAATCCACCGTAATCAGTAGAACCGTAAGCTCCCTGCATTGCCAGCTGAATTGCAACAGGAACTGTCTTGTGATCGGAACCCAAAATCAGGTAAGGCAAAAGATAGTCATTCCAAACCCACATGGCATTCAGGATTGCAACTGTTATGGCAGTCGGCTTGAGCATTGGGAACACGACGATAAAAAATGTTTGCAGCGGATTGCATCCATCGATTGTCGCAGCTTCCTCAATTTCCAGCGGAACACTTTTTACAAAACCGGTAAACATGAAAACTGAAAGTCCAGCTCCAAATCCAAGATATACAAGAACAATTCCTACTACATTATCGAAAGCAAGACTTGTTACCATAAATGTCATCGTGTACATCACCATCTGGAACGGAACAATCATGCTGAAGACAAAAACGTAGTACAGTGCTTTTGTAAGTTTTGTTTTAACACGGACGATAAACCAAGCCGTCATGGAAGTTCCCACAATAATCAAAGCAACGGAGGCAATGCTCACCCAAACGGATCTCAAAAATGCCATAAAAAATCCGGACGTTGTAAGACCGTTGATATAATTTTCCAGACCAACAAACATATTTCCACTTGGTAAAGCAAATGGAACTGTTGAAACATACAACCTTGATTTGAAGGAATTCATCAGGACCAAAAAAATCGGGAAGATAAATATTGCCGTCAAAACAACCAGAACTGCGTAGATAAACTGTGAACCTATTTTATTATTTTTATTTGTCATGATTCAATCTCCTTTCTGTTAGTAAGTTTCAACTGCAGGAAAGCAATCACCGCAACGATGATAAAGAAAATGGTTGCCTTAGCCTGAGCCACACCATGCCAGTTTGCATTTCTATTATAGAAAGTCTGATAAATATTCAGAGCAAGCATTTCAGTACTCTTTTCTGGAGCACCAGCTGTCAACGCAAGATTCTGGTCGAACATTTTGAATGAGTTTGACAAAGTTAGGAACATGCAGATTGTGATTGAAGGCATGACCATTGGTATCTTGATTTTGAAAAGAGTTGTAAGTGAAGACGCTCCATCAATCTGTGCGGCCTCCAACACATCGTCAGGAATATTTTGTAAACCCGCGATATAGATTACCATCATGTAGCCAATCAGCTGCCAGTTTGTCAAAACCACAAGTCCCCAAAATCCGTACTCCGTTTTGAACGAAATATCTTCACCAAAAAATTTCAGAAGGAGTCCGTTAATCAAAAGATTCCAAACATATCCCAAAACGATTCCGCCAATCAGATTCGGCATAAAGAAAATCGATCTGAAAAAATTAGTTCCTTTGAGTCCCTTCGTAAGAAGCAGCGCAAGAGCAAATGCAAAAATATTTACAGTAACAATCGAAACCAAAGTGAACAGAGATGTAAATCCTAAAGCGTGTAAAAATTCTTTGTCGGTTGTAAATGCCTTTATATAATTTTGAAAACCTACAAACCCTTTGATATCAGTTACAGTCGTAAAGTTTGTAAACGATAATACAATGCCTATAATAAAAGGTATCAGAAAAAATAGGACAAAGCAGACTAATGTAGGCAAGACAAAAATTGGAAAATATTTTTTGAGTGGATTATTTTCCTTTTTCATAGTTTCCTCCATAAGGGTTTGTAGCACCCTTGAAAAAAGGAGGGTTCAACAGGGAAAACCCTCCCCAAAAGATTTGTTGTAAATCGCTTTTAGGATTTATTACATTTCACTTTCGCTGGCCCAATCTTCAACAACACTGGTCTTAACTTCTGACCAATCTTTTGAACCCTGAGCGTAGCGGAGCAAAGATGCACCAAAGTTGTCCTTGAATGTCTGTGAAGGGAACAATGTGAAGTTCCAAGCAACAGATGTGATTCCAGGTTTTGACATCCAGTTGTTGATTTCTACAGCAAGTGGATCTGTCGGTCTTTCGTTGTCTGAGAATGTATCAAACGGAGCGATGAATCCCAACTTGTTTGTTACATAATCTTTTCCAGTTGCTGATGAATACAGCCAGTAGACAAAATCAGCGGTTGCTTTCTGATCAGCTTCTGAAGCTTTTTTGTTGATACAGTAGAAGTTTTCTGTTCCGATGCAAAGTCCCTGACCCTCTTCACCAGAAACTCCAGTGTAAATAGGAAGATACTTTACATTTTCAGGAAGAACCTTGTTTCCGCTTACACCAGAAATCTGACCCCAAGCCCAGTTTCCATTCTGTACCATTGCGGCTTCCTCAAGAGCAAACTCGGCCATTGAATTGTCAACAGTTTTTACACCGACGTTCTTTGGTTCAATAACTGAGTCGTTCAGATAGAGGTCAAAAATATTTTTGAATTCACCATCGTACTGGAAATTGATTTTCTTTGTTGCGTCAGATGAAAGATCGACATTGTTGTTTTTGAATTCATAGTAGACCGGAAGATTTGCCAAGTGGGTCTGCCATCTCCAATCCTCTCCCGCCTTCAAAGATGTTGATGCAAACACACCCTTGATTCCCAGAGCTTCTTTGTTTGCCTGCATATCATCGGCCAAAGCTTTGAGTGCTGCGAAGTTGTTGATTTCATCCATGCTTGTGTAAGGAGTTGCTTTGTTTGAGAGAGCAAAATATTTATCGGTGATTGCCTTGTTGTAGATGATTCCATATCCTTCGACAACATACGGAATTCCATAAGGAACTCCATCAATTGTTACTGCAAGTGATTTATCGGAAAGGTGCTTGTAAAGTTCGGTGCCAGAAAGATCAGCGCAGTAGCTTGACCAGTTTGCATAACCACGAGGTCCGTTAATCTGGAACAAAGTTGGAGCCTGCTTGGTCGCCATTTTTGATGTCAATGTTGATTCGTAAGAATTGTTTGCAGCAGTTTCAACAATAACTTTTACACCTGTCTCTGCTTCATAAGCCTCTGCCAATTCCTGATAGACAGATGCAACCTCTGGTTTGAAATTCAAGTAGCGGACCTGCCCAACTCCTGAATCCTTTTTTGCGCATGACATGAAACACGATGCAGTCAATGCTCCAGCCAAAACAGCTGATACAACCTTGTTAATTTTTTCCATATTTTCCTCCAAACGAAAAAAAACATAATGGATCCTCTGAAAAGAAACATTTCCAGAGTAAAACCCCGTATTACCATTCAATTTTGGAAACGTTACTGGAAACGTTTCCAATTTCCTATAGTATGCATCCTTATTTTTATTTTGTCAAATTTTTTTTTACGAATTTTTGAAATTTTTTTGAAAATTTTGTTTTTACCGATTTAGGGAACCGAATACCCCTCTTCCGACGGAGTTACCGCAAGAATCACTCGGGATTCTTCAATTTTATATTCAGGTTTTGCATTGTTTTGCGCACGGTGAGTTCGGCTGTAGTAATCGACAGTCCTGTAATCAAGTGCATCAAAGTCAGGATGCCAAAACCACAGACACATCCGGCTCACCCTTCGCCCACCATCACCCCTTCGCGGATGTACGAGAAATTGTCAATAGTTGTGGATTGAAGTTTGAATCGGCATAAGTTTTAAGCAACTTCTTTCAACACACCATTTTCAAATTTTATATCCTTGACGACAAGTTCAAGCTTTTCAAAGCCCTTCAATCGCCGCCAGCCTTTTTCTGCCTGCTGGCAGAGTTTAAAAGCCATAGCCTCAGTTGCCTTTGCAGTTCCGTCTGTTCTGTCATAATTCCCCAGCGGATTCCAAATCTGTCGACAAATACCACCCGGCAGGAACTATATGGAATTACTTCTCTGCATTGTCCGCCAAAATTCAAAGTGGGCGTGATTTTCATAGCTTGATACCTCCAAATTGCAATTCCCACAGCTCAGCTAATGCTTCTGGTGACTTTCTCCTTTCTTATCCGAATCAGATTATTTTCTATTCTCGCTTTTATCCTCGCAGAATTACAGCATAATCCAGTATAGCCTGACCGCTTTCCCGTTGTCACACAAACTCTTTACTGCCCAGCTCGTATCCCCATACCACAGGTTTTTCAGAGCCTTCCGGCAGCAGATTGTGCGTATAGCTTTGTTCCTCGTGCCTGCGGATAAATGTGTTGGGACCGATGCAGTACAATTCGATATGGATATTCTGGTTTACACGCACCAGATACAGTTTCCCGTTCTTCACTTCAATATGGATTTTGCCGGGAAGATATGTGCCGGTGAACTTCTGAAGATGCTCCTCCGAAACCGGTACCTCATCCGGCCTCGACGCATGTTTAGGTTCTATTCCATACAGGATTTCTGCGATGCCTGTTCCCAACCGGTACTGGTTCAGCGATTCATTATTTGAAAGAATGATGATGCAGAGGTCGTCCTCAAAAAAGTACTGTGTGTACGTGGCAATCCCGTTAGCATCGCCGCCGTGAGCATACATCGTTACGCCGTTCCGCTCATGATGTTCCAGCCCGTAGCAGTAATGATTCATATTCTCTGCAAAATAACGTTCATATGCCTTTGCGGACAGCAGCTTTCGCTCTTTCAGGCATTCGTACCACTTCTGAAGATCGTCGCAGTTCGAAACCAATGCCCCTGCTCCCATCAAAAACAGGTTGTTCACATACGGTACACGAACCGTTTGTCCGTAATCATGCATGTAATTGTTTGCCTTGTTTCCTTGAACAGCCAAGCCGTCGTCAAACGTGGTATTGACCATCCCAAGGGGAAGGAAAATGTTCTCACTCAAGAAATCCGCATAGGACTGTTTTGAAACATGTTTAATAATCCAAGCCAGCAGATTGTAATTTGAATTGTTGTAATTGAACGATTCTCCCGGAGTACTTACCGGCTGTTTCAGAATCCATTTACTGAGGAAAGCTTTTCTGTCATAGGGCAGTCTGTCTTCCCCAATATAAAAGTCATCCTCGAAATTATAAAAGTTATACAGTCCTGATGTATGGGAGAGAAGATTATGGACAGTAATCCCGGCAGGAATCTGCAAATCTTCTGGGAGATATGTATTCGCATCTTCGTCCAGAGATAAAAGCCCTTTGTCATACAGAAGCATAACAGCGAAGGCTGTAAACTGCTTTGTGACCGATGCAATTGTAAAACGGGTGGACATTGTGTTCTTTGTACCAAACTCAGCACAGGAGTAGCCACGACTGGTTTCCCACAAGATCTTACCATTTTTCACAATGCGAATAGCACCCCAAAAATCCCAGTATTCTATCTCCTTCCCTATGAATTCAGCCAAGCGATGCTGAATATCATTTTCTTTTAGATTCTTTGGACATATAAGTCCAAAATACTGTTCAATTTGTTCCACCATATTCAAAGGTGAACTTATATCTAGTCTCGAAAAACATTGAAGTCCCAAGCTCTGAGCATCTTCATAAAATGCGGTAATCGCTGCCTCTTTTCTAATTTCAATTCTCCGCTTTTTTTCTTCGTCAGAAATACCTTCTGTACACAAGATGGCAGACTTCATCCCATTATGGTCGTCTCGTCCAAAGAAATCAGTCTCACAGACATCTCTATCAACTGTAAGATATACTATGCGATCACGATCCGCCACCGATAACAGATATTCTATATCTATCATACCTTCAAAAAGCACGAAGTCATGCACTTCTGAAAGCCTGTTCAACTCTTCGATTATCATGGGTGTTTGCTCAGATATAACGCCTCTTTCCCAATCTACCATTTTATCTAATGACCATTGCCAAAAGTCAGAGGCATCCATTGTCATATATTTGTGCTTAGATGGATCAGCCTGCTTGTAAAAATCAAATCTTCGTTCATCGCCACTTAGGCAATATATGTTATTCCTTTGAGTTAATAGTTTTGCGATTGTTGTCTTTCCAGCGCAAGGACATCCCAGTAAGAAAAGCACATTTCTATTCACTTTATCATGTTTTATTATAGAACCCATTCTATTCTCCAAGTCCTGCATATGGGATTTCGTGAATCAGACACTCTGCAGCGACTTCAATATCTTCGTAGTCAAGTTCCTCGCCTTCTCGGGCGGCGCATTCAAACTCATCAATGATGTTTTCAATCAGCACCATGTCGATGAAGAGTGGGAGTTTTCCCAGCAGCTCGTCCGGCACTTCCGTTTCTGTTTTGTAGCCCTG
>CAMVJE010000032.1 GCA_947167745.1 uncultured Treponema sp.
ACTCAACTAAAGCTATGTGTTCAAAACCAGCTTCCTCCAAGCCCAGAGCCTGACCGCCTGCACCTGCACAAATTTCAATGCAATTCAATGAAAGCCTCCTACTTATATTAAGTATACTATCAAAGTTTATATATATTTTCTACTCGCATCCATTTGATCCTCTTTAGGTGACCGCATAACTAAAGTTTAAAACTACAAGCTTTGTCTGCTTTTATTGCAGTCTAGCTTCCCTAAACCAGATAGACATAAGGCTCGTCATAGTAAGAAAATTTGCTGTCGTGGGTGAGCAGCGTCATGCCGTCGCCTTTTGCCTGGGCAAGCAGGATGCGGTCAAAAGGGTCATCGTGCCCTTTACAGCCTTCCTTTTCGTGTAGAGTTTCCAGCGCACAGACATGCCGGTCGTCAATGGGGAGCTTAGTAAAGCCCATTGCCTCGCAGTAGTGCATGAATTCCGTACCAGTGTGCTGCATTGCTTTTGGGTGCTTACGATGTTTTATGGCAACTTCCCACATTGAGGCAACGCTGTAATAAAAGTCATTGTCTGGATTTGCAAGAATTTCTCTTGTTTGAGCAGACACCCGTTCTGGTGAAAACACCGTCCACATAATAATATGAGTATCAAGTAAAAATTCCATATTAAACCAAGTCCCCCCATACTTCTTTAAGCTCTTCATCACTCCAGGCGCAGGGATCCCAATTTTCTTCTGTAATGATTGGTTTTTTGGGATCATCCGCGAACATTCCCAGCTTATCAATAATGCTCTGTTTTGGGAAAAGCGTGATGCGGACGACAGGCTTACCGGCACGGGCCACGATGACTTCTTCTTCCTCGTGGTTTTCCAGCATGGCGATAATTTTTGAGAAATTTGTTTTGGCTTCAAGCACATTCATCTTGCACATAAAAAACACTCCTTAGTCAAGTTAGTCTTAGTCTTCTTGACTAAGTAAAGATTATAGTATATTTTTCATTTATTGGGAATACCGTACATGGTGGGCTGTCTCCTTATTTTTACGAATGGGGGATAAGTGCGTATGACGAAATATGAAAAAGCGATGCTTGTCGTTGCGATTTTAGACTTAGTTATAAACGCGCTCGCTCTCTTTAAGTTCATCTTATAAGAGCAAAAAAATATGCCTACCCGGGGCGCGCTAACTTCGAGTAGGCATTCATGCTTATGGGAGACAGCCGCTTGTACGGCATTCTCTTCAAGCATTACTATATCACATTGCGCTTGATTGTCAAGTAAGGGAATTTCCGCTTTTTCATCTTCTTCGCACTTTCCTTATAATCACGCGGACAATTTCGTCTTTTGTGATGACTAAAAGAAGCACTCCCACAAGGGCGAAGGCAAGGGCACAGGCAAAGAGGGGGAGTCCGAATCCAATCAGGCGGCCACGATTTTCAAAGGCCGGAAGAAGGGCATTCCTCAGAAAATAGGTTGGAATTGCGGCGACAATCGAGAAAATCACCAGCTTTAAGGCGTAGAGCAGTGTACCCATCGTAACGGATTTAACGTCAAGATTTTTGTTCTTCTTCAAGAAAATGAAAAGAGCGACCGTGTTTGCGAAACTTGCGATTGAAAGGGCTAGGGCAATTCCCGCACCAGTTCCGTCATTTCTAAAGGCAACGACTGCAATGGCCAGGACAATATTCACCCCAAAACCGATGATTCCTGCCGCTGTGGGGGATTTTGTGTTTCCCTGTGCGTAAAAAGCAGGGGAAATGATTCTGTTTAAGGCGATAAAGAAAAGTCCTGCTATGTGCATTCTGAATGCAACCAGAGTCAGATGGACTGATTCATCAGAAAAACGCTTTGACTTGTAGACAAGCGAAATGATTTCTTCTCCACAGACGAGCGAAAAAAATGTGACCGGAATAGAAATTAATGCCATGATTTTTGAAGCCTGAATCAGCATGTCGTTGAAGTCAGACCACATTTCCTTTTTTGCAAGTCCGCTCAAATCAGGCAAAATTACAGTTCCAATCGAAACTGCAAAAATTCCAAGAATAAGTTCCTGCAAACGAAGAGAATATTGAAGGGAAGAAACAATTCCAGTTCCGGCCTTTCCTGCAAGAGCCGTAGAAACGACATCATTAAGCTGGTAGGCGGCCATTCCGATAATCGTCGGCACAATCAGCTTCATTACCCGCCTTGTTCCAGGATTTGAAAATGCCTTGCGTAATGTCGTAAAATGAAAAGTCCAGCCGGTTTTGATTACAAAAGGAAGTTGAAAAAGAGCCTGAACGCAGCCACCAGAAATTACGCCGATAGACATGGCACGGGCCGCCATCTGGGATTTGATTTCAGAATCTTCTATATTATTCGTAAGAATTGGCGTGAGGATATAAGTTGCCGCAATGACGATAGAATTAAAAAGAACAGGAGTAAAGCCTGAAGGTGAGAAAATTTTAACGCCGTTCAAAACTCCCTGAAAAAAAGCCGCGATTGAAATGACGATGAGGTAGGGAAACATGATTCGGGTGAGAAGCGTGGTTTCGGCGAGAAGGGCAGTGTCATCCTTGTCCAAAAAGATTCGGACAATCAGCGGAGTGAGTAAAATTCCTGCCAGAACAACGCAGGTCGTCAAAAATGTAATCAGGGTAATCGTGGCGCTTAAAAATTCACGGATAGTCTGTTTTCCGCCCGTAGCTTCTGAATCTTCAAGATATCCCTTGAAAGTCGGGATAAAAGCCACAGAAATCGAATTTTCTGCAAAAAGACGGCGCAAGAGGTTCGGAATCATGAAGGCAATTCCGAAAGCGTCGGCATATTTTGAAGTGCCTAAAAAGGCGGCTTTTGTCATCTCGCGAACGAGACCTAAAATCCGTGAGCAAAGTGTAAAAAATGAAAGAGAAAGCCCCGCTGAAAGGAGCGATTTTGTTTTTGACATAAAATTAGTATAATGATTTTTGAAAGATGTTGAAAGAACGGGGCTTGGGGCGAAAGCCCCGACGAGGGGGTAGCCGATTCTTTAGATGAGGCGCAGGGGGAGACTTCCCCCTTTAAAAGTTGTATAATTCTTACATGGCTAAAAATTCTATTCCAACACGAAACGAAGTTCCAGCAAGCGACAAATGGGACTTGTCTACTTTATATAAATCTGACGAAGACTGGGAAAATGCACTTTCTTCTATTGATAAACTCACAGAAACAGTTGTTTCCTACAAAGGGAAACTGGCTCAGTCTTCTGATTCCCTGCTAGGCTGTCTCAAAGCGAACGAGGCACTTGAAAAGGTAATTGAGACTGTCTACAACTATGCTTCCCTCCAGCACACAGCCGATGAAAGCGATGCAGCTGCTCAGGACAGGGAGGGTCGGGCAATGATGGCCTATGCCGCCTCTGAAAGTGCGACTTCTTTCTTTTCACCAGAACTGATGTCAATTCCTGACGAAAAAATCAATCAATGGAAGAATCTTCCAGAATTTGCTGATTACAAAATCTTTCTAGAAAAGGAACTCCATCACAAGCCCTACATTTTGAGCGAAAAGGAAGAGCGTATTCTTTCGCTGCAGGCCGAAAGTTCTCAGACGGCCGAAAATGCCTTCTCACTTCTCACTAATGTTGACCTTCACTTTGGAAGCGTTCATGTAAAAGGCGAGGAAAAGCCGCTTACGCAGAGCACTTTTACGACTTTCCTCCATAATCCAGACCGTGCCGTCCGCGAAGAAGCCTACAAGAATTTCTACAAGGGCTTTGTTCAGCACGAAAACACAATCGCTTCCCTTTATGCCGGAAGCGTAAATCAGGATGTTTTTGTCGCTCGCGCACGTGGCTACAAATCTTCACTCGAAGCAGCCCTTTACTCAAACAAAGTGCCGGAGTCAGTTTACCGCAATTTGATTGACACGGTTCATAAAAATCTTCCGACTTTGCACAAATATTACTCTCTCCGTAAAAAAGTCCTCGGCCTTTCAGAACTTCGCCACTACGATGTCTATGTTCCGCTCGTAAAAGACATTAAGTGCGAGACGAGCTATGATGAAGCCGTTGAAATTTGCCGAAAAGCCCTTGCTCCTCTCGGAAAATCATACACGGATATTCTCTGCGACGGGCTCAAAAACGGCTGGGTTGACCGCTACGAAAACAAAGGCAAACGAAGCGGCGCATTTTCGAGCGGGGCATACACAGGCTATCCATACATTCTTTTGAATTACAAGACTGACTCAATCCGCGACCTTTTCACGATGGCTCACGAGGGCGGTCATTCAATGCATTCTTACTACTCAAAGACAAACAATCCTTTCATGTGCTACAACTACACGATTTTTGAGGCCGAGGTTGCATCTACTTTCAACGAGGAGCTTGTTTTCGAGTATCTCTTGCGCGAAGCAAAAACTCCTGAAATGAAGGCCTATCTTATTTCGATGCGGGCAGACGACATTCTTGCCACTTTACACCGCCAAACCATGTTCGCCGAGTTTGAGCTTAAGGCACATGAGCTTGTCGAATCCGGCACACCTCTTTCTGCACAGGTTTTGCGTAAGACTTATCGTGGTCTTCTTGAGCAGTATTTTGGCAGTGAAATGCACTTTGAGGAAGAAAGCGATATGGAAGGTTTGCGAATTCCTCACTTTTACAGCGCATTCTATGTTTACAAATACGCTACGGGAATTTCGGCGGCCCTTGCCCTTGCAAAACGAGTTACTCAAGGAGGCGAAAAAGAGCGCGAAGATTACTTCAATTTCCTCAAGAGCGGTGGAAGCCGATATCCGATTGAAAGTCTTAAGGTCGCAGGCGTGGATATGTCTTCTTCTGAGCCGATTCAGAGTGCTCTTGATGTGTTTGCAAATCTAGTGGAGCAACTTGAAAAGATTCTTTAACTTTTTTCTGAATTTTGCCGAAATTTAAGTTAGAATAGAAGAATCGAAAGAGGAGAGTTATGAATAAACCCGAGTTTTACGAATTTTTTAAAAGGATTCCAAAAGCGGAACTTCATATTCATATTGAAGCCGTTATGAGTCGCGATACAATCAAAAAACTCTATCTTAAAAAGAACGGTCAGGAATTCTCTGATGCTGCGATTAAAGCTCTTTTCTCTTATTCTGATTTAAATGGATTTATAGCAGCCTTTTTGCAAGTACAGGATTTATTCACATCTGTCTCGGATTTTGATTTGGTTTTTGATGATTTAAAGAACTATCTTGTTCGCAATGGTGTCGTTCACTGTGAGGCATTTTTTGCTCCTTCTGCATTTATCAAAAAAGGCTTCAGTTATGCAGAAATGACCAAAAATTTCGAAAAGAATCTCAAAAAAATCAAAAAAGAAACTGGAATTACAGTCTGGCTTTTGGGGGATGTTTCACGAACCTTCGGCCTTGAAAACGCCGAGAACAACTATAAAATGTTCAAGGAAAATCCTTTTGAAGGCTTTATTGGAATCGGATTGGGTGGCGCTGAGTCAAAAGGTCCTTCAAAAGATTTCGGTCCGGTATTCAAAAAAGCACTTGATGATAAATACCATGCTGTAGCTCATGCCGGCGAGGATGTCGGTCCGGAGTCAATCTGGGATGCCCTTAAAATCTGCCATGCAGAACGAATTGGTCACGGAATTACATCGGTGCAGGATTCAGAATTGGTAAAATACCTTGCTGAGCAAAAAATCCCGGTAGAAGTTTGTCCCACAAGTAATGTTTTTACAAAAAAATATGTTAAAAAAATGAGCGAACATCCGGTTCGTGAAATGTTTGATAAAGGCATTCCGGTTACGATAAGCACTGATGATCCTATTTTCTTCGGTGCTGAACTTCTTGACGAGTATTGGAATTTATATTCAAAACTGAAATTCACAAAATCGGAAATGAAACAAGTGGTTCTGAATAGTTTCGATGATTCATTCTTGGACGAAGCTGTAAAGAAAAAATTCAAAGACGAAGTTGAAAAACTCTGGAAGTAAGAAGTGGCTGTAATTGCTGATTTTGTAAAAATTCCTAAAAAAGACACATGCAAGCATTTGAGCAGCGGAATGTGCTATGCCTCATTTATTCAGTGGTGTGGATTTGTTATTCCAGAAATCCTGCCTGATTCAAGCAGAAAGGCCGGTAGCGATGCTGACTTGGAGTTTCGAAAGGAGATTACTTACTATACTCAGACTCGAATCGGCAATCCTCGTGATATTTTTCTTTTGCTGTGCAATTCTATTTCTGAAAGTGTAAGCGAAAATGTAACTCTCCTTGACGGAACGGTTAATGTCGATTTTCTTTCAAAATGTAACAATGCAACTGAATTTTTGGAGATAGTCAAAGAGTCATGCGCAAAATTTGCTAACAAAGTTATTGTCCGCCCGATTCTTGGCATCAACTCAGAGAATGAAAACAACCTTCCTCTTGCCAATATGCTTCTGGAAAGCGGTGTTTTTGGCGGAATTGAACTTTACGGAAGGGCTTTTGTAGAAAACCCAGAAAAATTTCTTTCAATTTTTAATACGGCGCGAAGATTGAATATAGATTCACGAATTTGCTGCCTTGGTTTCAGGGATTTTGCTGACCGGGAAACTATTGTCGAAATCATCCAAAATTTAAAACCAACGGTAATTCTGAATCCGAATATTGCGATTTGTGATGAAAGCCTTGCCATCTTTAAAAACGGTAAGATTCTTCCTGAAGTATTGGCCTTTTTAAGAGATACCGGCATAAAAACAGAATTCAGTCCTGCACCTTTCCTTTCTGGAGTCTGTGCCGATGAAAAAACTCATGCGATTCGTGAATTTGCTGAAAAGGGGCTTCCTTTCTCTCTTTGCACGGAAGATATGCTCTTTTTGAACAAGTCTCTTTCTGAATTTGCCGCAGATCTCTGTAATGCCGGAGTATTCAGCCAGGAAGAACTTGTTTCACTAATCCAAAATTAATATTTCTGTCTTATTTAAGATAAACCATCAGTAACATTATGTCGGAATTTCTGATTCCAGAGATTCGACTGGCCTGACCAAGTGTGAGCGGGCGCACGGCTTCAAGCTTTTGCCGGCTTTCACCTGAGAGCGCTGGAATCTTTGAGTAGTCAAAATCAGCCGGAATGTGAAAATGCTCCATTTTGTGCAGTTTTGCCACGCGGGCGTCCTGCTTTTCGATGTAATACTTGTATTTTGCGTCTTCCTGAGCGATTTCCCAGACAAGTGGCGGAAATCCTGGATTTTCGGCTGATGCGTCTTTAAGCAAAAGTTCCGTGGCTTCCTCAACCTGCTGGTATTTGAGTTTCGTCGTATTGAACTGACTTTCGCTTTTGATTCCGACTTTAAATGCTTTTTCTGCCAGGCGGCGGTCTGCTGTGTCGTGGCGGAGCTTTAAACGGTACTCGGCGCGGGCCGTGAACATTCGGTAAGGCTCTTTTGTTCCCAGCGTGACCAAATCATCGATTAAAACGCCGATGTAGGCTTCGTCCCGCCCCAGGATAAGAGGCTCGTATTCTGGGATTTTGTGGAAATTTTCCTTTCCGCAAGATTTTTGGAAATCTTCAAGAAGATTGTTTACTTCACGGCTTTCTTTTTCTGAAATTTCTGCAAAATGCTTGATTTCTTCGAGTGTAAAGTGCGGTTTGAATGCAAATGCAGTTGGTTCTGCGCTGGCAGGAACTTGCCCCATTCCGGCATGAGAGACACATAAATCTCCGCAAAGTTCTTTGTGGGCGCGTGCATAAAGTGCGGCGTTGATTCCTGCGACCAGCCCCTGACCTGCCGCCTCTTCGTAGCCGGAAGTTCCGTTAATCTGGCCTGCGTTAAAAAGACCTGCCACCCGCTTTGTCTCCAAAGAAGGATAAAGCTGGGTCGGCTCAACATAGTCATATTCGACCGCATAACCTGGGCGGGCAACATGGCAGTTCTCAAAGCCGGGCAAAGTGCGTAAAAATGCGTCCTGCACTTCTTCGGGAAGGCTTGAAGAAAGACCGTTGAGGTAAATTTCATCGGTGGCAAGACTTTCTGGCTCCACAAAAAGCTGGTGCCGTTCGCGCTCGGCAAAGCGCATTACCTTGTCTTCGATTGATGGACAGTAGCGCGGACCGATTCCGTGGATTTTGCCAGAATAGAGTGGCGAGCGGCCAATGTTCGAGCGGATAATCTCGTGAGTTTTTTCGTTGGTGTAGACTAAGTAGCAGGGAACTTGCGGTCTGGTGACTTCCTCATTCTCAAATGAGAAGGGAACAATCACTTCATCTCCTGCCTGAATCTCAAGATTTGTAAAATCAATTGTGTGTTTTAAAATGCGCGGAGGTGTGCCTGTCTTTAAGCGGCCTGTGGTAAAACCGAGCCGATTGAGTGACTGTGTCAGGCCGAAAGCTGCCTGCTCTCCGATACGACCACAAGGAGCATCGTACTCACCGATAAAAATGCGGCCACCCAAAAATGTTCCTGTCGTAAGGACAACAGAGCGCACGGGAATCAGCCTGCCCCGCTCAGTGACGACTGCCGTGATTTTCTGCCGCTTTCCTGATTTTGCGGCTTGGGTAAGGATTTTCGTTTCCGTGAATTCCCCTGGAATCTGACCAGCTTGAGAGCTTGATGAGGGAGGCAGGGGAGTTTCGCTCTCAGTTGTGAGCAAATCAACGACCGTGTCCATTAATGTGTATAGATTTGGAGTGGTTTCTACAGTCTGGCGGGCAATGCTTGAATAAAGAAGTTTATCTGCCTGGCTTCGGGGAGCCTGAACTGCCGGTCCTCGGCTTTTATTGAGCATACGGAACTGAATCATTGATTTGTCGATGAGCTTGCCCATTTCGCCGCCCAGAGCGTCAATTTCCCGGACAATGTTGCCTTTTGCGATTCCGCCGATGGAAGGGTTACAGCTCATGCGGGAAATTGAATCAATGGTTTGGGTGATCAAAAGAGTTTTGAGTCCCATGCGGGCAGAAGCCAGAGCCGCCTCAATGCCAGCGTGACCGCCGCCAACGACAGCTACATCATAAAAATCATAAAATCCAGACATAAAATCAATTCATAATGCGCGATTCATAATTCAAAATGAATCTTTGAAAAGCACAAAACTCCGTATATGAAAATGTTTCTGTATTATAGTGAAAAATGATTCTTGTTGAAAGTGCGGATTTTTGGAAGCCAGCAGGTTAAGTATTTTCTTCGATATATTCCACAAAGTCTTCTCCCCAATAATCGCAGAGCATTTGCCGAGCCTCTGTTTTGATTTTTTCGTCTACCGCTTCGTTCAGCTGCTTCAGATTATTTGCGAGGTAGGATTTGCTAAAAGAGCGCAGGGCTTCCATTTGATTTTGACTAAAGGTGCCCGGTGAAAATTCTTTTATGACTGAAAAAAGGATTGTAAACACATTTGCCGTAGAAGAAATTTTCTGCCATTTTTGTAAATCTTCTATTTTTGCAAGTGAAGAAATTCCGGAATCTATGTAGTAGCGGTAAACATTGTTTTCTATACCGGCATATTTTTTTGCAAAAAATGAAATAAAAAAATACTGAAGAAAGTCTTCCGCAAAAACGCAGTTAGAAAAAGGAATGTAAGAAAGAGCCTTTAGGTAAAGTTCCCTGCGAAAAAGTTTTCCCCATAAAAAGCCTGAATGATTTGATTTTACAAGAAAGCCGTCAAAAATTTCCTGGTTTAACAACTCGCCTTCGTAAATATTATTCGCTTTTTTTTCAATGGAACTTGCCCGCATTAAAATTTCTTCGCTACAGTTTTTTTTATCATAAAGGATTTCTGACGCACCATGAACGATATCCGCATCGCTTTTTTGGGCTGATTTATATAAAAATTCAAGAGACTCCGGCAAAAGCTCATCGTCGCTGTCTAAGATGCAGATGTATTGAGCAGAAGCTGCAAAAACTGCACTCCTTCTGGCTTCAAGCAGACCAAGATTTTTTCTGTGCTCAATGTATAAGATTTTATTTTTGGGAAACTTATACTTTTTTCTGAATCGGGCTACAATTTTTTTGCAATCATTTTGATAAAGGTCTTTTCCATTGCTTCCGTCATTTACGATTATACATTCCCATTCTGTAAAAGTTTGCGGAGGCAGGGATTCAAGAGTGCGAAAAAGTGTCGCTTCCGAATTAAAAACTGGAATGCATACAGAAATTTTTGGAAGCGATTTTAACTTTATCATTATTGAATTCCATAGTAAGTACCAGTCACTACGGTTGAACTAAAACTGGCATTTACATCTACAGCAGAAATAGACTCATTTTTTAAGTTTACAGTAACAACGCGGTTTTTGTTTTTGCAATTTTGTATTGCATCAGGATCCGTCAGATCGCCTTTAATCTCTACATAGGCACCGTCGTCTGCAATTACAATCTCATCTTGTTTTTTTGCGATAATTCGCTTTGCACCGTAAAAATAACTTGCGGCTTTGTCTTCGGGTGGAGTCATTATTACTGCATTTGATGATTTTGTATAAGATTCGTCTTCATTTTTTGAGTAATAATAATTCTTATAAAGCCCCAAAAGTTTTTCGCCATTGCTCCACGTACCAAACTCATAGTTTAAAGCAGACAAATCTATTTTTCCAAGTCCTCCTGCACTCAAAACAGGATAAATAGAATCTGTATTGGGATTAAGAAAACATGCTTGAACAGAATTGCCGGAGTTCCTGTAAAAATAACAGGTTACATAGAGAGTGTTTCCTAAAATCTGTAAGCCGCCAAAGCCTTTGTCATAGCTGCTGTTATAAAATTCATCGCTAGTAACAGGAAAATCGATAATAGATGGTGTTTCATCCAGAGTCAGAATGCCTGCTTCGCCATCAATTTTTGTGATTGTAAATTTCTGAATATAAAGTGCGATGGGGGAAGAATAACTAACATTTATTGAACAGAGAATGTAATTTTCTCCGATTTTTGTTACGGAAAGGCTGTCGCATGGTGTTTTGTAGGCACCACCGCTTTGTAAATTATCACTAGCAAAAATAAGAGTTTGGTCTGCAAGGTTATAGGCTGCAAAATAGTACTGTATTTCAGGGTATGGATAAGTGCTGTCATTTATAAAAAAGTAGAGGTTTCCGTCGTAATAAGCCAGCCCCTTTATTGTTAAGTTATTATTGCTCGCTAAGTCTGTATTTATTTCCTTAAATTTTGATATAAGGTCAAATTCTTCGGTTTTGTTATAGTCTGGTGCTGTGTAAACATATACTTTATTTTCATAAAGCCAGTAAAGACAGTTGTCTCCAAAACTGTAGGTTGGCGTATAATAGGTTTTATAATCGCCAGATTGTGTATATGGAAGTTCTAAATCACCATCGGCAGGAGATTCGCCTCCATTAATAAAAGCAAATAACTTTGCTTTGCGAGTAAATGAAACACTATCGCTGCCTAGCGTTACACTATATTTGCCATTAGAATCTGGGCCATACAAAGAAAAGACCTTTTCAGAATCGATTTTATTATAAAGAAGGATCGGTAAAATGGCATTTTTCCCAATCTTTATGTTAAGAAAATTAGAGCCTTCTTTAACTGTTATTTCATCACTCTCTCCGCGAGCGTATTCATAATTTCCAATAAGGATTTGTACAATAATCTTTGCCCTTGAGCCTGCCCGAACGGCCGGGAATGTTATGGTGACAGAAGATGAAGAAGATTTTTGAATAAAAGATTCCTCTACATATTCACTTCCGTCTGCCGTAAGCACGGCTTTTATTTTGTATTGGCTTACACCCTCAAGGCCGCTAATAGAACGTGCACTTGAAGAGGTAGAAGAAGATTCTGCAAGCTTTTCTATAAGGCTACCTGTAATTTCAAGATTAATACTTGCGCTTTCGTTTGAACCTGTAAAAGATGAACATGAAGGAAAAAAAAGACAAAAAAGGATTGCAATTGGAAATAATTTTTTAAACATATAAACTCCCAAGTTTTATGAAATTCTTATCCATATTACCCCCCCCCTATTTGCTTGTCAACTTTTACACCGGACTTAAGTGCATAAATGGATAAAATGGATAAAGGGGGAGACTTGCCATTCTTTTTTCACTATAATATTCCCCACTATGTCGAAGAAATTTTCTATTTTGATTTTAGCATTTTTTATTTTTTCAGGGCTTTTCTGTTCTTGTACAAAAACTTTAGGTTACAGTGTGCTCCTCTGGTCAAATCCCGAACACGGAATTGCTGACGGAACTATCTTAAAGGTTCACATTAAGTCAAATATTTCGCATGTTTATGTCGTTTCAATTCCCGGCTCAAAAGAGAATTTTGAAATTCCTCTCTGGCAGGCAACAGAGCCTGAAGGTAAATCCCGCGCACTTAAACAGCAGAAGCGCTTTTCTGAATTTGAGCATACTTACGCTCGGGTCAAACTTGACGGCCTTCCAATCCGCTCTGATGCGGTAAACACTTCAAAACAGGTTTACCGTCTGCGGGAGGGCGAAATTATCCGCTGCCTGTATCGCGGAACAGGTGCGGCCGTAACAAATGGAAAGGGCAACATGGAAGGCGAGTGGCTTAGAGTCCTCACCGAAACAGGCACTTACGGCTGGTGTTTTTCCCACAATCTCGCTCTTTTTCAGGCAGAATCTTTCGATGTTTCGGCGCAAATGCAAGATTCTTCCATTAAAATGGATGATTTGAAAGGCGAATCAAAGACGGGTGACAGGGCAATCATTCAGAATATCATCGCAAAAAAGTGGTATCCTGAATCCTTCAAAAATATGATAAAAGTCGGCCGTATAGATGTGAACCGTTTGAATCCTGGATACGGCTTCTCATTCGGAATCAATATCCTGGAAAATGCTGATTCAGAATTTGCAGGCACAGCAGTCCTGAATACAGAAAATGCTGGCGGCTCATGGACTTACACTGATATCACAAAGAAAGCCGAAAAGGAATACGAATTCACCGGCAGTAAACTCAAAATGTCCATCCGCGGGGCTGGTTCTGACATCATGATTTTGCAGTACATGGAAAAGGGCAAACAAAAGCAGGAAACTCTGGTGGCCCTGAGCGAAGATATCGAAAAACTCATTGAAAACGAAATGACTCGCCGGCAGAACGAACTTAAGCGAATCGCAAAAGCCGGTCCAGTTTTTAAAAGCTCAAATTACGGAACGATTAAATTTAACAATGAAAATTCTGTAACCTGGAGCAATTACAAACTTCTGCAGCCATCTATTATTTCAAATCAGGCTCTTGGCTCGGTCACTGTTACTCTGGATTATTTTATCGCAAATTCCCTCAAATCTTCTTATGACGGCGTAATCACGATGCACTTTACCGGCATGGAAAATGGCGTGAATTTCCTCTACAAACTCACTGATACAGGCTTGAGGCTTGAGGACGCATCTAAAGCTCCTGTAAAAGACGGCGTAGTTACCGCCCGAAGCGCAAGTCCGATGATTCTGTTCTTCGAAAAAAATAGATAAATTCCTCACAGAGGGCACAGAGTTCACAGAGAGATTTTTGATTTGTCAAGTTCCGACTCTCTGTGTGCTCTAAAGCCTACGCAGCACAGCTGCTTCGGAGAGTCGCTAAAATTGCCTTGCAATTTTTTAACGCTCCCTATCCGTGAGGAATTTTATAGGATTTTTTATGGCATTTGTACAATTCAGCAAGGTGTCGCTTGCTTTTGGCGACCGCGATATTCTTAAAAGTGTTTCCGTAAATCTTGCGGCCGGGAGCAAAGCTGCCCTCACCGGAGCAAACGGAACAGGAAAATCAACCCTCATCAAGGTAATGGCTGGCCTTATTCAGCCCGATGACGGCAACCGCTCTGTCTCAAAAGATGCCAGAATCGCCTACCTTCCTCAAAGCGGGCTCACCCATCACGGATGCACCTTGCGTGAAGAGGCGGACAAGGCCTTTGAATTCGGCTACAAATTGCAGGAAGAACTGGACAAAATCGGCGATGACCTGAAGGCGGGAAACGGAAATCAAAAAGTCCTTCTCGAACGCCACGATGCCATTCTCACCGAAATCGAAAATTCCGGCTTCAACAGGCGGCAGGCAACAGCCGAGCAGATTTTGATGGGCCTGGGCTTTTCTCACGAAGATCTGGACAAAAAATGTGAGGAATTTTCTGGCGGCTGGCAGATGCGAATCGCCCTTGCCAAAAATCTTATGGTCAACCCGGACATCCTTCTTCTCGACGAGCCGACCAACTACCTCGACATTGAGGCGCGCGAATGGCTTGAAAAATTTTTGGGCAATTATTCAGGCGGTTTCCTTCTCGTAAGCCACGACCGCTACTTCCTTGATCATACAATCAACGAAGTCTACGAGCTTTTTAACGGAGAGCTCCACCGCTATGCAGGCAATTTCACTCACTACGAAAAGGTGCGCGAAACAGAGCTTGAAACCCTCATAAAAGAATACGAAAAACAGCAGGAAGAAATCCGCCACTTGCAGGAATTCATAGACCGTTTCGGTGCAAAGGCGACAAAGGCAGCCCAGGCTCAGGAACGCCAGAAAATGCTCGACAAAATCCTGGAGCACGAAATCGTAATTCCGGAAAGTCTCAAAAAGATTCACTTTAAGTTTCCGCCCGCTCCGCATTCAGGCCGGCTTGTGGCAACCCTCGAAAAAATCACCAAATCTTACGACGGTGTGCACAAAGTCCTTGATAACCTCGACCTTCTTCTCGAAAACGGCGACCGGCTGGTTGTCGCAGGTCATAACGGTGCCGGAAAATCAACCCTCCTCAGAATACTTGCCGGCGTTGACAGCGATTTTGAAGGCAGCGTAAAGCTTGGCGCGGGTGTTCAGGTCGGCTACTTCTCGCAGGATAATGCCGAAACCCTCAAAGGAAGCGCGACAATCCTTGAGACTATTGAGGCCGAGGCCCCCCTTGAGTTGATTCCAAAGGTCCGTGACATGCTTGGAGCCTTCCTTTTCCGGGACGACGATGTTTTCAAGAGCCTTGACGTGCTTTCGGGCGGTGAAAAGGCGCGCGTGGCTTTGCTCAAGCTTCTTCTTAAACCGGTCAATCTCCTGATTCTCGACGAACCGACCAACCACCTGGACATGCACTCAAAAGATGTCCTTCTTGAAGCCCTCAAAGATTTCGGTGGCACGGTAATTTTCGTAAGTCACGACAGAGGCTTTATCGAAGAACTTTCAACCCGTGTTCTGGAGCTCAAACCTGGCCATTTCCGCACCTTCCCCGGTGACTACAGTTATTACATGGAGCGAATCAATGCAGAATCCATAATGCAAAATGCGGAATTTGAGGGGAAAGGCGGTTCCAGCCTTTCGGCTGGCCGGGCTTTGCGGGGTTCCGCTAACGCTTCATTGAACGCTGCAAGCAGCTTATCAACGGCTACGCCGCCCCTACAATCCCTACCGCAGGAAAGCGAAAAATCTTCAGCCCGTCTTTCTTACGAAGAAAAAAAGAAACTTGAGGCAGAGAAGCGTAAGGTTGAAAAGCGCGTTTCTCAAATCGAAGAAGAAATTGCCAGAGTTGAGGAAGAAAAGTCAATCGAAGAAAACAAAATGGCAGATCCTCAAGTCTACTCAAACGGCGAAAAAGCAAAGGCTGTTCAGACTAAAATCGCAGAACTTTCGCAAAAGCTTGACGAACTGAATTCCCAGTGGGAAGAAGCGGCCATGGCTTTGGAAGAATTTTAGGCGCAATTCTCTGGAATAATAAGAGTTAAATATTTTTTCCTTGCTAATCTCTTGTGTGTGATTCATAATTAAGAACAGTTCAATAACGGAGAGATTTGCATGTGGAATTATAGTTTTATTATTCCGGATTTAATAATTCTTTATACATTTGCGATTTATTATTTTGTCCATACTCGTCTGC
>CAMVJE010000033.1 GCA_947167745.1 uncultured Treponema sp.
GGGTGTGGGTGAAAGCAAAGCTTGAACCCCAGGGGAGAGACATCTCCCCTTCTGTGTTTCTCCCCTCAGTTGTAAAACCCCTTGCTTTTCAATAAAATATCTTCTATGAAAACTTCAAAATTCTATATTTCAACTCTCCGCGAAGCTCCGGCCGAAGCCGTAATCGCGAGCCACAAACTCATGCTCAGGGCAGGAATCACCAGAAAACTTGGAAACGGTCTTTATACATATCTTCCGCTGGGCGTACGCTCTCTTTACAAACTCGAAAATATTATCCGTGAGGAATGGAACGAAACAGCCGGCGCTTTGGAATTCAAGCCGACCGTAATTGTACCGGGCGAACTCTGGAAAGAATCTGGCCGCTGGGAAACAATGGGCCCACAAATGCTCAAGGCAAAAAACCGCGGCGAGCAGGACATGGTTGTTTCTCCAACAGCCGAAGAAGCCTACACTGCCATCGTCCGCGACGGCCTCGACTCATACAAGCAGCTCCCTGTAAACCTCTATCAAATCAACACAAAATACCGTGACGAAATTCGCCCCCGATACGGTGTCATGCGAGGCCGGGAATTCATCATGGCTGACGGCTACACCATGAACGCTGATGACGAATCTTTGGACGAGTCATACAAGGCCTACGAAAAAGCTTATTTCCGCATCTTCAAGCGGCTTGGCCTCAAAATCATTCCTGTAAAGGCTGATTCAGGCGCAATGGGCGGAAGCGGCTCAGAGGAATTCATGGTTGAGTCTCCAATCGGCGACGACACTCTTATCATCTGTCCTAACGAAAAGTGCGGTTATGCCGCCAATGTCGAAAAGGCTGAATGTGCCCTCGACGACTCAACAAACAAAAAAGGCGAAAAAGTTGCCGTAACAGAAAAAGCTCTCGAAGAAGTTGAGACACCAAATGTTTTCTCAATCGAAGACATGGAAAAATTCTTCGATGAGTCACCAAAAATGTTCATCAAGTGCCTCATTTACCGCGTAATCAATTCTTCACTCGACTACTCTGCCCTCGACTGTGCAAAAAACTGGAAAAGGGTCAAAGATCCTGCCGGCGACTACTACCCGCTTTCTTACGCCTGTGTCTGCATCCGCTCAGACCTCGATGTAAACGAAGCAAAACTGGCCGCTACCCTCAAGGCAAGCGAAGTCGTTCTTGCAGAAGACGAAGAAATTCTCGAATACGCTCAGGCAGGCCACGGCTTTGTAGGCCCAATGACATCAAAATGCCCTCTCGTCGTTGACTATTCTGTAATCAAAGACGGCCAGGCCAGAATGCACGACGCAATCACTGGAGCTGGCAAAAACGGCTACCATGTAAAGCATGTTGAGCCGCTCCGTGACTTCACTCCATACATCAATGCAGATGTCCGCACTGTCAAAGAAGGCGACAAATGTGCCTGCTGTGGAGGCGTTTTCTACCAGAAAAAGGGCAACGAACTTGGACACATCTTCAAGCTTGGCCACAAATACACAAAAGCAATGCATGTAACCTTCCTCGGCCAGAACGGAAAACCAACAGAGCCGACAATGGGCTGCTACGGAATTGGCGTTGACCGCACCCTCGCTTCAATCATCGAGGCAAACAACGACGAAAAAGGCATTATCTGGCCAATGACCGTCGCTCCATTTCAGGTCTGCATCGTTCCAATCAAATACGAAGGCGCCATGAAAGAAACCGCAGACAAAATCTACGACGAGCTTAAAGCCGCCGGAATCGAAGTTTTGCTTGACGACCGCGCCGAGCGTCCTGGCGTAAAATTCGCCGACATGGAGCTTATCGGAATTCCGCTTAGAATCACCATTGGTGACAAAAATCTTCCGAACATTGAGTTCAAGCCCCGCGCCGCAAGCGAAGCCGAACTTCTTCCTGCAACAGAAGCATCTGAAAAGGCAATCTCTTTTGTTAAAGCAGAACTGGCAAGACTCAACGGCTAATATCAATTCTGGGGAGTTTACTCCCCAAATCCCCAAAGGACAGCTATGAAACAATTCTTCAAAAAAATTCTTTTCCTTTCACTTTTTGCTATTCAATTTTCATTTTTTTATTCATTACCAGCAGTCAGCAATTCAATTCCAGATTTTTCCGGCCAATATGTTTATTACCACGACATGAGTTTTCAGCGTGAATCTTATATAGGTATTCTCTACTATGATGATTCGACCTATGCGATTCGATATTATGCTCCCGCGACAGGCAAGGGAAATTCGTTCAAACCAGAAAAAATTATTCACATTCTTTTTACGGTCGATCCAGAAAAAAAAGATCTTGAACTTACAGGCGAGCGAATTCTCAGCACAATTCAGCCAGATGACACAGATTTAATCAATTACATCCATGATTTTTTCTACGAAATGACAAAGCGACGTCAAAATGTTGGCGAACTTTCTCAACCCAAAAGCGATTATCAGGACTATGCCCAGTTTGGTGGCAGCGTAACTCTATATTTCAATCCGCTTATTCCTGTTTTCAATCTTGAGCGCATCGAGTCGGCCAGCAAAAAAATTCTCTTGCAAATCGTCACGGCAGGTCAGCTCATTTCTGGTGAAGATCAGAGTTTCGCCAAATTTGCTGGCATTGAAGAAAAATTCAATGACAAGAATCACAAATTCAAAAAAAATAAAAAAGCAAAGCCAATAGAAATCAACTATAAAGCAAATGAAAATTCCACAGAACTAAAGGCAAAATTGGATACATCTTGGAATGCAGCAGCCGAAAATTTCTACACTTTAGAAAATTTGGCTGTTTTCACTGTCAACGAAGTCACTTCCCCAATGGAAAATCAGATTCCTCTTTTAAAACGCCGCCTTCTTTTGGGGAACGAACTCGTCTATCCAAACTGGAAAAGCCAAAAAATTGAAACAAAAGCAAACGGAACCCTCTTCACGCAAGTTTCATATCATTCCGAAACCGACAGCTACACTTATGACTTTAAATACCTGCATGAAATCGATTCAAAAACAGTCGGACTTTTTACACTCACAGTTTTTGCCGGTGCATACGAATCAAACAAAAAATATTTCAACGCGATTTTAGCAAGTTTTAATTAATCTTACGCAAAAAATAATCACTGTCGCTGTTCCGCGATTCGCTAACGCTCAGTGCTTCGCACCGCGCAAGCGCGTCGCTCCATAGCGGAGCGGCCTTTCCTGTAAACTAATAATCATTTCGTCCGCGAGGACTTCCAACCCAAACACCCTCGCTCAAATAATCGAGTTTTTTCCCTTCAATCAAAAACTGTACTTTTTTAACTGTGGGAAAACTTGTCGCTGTATAGACGATTTGCATTAATTGAACATTCGATCCCATAGAGCCATAACTATTGAACTGAAATTCTTCATTAAAATTCAATGTTGCGATTCCATCCTTAATCGAAATTCCTAGTAATTTACTACCAGCTGGAATATAACTCTGGCATCCAGTTTTTGATTCACTTGCAGATGGCCCTTTCAAAAGTTCATTCAAGGCTTCAAACAATGGAGATTCTTTTGCAACACTTCTACTTACTTCTTTTCGTAAAACTAATCCGTCAGAATCTATAGCCACAAAGCAGATTTTTGTTTTAGTCGTATTTGAGGGAGGCGTGACAACAGTTTGTGCTTGTGGTTTTTCCGGCTGCTTCACAGGGAGTACAGTTTTTTTCTCCTCAGTTTTTTTAGCCACTTCCACAGGTTTCTCTTGTTTCTCAGCTTTTACAGGTTCAGGTTCAACTGATGTTTTTTTACTTTCTGTATTTACGGTAGTTTCTTTTTCTACGACCTGCTCTGGTTTTACTCTTTCTTCCATTTTCGGTTGTTCAGTCTTCACACTTTCTTCATTCTTTTTTGATTTTTTTGTCAAGTCAATTATGATTTCTTCAGAACCTTCTGATTTCTTAGAGTCTTTTTTATCATCAAAAATTTCTTTTCCGATTTTCTTTTCGATGAGAGCAGTTGCTCCTGATTTGTCAAAATTTTCTTTAATTTCTTCCTGTTTTACCAAAAAAACAATTAATATAATTAAAAATAAAAGAATCCAGATAGCAAGACCAAGACCGGTTTTCTTTTTATTCTTTTTTTCCTTTTCACTCATACTATTATTATCGGAATATAAAGGTGAAAATGAAACGATTTCCACTTGTTTACACTCCGATTAAAGGATAAAATAGAAGAATATGGAACACAAAGAATTTGATTTGATTACATTCGGCGAAATCATGCTTCGTCTTTCGCCTTCGGTTAATGAACTTATCAGCAAAAGTGACTCTTTTAAAAAGCACGCTGGTGGAGCAGAACTCAATGTAGCTTCCGGAGTCTCACTTTTAGGCTTGCGAACAGGAATCATCACCCGTCTTCCAAAGAATCAGTTGGGTACCTTCATCAAAAATCGAATCCGTGCATCAAGTGTAAGCGATGATTACATTATTTTTGATGATTCGCCAGAAGCCCGCGTCGGTATTTACTACTACGAAAACGGCGCATATCCACGAAAGCCGACTGTCGTTTATGACCGCAAAAACTCTTCAATTACAAAAATTTCTCCTTCAGAAATTCCCGAAGATATATATACAAAAGCCCGCATGTTCTATACATCTGGTATAACACTTGCTCTCAGCGATAATACACGTAATCTTGCCATTGAAATGATTAAAAAATTCAAAGCTGCAGGAGCAAAAATCGCTTTCGATGTAAATTACCGTGCAAATCTCTGGGACGAAGATACAGCGCGCACTACAATCAAGTCAATTCTCCCCTTCGTTGACATTCTCTTCATCTCCGAAGAAAGTTGCCGTCGTATGTTCCAGAAAACAGGCTCCCTCGAAGATATGCACCGTGAATTTTGCAAAGATTTTCCGAATATAAGCTACATCGCATCATCAATGCGCGAAGTCATCAGTCCTAAAGTTCACTCATTTACATCAGTCGTTTATTCCAAAAAAGACGATAAATTCTACACAGAGGAGCCATACAAAGACATTGATGTCGTAGACCGAATCGGTAGCGGGGATGCATACTGTGCCGGCGTTCTCTTTGGTCTTCTCAAATATGATGATCCGCAAAAAGCAACTGAATTCGGAAACGCAACATGTGCCACCAAGAACACGATCTTCGGTGACCTCCCACTTTCTGACTTTGCTGAAATCAGTTCAATCATAAAAGCACACCAAACTAAAGGCAAGCAATCCGAAATGAACCGATAAAATTTGAGGCTCCCTTAACGGGAGCCTTTTTTTATTTGGATAATTTTCTGCACTCATACAAAATAATTGCCGCTGCCTGAGCTACATTCAGACTTTCAATTGGCTGTGTTTTATCAGTATCAAGATTTTCCGCAAAAGGAATCCGAATAAGCGCGTCACAGTTTCTTCGCACAAGCCCTGAAATACCATGCTCTTCATTTCCAAGAACAATAAGAGCAGGCTTGTTTTTTTCTGAACATAATTCCGGAATATCTTCCACCGGGGTGTCGCCTCGAACATCCGTTCCAAATCGAATCATTTTTCCATTCATCGATACAAGAAGTTTTTCAATTGACTGAATAGAATATACATTTACATATTCCATTCCACCTTGAGCAACACGGTATGAACTTGTAGTAATAGAAGTCTGCTCTTCATCACGCGGTATAACGATATTTTTAAAACCAAAAAAGGCTGCACTTCTAACAATAGCACCTAAATTATTTGCATTGCCAACGCGATCAAGTAAAATTGCACTCTCTTTATTATGAAGCCACCTGTCAGTAATCTCCGTGTTTAAATGAGGAATTTCAGGTTGCTCAATCATTGCAACCACTCCCTGATGGTGAACAGTTCCGCTCAACTTTTCAAGTTCACCTTCCGCTATATTATTATAAGGCACCTTACGTTCAGCCAAAGATTTAAACAAATCCTTAAAATCCATCATTCGGTCACGGGTATAGTAAAAACGGCGAATTTTCTGTGGATTACACTTTGTAAGGGCCTTTACCGCTTCAAAACCACACACAGCAAGTTCATTTCTAAAATCATTCTTCATAATTAAAGTCTAACAAAAGAGCTATTTCTCCGCAAGGCAAAGTTCAATATTTTTTTCACAAGATTATTTTAATGTTTTCCACTTTTACTTTCATTATTGTGGATATCTAGTGCGTAAAATGTGTATAACTAGTGACTTTTCCACATATTTCTCCACAATTTGTGGACTTTTTGTGGAAAAACTTCAATTTTATGTGGATAAAAAAAAGGCACTGGGATAATCCAGTGCCTTTTAAATCAAGCGTTTAGCTTAACTTATTTGATGAGGTTTTTCTCTTTAGCGAGTTTAACACCAGCATCGTTCCATTCTTTACCACCGATTTTGTCGAATTCATCAAGGAATTTCTGCCATTCGGTTGGGTTAAGAGTACGGTTACCAGTCATGAACTCAACAACACCCTGCTCGTAGAATCGTTTTACGTCAGCATTTGGCTGTGGCATTTTGTCCTGACCGATACAAGCTGTCCAAGCTTTAGCCTGCATTTCGCGGAGAGTCTTAAGAGCAGACATCTCTTTACCATTTTTAGCATACCAAGTTGGGTAGCGAGCAGCCAATTCGATATCGCCATTGTAGTAAACCATATTGCGGAGCTGTGTGAGTGGAATCATAGCAGCATCTGAATATGCTTTTGTTGGGTCTGGGATACCAGCTGTTGTTGGAACGCCATTCTTGTCGAATACGAAGTTGATTCCTTCCTGACCCCATCCGAGGAGGTAGTAACCTTCGTCTGAAGACATCCATTCAAGGAGTTCAGCGATTTTGTCCATTTTGCCTTCTTTAGCAGCCTTTGTAGAAACAGCGTACATACGATAAGCCTGTGAGTATGTACCTGCAGAAGACTGTCCTTTTGGTCCTACTGGAGGCTCAACAACAATCCATTCACCATCTGGGAAGTTGTTGTCGAATGGTTTGTAGTTACCTTCTGCAGCATAAGCAGCATTCTGCTCACGCATGATACCAAAGCGTCCCTGTTTCCAAGCAGCGCGGAAGTCATCTTTCTTATAAGCCAACCAGTTTGGATCGATAACACCAGCGTCAACAATCTGTTTTACATAGACCATTGCGTCATAGTATTCTGGTTTATAGAGGTTAAGACCTGCTGTTTTAGCAGAAGCCAAGTTCCAAGTACCAGCAACGCCGAATGCACCAAAGAGTGGGTCGAAGCGTCGTCCGAGACCTTCGTTTGTAGCAGAAACTTCGAGGTATCCGCCGTATCCGTAGGTATCGTTTTTGCCGTTTCCATCAGGATCTTTCTCTGTGAATGCTTTCATTACATTGAAGAATTCTTCAGTTGTTTTTGGTACAGCAAGACCGAGTTTATCCAACCAGTCTTTGCGGATAAGAACGCCTTCGTTACGAACGATTGAACCCGGCTGAGCGAGTGCATATGAATGTCCGTCGATAGTTGTGAATGCGCGTGAATCTTTATCGTACAATTTTGCAGTGCGGTTAGGCATTTTGCTGTACATTGAATCAACTGGAGCAAGCAACTTTTTCTGAACGAGAGTAGCATATACTTCATTTGAAACCATGAAGATGTCTGGCAATGTATTAGCTGCACCAGCGGCATTAACTTTTGTGTTCTGGTCAGCCTCTGATGATGGCAAGTTTGTAAGCTTAAGGTTGATATTAAGCTTGTCTTTTACAATCTGATAACCAACCCAATCAGCTGGAATCGGACCTGCTTCAGATGCTGCAGCACCATACCAAAGTTCGATGTCTACTGCACTACCCTTGCCTTTACCATTGCCACATGAAACCATAGCCAATGCTGCAAGAGCTGCTGCTGAAACAACAACACCCTTCATTAACTTTTTCATTTTTTTCCTCCTTAATTGAAAACAAATGAAATCAAATTTTTATTTTGCACAAACTATGTGTTTATGCTTAATACAAACGAGCAAGCAACAATACAATTGCCTGCTCGGATTGTTACAAATTGAAATTAGCCCTTTACAGAACCAAGCATTGTACCCTTTGTGAAGTATTTCTGGATGAACGGATAAGCGAGCATCATAGGAATAGCAGAAAGGAATACACAAGCAGCCTTAATTGAAGAAATTGAAGCTGCACCGAAGGCTGTACCAGTATCCAAAGTTTCACTCATTGAAGCACCCAACAAGATGTTTCGAGTAAGGATTGGAAGTGGCTGGAGATATGCTTCTGTTAAGTAAAGCAAGGCATGCATGAAGTCATTCCAGTAGCCAACTGCATAGTACAAACCGATTGTCATGATGATTGGTTTTGACAAAGGAAGAATGATAGAAACAAGAACATACCATTCTGCCGCACCGTCGATTCGAGCTGATTCTTTGAGAGATTCAGGAATACCCTCGAAGAAGCCGCGCATAATCAAACAGTTGTATGTACCAATTGCACCAGGCAAGAAGATTGAACACAAGTGGTTGGTAAGGTGAAGATTTGTTACAACCAAGAATGTTGGGATAACACCAATGTTGAACAAATATGGGATAAGTACGAAGTAGTTAAGGATTTTGCGACCAGGCAAATCCTGTACTGACATACAATAAGCCATTGGAACAGTGAGTGACAATGATGTTACAACACCGAACAGCATGATTTTGATTGAGTTCCAGAAAGCAAGGGCAAAGCCGTTGTTTCCCAAAAGTGCTTTATAAGCAGCTCCATCCCATTTCCATGGCATGAGAATGAATTTATCAAATGTAGTTCCGATGTAGCCGTTTGGAGTTACAGATGATGAAATTGTACTAATGATAGGGATAGCAATGATTACACCGATGAAAACAAGGAAACTGTTTACACCAATATAAAATGCACGGTCACCTGATGTTAATTTTACTGTCTTTGGTTTTTCCATTTTATTTGCACCTCAAATTACAAGAGTGATGATTCGGTAATCTTCTTGACGACTTTATTAGAAATCATAACGAGAAGCATACCAATTACACCTTTGAAGATACCAACTGCAGTTGCAAGAGCAAACTCGAACTGTAGAAGACCTTGACGGTAAACCCATGTATCAATGATATCTGCTACCGAATATACAGCAGGAGAATACAACATGAACATCTGGTTGAATCCAGCGTCAAGAACTGTACCAAGCTTAAGAAGAACAACCGTAACGATAACCGGCTTAATTGATGGGATAGTAATATACCATACTCGCTGAACTGCTGATGCACCCTCAACCATAGCAGCCTCGAACAATGACGGGTCAATACCCATAAGAGCTGCAATAAAGATGATAGCTGCCCAACCCATCTCCTTCCATGCGTCTGAAAGAACAACTACAACCGGGAATACACCAGTATTTGTAAGGAAGTCTTTTGGTGTGCCGCCGGCTGCTTTAATGATATCGTTTACAAGGCCGTCACCAGGAGCCAGCAAAATAAGAAGGATACCATACATGATAACCCAAGAAAGGAAGTGTGGCAGATAAGCCAGCGTCTGAACCACTCGACGAAGCACATTATGAGTACATTCATACAATGCAACAGACAAAATGATTGAGAGCGGAACCGAAATACAAAGCTTAGCCAAGCTATAAAGGATTGTATTCCTTAACAACTCTCCAAAGTAGAATGAATGGATGAATGTGCTGAAATTTTTAAATCCAACCCAAACGCTTCCCCAAACACCATCTACAGGAGCAAAGTTTTTAAAAGCAATCTGACCATTAACGATTGGACCATACTTTAAGATAGCATAGTAAACAACCGGAATGATAAGAAGTGCATAGACCGAAAAATGTCTCTTTACGTTTTTCCAGAGATCCTTTTTCGGAGTGCTTAGAACATTTGTTTCTTGTGCGTTCATACCTAACCTCAATATTTTATTTTACCGCTTGGTAACCTAATTATACTTTAAAAATCCTTATGTCTTATTGGACAAAACCGAACTCTCTTATAATTATTTCGAACGGATTCTGCCCGGTGGAACTCCATAAATCTTTTTAAAGACGCGACAGAAATATGCCTGGTCTTGAAAACCAGCATTTTCAGCAATTTCGTAAATTGTATCGTTGGTTTCAAGAAGCATTTTTGTCGCTATATATATTCTATACCTATTTAGATATTCCCACAAACTTAATCCGATTTCTTTGTGAAAAATTCTAGTCAAATAATCTTCGCTGACATGAACCGTATCCGCAAGTTTCCATCGGACAATCTGGTGAGAAGCATTTCTATTTAAATATAATATAGCCTTTTTGACGAGAGCGCCAGTGTGAGGAGGTAAAATTTCATCTCCTGCCAAAATTCCCTTTATGCGCTCATTAAACTGCTCTGATTCAGCAGCTCCCCGGTTACATAAAATTATGCGGGGATGCGAGCAAAGCAATTCAATCTCTTCATCTGTAGATACAGTATCGGGCAGAACAACAATAGGTACAAGAACAGTTTTTGGATTTTGGCGAATTTTTTTAATACTGTCTTCATCAACTGACTCAAACACAATAATTGACGGTGTGATTTCTTCAAGAATTTTATCAAACTCGCCCATTGACAAAATGCTTACTGTATTTGAATCAGTCGCCCATGTGCCGTAATGGGTATGTTTTGCATTTACAAAAAGAACAGGGGCCGTACGCTGAGTTTTAATCTTCTGCTCAAGCATGTCGACAAAATTGTGACCTATCATGTTTCGACTGTAACAAATAAGCGGCGCCCTAAATATTGAATCTGAACGCCTGAGACCGTATACTTTAATCCATTCATCGATAGGGGCAGAATCAGGCTCCCAGAAAAGTACAACTCCATTTATCCCGGATTCTTCAATATTCTCAGCAAAGAAATATTTTGTTTTTATATCAAGATGCTCTTTTGAAACATTCTCAGAGAAGGAATAAACGGCTGCATTTTCAGAAACAGAACCATCTGGGGGTAAACCTGCAAGATTTGGCCACGGTAAATTGACTTCTGCATAATTGGAAGACTTTACGATATCACCATATTGCAAAAGGATAATTTTTTCTGCGAGAAGAAGTTCGGGTTTTTGCCAGTCAAAACGATTGGAATAAAATTCAATATGAACACCATCAAGCTTTTCGGAAATATAAGGCATCTTCTCGGCATAATCAAAGATAGTCTGTAACGCCCTCTTAAGACGCTCGGAATCACCAAAGAGGAGTGGAAATGGCCTGTCAAGATTTGCCGCAACACTACCCGGAAGAATCTGACGAATATCAAAGAGCTTTTTATCGATAGGAAGGTCATCGACTTGAGAACGAGTCAAATCTACAAGCGTTTCTGTCTTTTCAAGTTGAGCGTCAATCTGAGAACGGAGGAACAAAAGCTGCTCAGAAAGAATATCTTTATCAATTATACCACGCTCAATATTTTCTTCCATTTGTTGAACCTTTGCCGAAAGATTCTTAAGCGGATCGCACAAATCGCTGCCGACATTTGCAAAAAATTCAGTTTTTGCAAATTCTGCCTGCTCAGCAATCTGTTTTGCTTCGTTTGTCTGTTCAAAAAGGAAGATGCTCTGAAGCGCAGAACTCACCGAAGAGCGCAAATCTTCATAGACTATTCCCTGACAGCCTGAATAATTGCAGATTATGTAACCATAGGAGCGGTCTTCAACAAATAAAGGCTGAACGATATAGGCTCCCCTGTCAAAATCAGAGGAATAACGATCAGGAACAAGATACTCTCTTGGGAAACGGACATCTTCCAGTCGGATTTCATCGGCTACATTATAACCGCCTATATAGGTTGAATAACTTTCATCTTCATAAAGAATAATAGCCATCGTATTGATGCCAATTTTTGAAAGATGTTCCTTTAAAGAAAGAATAAGTTTGCTTCGATCAAAAACCAGAAGTAATGAGTTTTTTAGCGAAGTGACTATCTCATTTGTTTTGTTGATTTTATATTGTTTTTCGATGAGAACTCTTTCTTGAATGCGAGGAATAAGAACCGCAATATGGCGGATAATTTTTTCGATATATTCCTGAGAAAGACAGGTTACGCTTCTGAAAACAGAGAGCGTATTGAATATTTTGAGTAAATCACCATCATTATTGAAAAATGTTGTAACCCTCTGAGTAAATAAATCGTAAAATTTTGATTTATCATTTTCGAAAAGGGCTGTAAGCATTGGATCTAAATTTGCGGTCTCAGGATTAAGACGGAAAATCCGGCAAACCTCGCCGGCAAACTGCTCTTTTGAACGGATTTTTGCACGCAAATCAGACGCAGACCAAATTTTTGAATGCACACAGCCACAACTTTCTCGAATAACCGGATAGGCAGGCAAATTTGAATCGGTTACACCAAGCATTCCTTTGAGAATGTTTGAGATTTTTTCGTAAGCTTCGATACCAAGCTCTGCATGTGGCATGTGAACTGTTGATAATGAAGGAATCGAGATTCGGCTTTCTTCAGTATCGTTAAATCCACCGACTAGCAAATCTTTGGGGATTCTAATCCCCTTCATTTTAAAATAATTAACAGCAGAAAAAGTCAGCAAGTCACTTGCGGAAATAAGAGCTTCAAAATCTTTCCCGGGAATAAGCCCCCGCTCTTCATAAAGTTGAATTGCACCCTGCTCACCATCATACCAGCTCAACGGGTCGCTTATAAGATTGTCGATTACTTCATAACCTGCTTCGCTTAGAGCATCTTTATAGCCTCTAAAACGATCCTCTGCAGAAGTATGTGTTTCCGGACCTCGGATAAATGCGATTTTCTTAACATCATGGACTTGAATGAAATGACGAACAAGCTCTTTCATTCCAGTATAGGCATCAAATTCGGCACAAGGATGCCCAGAAACTTTTTGACCGATTGTAACATAAGGCAGATTTTCAAACTGTTTATGAAAATCCTCGACTTGAGCAACTGGAACAGACCCACTTATACTTGATGCCCAACTTATTACTCCATCTACATTTAATGGTGTTACAAGTTTATAAATATCATTACGGAGTTTTTCTGGAGCATCTCCTGCATACAATTTGCCGCCTGGAAAAACAAAAAAAGCTCCTTCATCCTGCATGGCACGATCAACAAGTTTATGCCATAGTTTTAATGCTGAGCCAGCGTGAATTGTTGAGAGAATAAAACCAAGTCTTCTTCCAGAATGCGAAGTTTGCATTTTTCTATTCTACAACGATGTCGGTATTTTTACAAGTTATATATTTTTTTTACAAATACATTTTTTTAAGTTTTGCATTTGATAATTCACTTTATCATTAACACATGACACAAATTATAATTAGTGATAGAATAGAACAAATTTTTTTAATGAACTTCCGGAGGTTCAATTAGTATGGCTCTTAAGTCAATTAAAGATGTAGTAAAGACAGTAAAACGCCCAGAGAAAATCCTTCAGTTTGGTGAAGGCGGATTCTTGCGCGCATTCGTAGATTGGCAGATTGATATCGTCAACGAAAAAACAGACTTCAACGGCAGCATCGTAATCGTTCAGCCACTTGAAAAAGGCATGATTGACGCGATGAACGCTCAGGACAACTTGTACACAACAGTTCTCCGCGGCATGAAAGACGGAAAACCAACTGTTGAAACACGAGCAATCACTTCTGTAAGCCGCTCAATCAACCCATACACAAACTATGACGACTATATTGCATTGGCTTCAAGCCCGGATTTGCGCTTTCTCGTTTCTAACACAACTGAGGCTGGTATCCGCTTTGACACAGAAATCGACGGCGTTCCAGTAACTCTCGACCAGAAGCCCCAGAAAAACTACCCGGCAAAAGTCACCGCATTCCTGTACAAACGCTTCCAGGCATTCAAGGGCGACACTTCTAAGGGCTTGATTTTGATTCCTTGTGAATTGAGCGACCAGGCCGGTCTTAACCTTCGCATCAACATCCTCCGCTATGCAGAAATGTGGCAGCTGGGCCCGGACTTCATCAACTGGTTCGACGAAGCATGTGACGTTTGTTCATGTCTCGTTGACCGCATCGTTCCGGGATACTTCCCACTCCTCGCAAAAGAAGAAAACGGTAAAACTCAGGCAGAAAACCTCTGCGAAAAACTGGGCTACGAGGACAAACTCCTCGACTCAGCTGAGCTCTTCCACTTCTGGGTTATCGAATCTAAAAAATCACACGAAGATGAACTTCCACTCGTTAAAGCAGGCCTTCAGGTTAAATGGGTTCAGAACATGGACTACTACCACACACGCAAGGTTCGCATTTTGAACGGTGCACACACATCTTCAGTTCTGGCTGCATTCCTCGCAGGTTCGAACTATGTTCAGGATATCGTATGTTCTGAAAAAGTCGGATCAGGATTCAACACACCGAATGCTGATGCTCAGAAATTCATGCACGACATCATCTTCAACGAAATCGTTCCTTCAATCGACGGAGACCAGGAAGACCTGAAAAAATACGCACAGGATGTATGGACTCGCTTCCAGAACCCCTTCAACCCGCACCGCCTGATTGAGATTTCTTTGAACTCAGTCGCAAAATACTGGACACGCTGTCTGCCTTCAGTTCTCCAGTCAGTAAAGAAGAACGGCTCTGTTCCCAAGCTGCTGGGCTTCTCAATTGCAGCCCTCATCGCTTTCTACAACGGAACCGAAATCAAAGAAAACGCAAAAGGTCAGAAATGTCTCGTTTCTAAGCGGGAAGACGGCGAATACGAGAACCTGGACACACTTCCTGTTCTGGAATTCTTTGCCGCTCTCAACAAAGAGACCAAAGATGCAAAAGTTATCGCAAACAAAGTCTTGAGCAATGTTGACTTCTGGAAGGAAGATTTGACAAAGGTTGCAGGACTTGAAGCAGCAGTTGCAGGTCACCTGGCTGATATTCAGTCTAAAGGTATGAAGAAAGCACTGGCTGAGATTGTGAAATAAGGCAAGTCTTACGCTTGACTTTTCGCCAAGCGTAACTTATATTGTATTTAGTGGCGGACAACTCGTGTGTTCGTCCAAGCGATGAAGCATAGCAGCGTACCAGGAAGCCTTG